>DASROJ010000213.1:0-2277 GCA_035646975.1 Patescibacteria group bacterium
ATCAGATGCATCACGATGGGCGCCTTGTCGTCGGCGATGCCTCGCCCGTAGACGCGCGCCGTCCCGATCGACCTCTCGTCCAGAGATGCCGGCTGCATCGACTCGGTGCCTCTGTCGCCCCACTTCCCCGACAGAGGCACCGAGTCGATGCAGCCGGCATCTCTGGACGAGAGGTCGATCGGGACGGCGCGCGTCTACGGGCGAGGCATCGCCGACGACAAGGCGCCCATCGTGATGCATCTGATCGCGTTGAAGCGCTGGCTGGCGACTCCCGTGGCAGGCCGCATCCATCTCAAGTACCTGCTAGACGGTGAGGAAGAGGCCGGCAGCCCGCACATCGAGGCCTCGCTGGGCCGCAACAGGCAGCTGCTGGAGTCGGACCTGCTGGTGCTTTGCGATGGGCCGATGGATGCACTGAGCCGGCGGTCGGTCTATCTCGGCGCCCGCGGTGACATGCATCTGCGGCTTCGCGTGCGCACCGGCGCCCAGCCGGCTCACAGCGGCAACTACGGCCTGCTGCCCAACGCGGCGTGGCGGCTCTCCTCGCTTCTGTCGAGCATGAAGCAGCCCGACGGCCGCGTGACCATCGACGGGTTCGAAGAGGACGTCCTGGCGCCCACCGCGGCGGAAAAAGAAATCCTCGCGGAGGCGAGCCGGGCCGAGACGGCCATCGCAGGGCAGCTCGGTGTGGCCGCGTTCGAGGGTGACCCGGCGGTTCCATACTACGAGAGGCTGCTGTTCCATCCCGGATTCAGCATCAACCAGCTCAGTGCGGGGCGGCCGGGAAACCAGATCCCGGTGACCGCGGAGGCGCTCATGGAGGTGCGATTGGTCGCCCGGCAGGACCCGAAGAAGGTCTTCGAGGCGATTCGACGCCACGTCATGGCCCGGATGCCGGACGTGGAGATCGACTATCTCGACGGGGTGCCGGCCGCGCGCATGGATCCAGGCGAACTGACGATCTCCCGCGCGCTGAAGGCCGCCACGCGCGCGGAGGGCGGGCGGGTGCTGGTCTACCCGAGCCTGGGGGGCACGTTGCCGCTGCTCGACGCGTTCACCGCGGCCGGCCACAAGTACGTCGGATTGCCGCTGGTGAACTTCGACAACAACCAGCACGTGGGCAACGAGAACCTCGAGGTGAGCGTGCTGCCCGACGGCATCGAGTACCTGGTCCATCTGCTCGATGAGCTTGCCGTCATGCAGGGCTCATGAACCGGTCGCTTTCCTGATCAGCGGCGCCAGCTCCCCCTTGGCGTGCATCTCCCGGACGATGTCGCAGCCGCCGACGAAGTGGCCGTCGATGTAGACCTGGGGGATGGTCGGCCAGTCGGAGAACTCCTTGATGGCCGCCCACTTCTCCTGATCCTCGAGAACGTTGATGTCCTTGTACGGCACCGCGTACTCGTTGAGCACCTGCACGGTGGCCGCCGAGAAGCCGCAGCGGGGCGCCTCACGGGTGCCCTTCATGTAGATGATGATCCTGTTCTCGCTGATTTCCTTCTGGATTTCGTCTTTGAGATTGCGTGTCATTTCGAGGGCTCCCACCGGGTTGTCCGGTTATTTTTCCTGTGGAGTGATTGTCTTGAGGGCCAGGGCATGCAGCGCCCCGCCCAGAACATCCTTCAATGGCGCGTAGACCATTCGATGACGTTCCAGGGTGGTCCTGCCCTCGAAAACCGGCGAGACGACCACCATCTCGAGGTGGTCACCGTCGCCCACCATGTCCCGAATCGAGACATCGGCGCCGGGCAGCGCGCTCAGGACGCGTCTTCGGATCTCTTCCATCTCGACCAACGAACACCTCCTTCGACTTCCTGTCGAGTTTACCACGCCTCGTCCGCTCCCGCAGGGTTGCCGCTCGGGAGTCCCGTCTGACATAATCCTGCCTGGATCCTTGCGTGAGGAGTTTCCGATGACGATGTTTCGTGCGGGGCGTGGCGGGCGTGCGGGGCGTGCGCCGGCCTTGACGATCGCCGCACTGCTGATCGCGCTGGCGGCTGATCCATTGAGCGGACCCTCAGGTGACGCCGCTGCCGCCGAAGCTGCCGCCGAAGCTGCCGCCGGCGCCGCCGGCCAGGCCGCTCATGACGTGGGCAAGGGTTTCAAGGAATTCGGCAAGAAGATCGGCGCCGCCGGCAAGCAGGTCGGACTCGAGGTCGCCGACGCCGCCAGGAAGGTCTGGTACAAGGGCAAACAGGTGAGCAAGCCGAAGCTCGATCAGGTGCAGCAGAAGACGCGGGAGTACTGGTCCAGGGTGATAGCAGGCAAGGACAGGAC
>DASROJ010000214.1:0-2744 GCA_035646975.1 Patescibacteria group bacterium
GGCCCAGTACTTCACCGAGCCGCGCGCCGTCATGTCCCTGTCCGCCGGCTCCTTCACGCCGCCGCCCGCCGTCGCCTCCACCGTGGTGGCGATGCCGTTTCGTCGACCCCGCGAGCTGTCCGGGGCACGGGAAAACGACTATCCCCGGTTCATCCGGATGCTCTTCGCGCACAGACGGCGCACGCTGCTCAACAATCTCAAGGCGGCCGGTATTCCCGGCCCCGAGTCGCTGCTGGTCGGGGCGGGCATCGATCCGACCCGCCGGGCGGAGACCCTCACACGGACGGAGTGTCTGGGCCTTTACGCGCGGCTTCCGGTGGTATAATGCGCGCGCCTCGCGTTCCCGCCTCCCTTCCAGGAGCCACCCAGGTCATCGTGTCCTCAGGCAAGAACGAAGACATCCCGAAACTTCAGATCATCCCTCTCGGCGGTCTGGGCGAGTTCGGGATGAACATGATGGCGCTGCGCTACGAGGGGACCGTGATCCTCATCGACGCGGGCCTGATGTTTCCCGAGGAAGGAAACCTCGGCGTCGATATCGTCGTGCCCGACATGACCTATCTCGAGGACGAACCGGGCGCCCTGGCGGGGATCGTCCTCACGCACGGCCACGACGACCACATCGGCGCGCTGCCGCACCTGATGCAGAAGATGCGCGCGCCGGTCTTCGCCACCCGGCTCACCCTGGGGATCGCCCGCGAGCGGCTCGGCGAGTATGCCCTGGAATCGGACGTCGACCTGCGCCCGATCCAGCCGCGCCAGCGCGAGACGATCGGCCCGTTCGAAATCGAGTTCATCCAGGTCACCCACTCGATCCCGGACGCCATCGCGGTGGCCATCCGCACGCCGGTGGGGACGATCGTCCACACGGCCGACTGGAAAATCGACCAGACTCCGGTTGACGGACGCGGGTTCGACTTCCGCCGCTTCTCCGAGCTTGGCGACGAAGGAGTGCTGGCGCTGATGTCCGACAGCACCAACGCCGCGCGCAAAGGGTTCACCCCGTCGGAGCGGGACGTCGGCCGCGCCCTGGGCCCGATCATCCAGAGCTGCAGCGGCCGCGTGGTGGTGACGACGTTTGCCAGCAACATCCACCGCCTGCAGCAGGTGGTGGACATCGCCGCGCGCAACGGCCGCAAGGTCGCCTTCATCGGCCGCAGCGTCTCCACCAACGTGAAGATCGCCTCGGAGCTCGGCTACATCAAGGTGCCGCCGGGGGTCTCGATCGACCCGCGCGACGTGATGAAGCTGCCGCGCGCCAAGGTGGTACTGATCGCCAGCGGAAGCCAGGGCGAGCCGATGTCGGCGCTGTCGCGCATCGCCCTGAACGACCACCGCGACGTCAGCCTCGACCCCGGCGACCTCGTGATCGTCTCGGCCCGGCGCATCCCGGGCAACGAACGCTCGATCTCGCGGCTCATCAACCATTTCTGCCGGCGCGGCGCCAACGTGATGCTCGATGACACCCCGGGCGTGCATGTGTCCGGTCACGCGTCGCGCGAAGAGCTGAAGATCATGCTGGCGCTCACCCGGCCCCGATACTTCATCCCGGTGCACGGAGATTTCCAGCACCTCTCGCAGCACGCGCAGCTGGCCACCGACGCCGGCATCCCGAAGGAACGGGTTCTCGTCGCCGAGAGCGGCGACATCGTCAGCCTGACGGCCGACGAGGCGCGGGTCGAGGGAAAGGCGCCCGTCGGCTCGGTCTTCATCGACGGCACGCTGGAGGAAGTCGACCAGGTGGTGATACGCGACCGGCAGCACATTGCCGAAGACGGCATCGTCATGCCGGTGGTGGCCATCAACAAGCACACCGGCACGATCGAGCACGCCCCCGAGATCGTCAGCCGCGGGTTCGTCTGGATCGACGGCGACAACGGCCCGCTGGAGACGGAGGCCAGGGAGGTGATCGTGCGGGCGATCGAGTCCTCCACCGTGGAAGAGCGCAGCGACTGGGGATTCATCAAGACGAAGGTCCACACCGAGCTGAAGCGGTTCCTGCGCAAGAAGACACAACGACGGCCGATGATCATCCCGGTCATTCTGGAGGTCTGAGCTGAAGATATGAAGAAGCTGCTTCGCAGGATGCTGGTGCTGCCCCGGCTCAACGAGCTGGTGGGGCTGTTCATGATCTTCGCCGTCATCATTCTCGCGATGGCGCTGGTCTCGTACAACCCCAGTGATCTCTCGTTTCTGAGCCGCGATTCCTCCCAGACGGTGTCGCGCAACCTGGCGGGCCGCTTCGGCGCGACGATTGCCGAGCTGATGTACCAGATCTTCGGGCTGGCCTCGTGGTTCCTGCTCGTCCCGCTGGCCCAGGGAGGCTGGCGCCGGCTCTGGAGTCGCAAAGGGATGGGGCTGGGCGCCGCCATTTTCGGCTACGGCGGCATGCTGGCCGGCCTGCTCTGCCTGCTGACGATGATCATCGGCGGACTGCACGTTGGAAACGAAGAGGTTCTCGCCGGCGGCGTGCTGGGGGCCTACCTCGACGACTTCCTCGTCACCTATCTCAACACCGCCGGCGCCTTCGTCATCTCGGTGGCGTTCATGGTCCTGGGAGCCACCATCGCCACGCACATCTCCTTCGGCAACCTGCTGGTGGCGGCCAGGAAGCTGTGCGTCGAAGCGCTGCGGCGGGGCCGCACCTGGCTGACCCACTGGCGGGAGACGCGGCGCAAGCAGAAGCTGCGCGAGCAGATCGTCAAGAAACATGCGAAAAAAGCCGAAGCGGTCGTGGCACCGGC
>DASROJ010000215.1:0-20627 GCA_035646975.1 Patescibacteria group bacterium
TCTTCAAGCAGCTGTTCGAAGCCCATGGGATCCCCGCCGTCATCCACGAGGTGGCCCCCGGCCGCGCGAACGTCGTGGCGCGGTTGTCCGCCTCCATCCCCCCGGGGCGAACCGGCCAGGCGGGCAGGCGCCGGGCGCTGCTGCTGTTCAATCACATGGATGTCGTGACGGCCGAGGCGTCGCGGTGGAGCGTGCCCCCTTTTTCCGCCGAGATACGCGAAGGCTACCTGTATGGCCGCGGCGCGCTCGACATGAAGACCACCGGGCTGCTTCAGGCGCTCGTGATGATTCGGCTGAAGGAGGAAAGAGCGCCGCTGGCCCGCGATCTGATCTTTCTCGGCACGGCGGACGAGGAGGCCGGAAACACCGGGATGAGCTGGATGATCGAACACCATCCCGAGTTGTTTGCCGACGTCGAGCTGGCGCTCACGGAAGGAGACAACATCCGGATCGAGCGTGGAACGCTCCAGGCCTGGGGCATCGACGTGGCCGAGAAGGTCACCGCCTGGATGAAGCTGACCGCCTACGGGCGGGCCGGTCACGCCTCGGTGCCCACGGGTGAGGACAACCCGGTGGTTCGGCTGGTGCGCGCCCTGGAGCGTGTGAGCCGTTACGAGACCCCGCTCAAGGTGCTCCCGTCGGTGGCGGCCTACTACGCCGCGCTTGCCGACCGGTTTCCCGACCTGCCCCCCGCAAAGCTGAGGAACCTGGAAGCCTCGCTGCGGGATGACGCCGACTTCCGGGCCCGTTTCCTTTCCGACCCGGACCGCGCTTCCACCGTGCGCAACACGATCTCGATCACGGTGCTGCAAGGTGGTCCACAGACCAATGTCATTCCATCCACCGCGATGGCGCACCTGGACTGCCGGCTGCTGCCGTCGGAGGACCCGGCCGTCTTTACCGACGCCATCCGCCGCCTCATCGCCGACCCGAATATCGCCATCGAGCCGATTCTCGAGGCGCGGGAGGCGAGCACCTCGGGAACCGACACCGCGCTTTACCGAGCCATCCAGTCGGCGGCCCGGCGATTCAATCCTGGTGTGCCGGTGGTGCCGACCATCCTGTCGTCATGGACGGAGAGCAGCCTGCTGCGCCCGCTGGGGGTCCAGTCGTACGGGTTCGAGCCTTACGCGCTGGACGAGCAGGAGGTGTCACTGAGCCACTCCGACGACGAGAGGATCTCGATCGAGAACGTCAGGACCGGCTTCGAGATCCTGTACGCCGTGGTCAGGGAAGCGGCAGCTTCTCTTCCGTCTCCTTGATGCGCAGCTTTGTGGCGTCGTTCGGGTCGGGCACCAGGTCGAGCCGGACGAAACGCTGCAAACCGGTCTTCGGGTTGAAGTTGAACTTTCCCTTCTGATGGCGCCGCTGCTCCTGCGTGAACGGGATGTTCTGCGGAACGGCCGCCCGGCTGTCGAAGAAGTCGATCTCCATCGCGTGGTCCTTGCCGAATTTCGAATAGACCTCGCCGACGATGTGCGCCAGCAGGCTTGCATCCTTCATGTGCGCCGGGTCGACGTAGACGAACCGGAGCGGACCCGCATAGCCGACCAGCTCCCACTCGGACGCGCCCGCCGCCACGGCCAGTGTCGCCATCACCCCCAGCATCGCCATAACGACGACCCCGGTCTTCGCTTTCGACATCCCGTCACCTCTTGAGCTGAGCAGGTTGATGGCGGAGCCTAGCACCCCGCGCTGACGGTCGCACGATCGTGAGGTGATTTCGAAGTTCTTCGAGCAATCCCAATGCCTCCCTGGCGGCATGACACCCTCTCGGGGTCGGGTTGCGCGTCGCCCCGGGCGACGCGCCCCCTCCATCTCACTCGCCTGCCGCGCCCGGCGCGGCAACCGGCTCGCTCCGATAGGTCCCCTTCGAGGGTGACATGCCGCCAGGGAGGATGCACATCGTTCGAAGAACCGAGAGATCGGCTCAAGAGCGGGCGGCCGTCCGCGCGGAGGCAGCGCGGGGTCAGCGGGGGTTCATTCGCAGGCCGCGGCGGATCGAGAAGTAGGCGATCCAGCAGGCCAGTCCCGCCACGAGACAGGCACCGAACGGCAAGGGATTGTCCAGGATAAGGAGCCGGAATTCCGTCAGATGCCCGCCATCGAACGAGATCCGAAGGGCGAGCGCCATGGCCGTGAACCACATCCCGAAGCCGAAGAGCCATCTCTGCCAGCCGAGCAGCTTTCGCGTCCGGTTGAGCGTCCTGAGCTCCAGCTCCGGTGGAAGCTCGGACGGCACCGCCCTGGCGAGTCCCTCGGTCACCTGCAGACGGATGCGTTGCGCCAGGTCCGGGTCCTGCTTCAGGAACTCTTCAACGAGAACGCGTGTGGCCGGGCTCGCCTCGCCCGCCAGGTACACCGGCAGCAGATCCAGGATGACTTCACGCGTGACATTCATCGTTCTTCCTCCCACAGGGATGACGCAATTGTTCTCCCCGGGCGGCTACGTGTCGCGGACACCCGCGAGCACCAGTCGCGCCCGGTGGATTTTCACCTTCACCGCCGACAGGGTGATCCCCAGCGCGCGCGCGATCTCCTCGTACGGCATCCCGTCGAGCGCCCGCATCAGCAGGGCCGCGCGGTCCAGCTCCGGCAGCCGTTGGAGCCCCTGCACCACCGCCTGGAATTCCTCCTTCTGCTCGACCTGCGCCTGGGGCCCTGCGCGTGGATCGGGCACCTGGTGCTCGAGCCCCTCGGCAAGCCCGACGTGGGTGGACCCTTTCCGCAACCCCTGCAGGAAGAGGTTCCGCGCGATGGTGAACAGATACCCTTTCACCGTCGCGATCTCGATCCGCCCCGGCGAAGCCCAGACACGCACGAACGTCTCGGCGGTGATGTCCTCCGCCTCGGCGCGATTGCCCGAGAGATAGAGCGCGAAGCGATGGACGTCCGGTGCGTACTTCCTGTAGAGCGTGTTGAAATCCATCATCGAAGCGCCCTGGGCTCAGAACAACCCTGCCATGATGTCCGTGAATGCATGGCCCATCATGCCGGGACGAAGGCTGTCGCGCCAGAGCGCCAGCATCCCGAACAGGACGCCGTACAACGTGATCTTCAGGCAGGCCGCGCCCCCCTGGTACCCGTGGGAGACACCGAACAGCACGGCCTGGAGCGCCAGGGCGCTCCATCGGCCGCCCAGCAGCGATTCGAACTGTCTGAACAGGTAGCCACGAAAGACCAGCTCCTCGCAGAAGCCGGCGCTCAACGACAGCACCACCCATAACGCCACCTCGACGAGGCCTCGTGGAAGCAGCGGATTGATGGTATCGGCGGCGGTGGCGGCGCCGGCCCAGCGCGTCGCGGTCGCACATGCCGTCCATGCCGTCCATGCCGCCATCAACGTCATCCAGACGGCCCAGGCTCCGATCGCGAGCGTCGTGTCGCGCAGCAGATCCCGCGCGCCGCGCCATCTGCCGCCCACCAGCTCGCGCAGACCGATGGCGCCCTGGCGGCGGATCCCTCTCCAGACGTACCAGGCGAGCCCCCATTCCGCCGCGATCAGCGACAGGTAGAGCGGGACGACGTCCGGATGCCGGGCTGTGGAGCCGCCATCCGGCGGAGGGTTTCGCTGGAACAGGGCCCCGGCGACCGCGAGGATCAGGAAGAGTGCGATCAGCAGCGCGGTGTGCCGGCCGGGGGCGATCTGCCGGGTGCGCGTTTGCGTGAAGCCAGGCACTGCCTGTGCCGTCATGGGATGCATCATCGTTCCTCTGGAGAAGGTGGTTCTGCATTTCCCCCTCATCCCACGCGGCATGAGCGGGCCGGGAGCGCTTTCACTGATAGGTATCCACGAGCTGCCGAAAAGTTACGGCAATGAGGTTAGAATCCCGGCAGCACGCAGGCATGTCGCGCTGCCAGGAGGTGTGTCGATGCGTTTCCGGAACCGGTCGTGGGCCGCGCTGATTGTCGCGGTTGTCTCGTCTTTCATGCATTCCCTGCCGGCGCTGGCCGCGTCACACCGTCCCATCACCGGATTCGCGCGCGGCGCGTCGGACGCCGAGCGGGCTGCCGAAGCCCGGCTGGCCGCGGCTCTGGATCCGAATCGCGTGGACCGCGACTTTCGCGAGCTGACCCGCGAGCCGCACGTCGCCGGCTCGCCCCGCAACAACGCGCTGGCGCAGTTCGTCGCCGACGCCTTCACCAGCGCCGGCCTGGAGGATGTCGTCCAGACCTCCTATGACGTGCTGATGTCGTATCCAAAGACGGTCGAGGTCGGGATGGTCGAGCCGCGTGACGTCGCGTTCAAGATGGCGGAGGATGTCTTCCCGGAGGACGCTGACACTGCCAAGACAAACCTCGGGATCCCGTATCACGGCTTTTCGGCGTCGGGAGAAGTGACGGCCGACGTCGTTTACGCCCGCAACGGCAACCCGGAGGACTACGAGCATCTCAAGTCGCTCGGCGTCGACGTGCGCGGCAAGCTGGTCCTGGTGCGCTACTCGGTGCCGTACAGCTACCGCGGCTTCAAGGCCTTCACCGCGGAAAAAATGGGAGCGGCGGGTCTGCTCATCTATTCGGATCCGAAGGACGACGGCTTCGTCAAGGGCGAGGTCTTTCCCAAGGGTCCCTGGGGACCCATCGGCCACATACAACGCGGCGCGATTACCTATGACTTCCTGGTGCCGGGCGACCCGCTCACGCCGGGCTGGGCGTCGGTGGAGGGCGCCCGGCGCATCACAGAGGCCGAGGCGATCTCGGTGCCGCACATCCTGTCCGTTCCGATCAAGGCGCGCGATGCGCGGGAGATCCTGCTGGAGCTGCGCGGACCCGAGGCGCCCGAAGACTGGCGCGGCGCGCTCGACGTCCCCTACCGCGTGGGACCCGGCCCGGCAAAGGTCCACCTCAAGCTCGATATTCCACGACCGGTGACGAAGATCATCAACGTCACCGCCAGGGTCCGTGGAACCGACGAGCCGGAGCAGGTGGTGCTGCTGGGCAACCACCGGGATGCATGGATTTTCGGTGGTGTCGATCCCTCCAGCGGCACCGCCACCATGCTGGAGCTGGCCCGCGCGCTGGGCAGCCTGGTCAAAAGCGGGTGGCGGCCGCACCGGACGATCATGCTGGCCAACTGGGACGCCGAGGAGTTCGCGCTGACCGGCTCGACCGAATGGGGCGAGCAGCATCTCGACGATCTGCGCGAGCACCTCGTCGCCTATTTCAACGTCGACTCGTCCACATCGGGACGCACGTTTTCGGCCACCGCCTCCGGCTGTCTTTCCCGTTTCATCGAGGAGACCATCGACGATGTCGTGGATCCGGCGACCGGGCGCTCGCTGCGCGATGTCTGGAAGCAGGGGCGCACCGGCGGCGGCGCCACGGCGCTGGCATCGGGTTCCGGGGTGGTGGCGCCCATCGGCAGCGGGTCGGATCACACGGTGTTTCTCAACCTCGTGGGAGCGCCGGCGCTCGACATGACCTTCGACGGCGATTATGGCGTGTATCATTCCGCCTACGACGATTATTTCTGGGTGACGCACTTCGGCGACCCGGGACTGATCTACATGACGAAGATGGCTGAAGTCTGGGGCCGCATGGCGATGCGCGCCGCTTCGGCCGACATCATTCCATGGGACTACCAGGGGTACGGCCGGCAGATCGGATGGCTGCTCGACGATGTCGATCACCTGGTCCCGCTGCGCGACACGCGCCGCGCCGCGAAGGAGCTGTCGAAGGCGGGCAAATCCGCGCTGAAGGTCGCGACGCATTCCTCGCGCATCGAGTCGATGTCCGCCGCCGATCGCGCCGGGCTCAACCGGGCCATCATGTCGGCGGAGCGGGCGCTGTGCGATCCGAAGGGGCTGCCCGATCGCCCCTGGTTCAAGCACCTGATATACGCCTGCCGGTACACCTACGCCGCGCTGCTGTTCCCCGGGCTGACCGAGGCGGTGGAGCAGGGTGACGTCGCGAAGGCCGGCGAGCGGGCCGGCATCCTGGCCGACGCGCTGCGCCGGTCGGCGCGGACGCTGAGGCGGTGACGCGGGGGCTGAGGGGTTTTCTCGACGCCCGCTGCGCGGCGGCGGGCGAAGCGGCATTCCTTTTGTATCGCGGACGGACCTGGAGCTACGCCGAACTCGGCGACATCACCGACGGCGCGGCGTCGGCGTTGCTGCGGCTCGGACTGCGACGCGGCGACCGCGTCGCCATGCTGCTGCCGAACTGCCCCGAGCTCGTTCTTGCGTGGCTCGCCCTGGCGAAGATCGGCGTGCTGACGGCGCCGCTGCATCCACAGCTCGCGCCCGAGGAAGTCGACCGAATGCTGGCTCACCTCCGACCGGCCGGCTTCATCGTCGACCCCGCGCTGTGCGCGCGCCCCGTCACGCTGCCCGCGGGCTGCGGGCGTGTCATCGAGCGCGGCGCCACCCTCGATGAAATCCTCGCCATGCGCGAAACGCTCACCGGCGTGGACGCGCCCGGCCCGGACGATCCGTCGGACATCCTGATGACCTCCGGCACCACCGGGCTTCCCAAGGGGGTCGTCCAGACGCATCGCACCAGCGTCATCACCGGAGAGGCGTTCGCCGGCTGGCTCGGGCTGAACAAGGACGACCGCTTGTTCACCTGTCTGCCTTTCAGCCACATCAACGCGCGCGCCTACTCGACCATGGGCGCGCTGGCCGCCGGCGCCAGCCTGGCCATCGAGGAGAGGTTCAGCGCCTCGCGGTTCTGGCACTGGATGTCGGACACCGGGGCGACCGAGGTCAACGCCATCGGCGCCATGCTGCAGATCCTGCTGAATGCGCCGTTCGCCGCGGAAGACCGGGGCCACCGCCTCCGGCTGGTTTACAGCGCTCCGGCGATTGGCGAGCGGGCGCACCTCGAGTTCGAGCGGAGGTTCGGCGCGCGGCTGGTCATCGGCTACGGGCTCACCGAGTCGACGTTCGGATTCATCCACCCGCTGGCCGGAGAGCGGCGGCTTCACGCGATGGGGCGGCCTCGATGTCATCCCGACCCGGCGCTCGGCAACGAGGTCCGGCTGGTCGACGAGGCGGGAAACGACGCCGAGCAGGGGGAGATCTGGCTGCGCAATGCCGCGGTTTTTTCCGGCTACTTCGAAGATGAGACCGCCACGCGTCAGACGCTCACGCCGGACGGCTGGCTTCGAACCGGTGATCTGGCCCGCCGGGAGCCGGGAGACTGGTACACCTTCATCGCCCGGCTCAAGGAGATCATCCGGCGCCGCGGAGAGAACATCGCTCCCGCGGAGGTCGAATCGGTGCTGATGGCCTGCCCGGGCGTGGCTGAAGCCGCGGTGGTCGGCGTGGCTTCCGACCTTGGCGAAGAGGAGGTCGCGGCCTTCGTCGTGCTCGAGGCTGGATCCACGCTCACACAGGAGGAGCTGCGCGCCTTCGCCGCCGGGCGTCTGGCCCCATTCAAGCTGCCGACGCTCTGGCGGTTTCCCGGTTCGCTGCCGCGCACCGCCACGCAGCGCGTGGCCAGGCATCTGCTCAAACCAGACTGAGGATCTCCTCGATCACGTCCAGACCGCGTGCCAGATCCTGCTCCTGGATGACGAGCGGCGGCGCGACGTACAGACAGCGTCCGCGGGCCAGCAGGTGCACCTTGCGCTCGAAGGCGGCGGTCTTGAGCCGCTTCACCTCCACACCTTCCTCCAGCTCGAGACAACCGTAAAGCCCACGCGAACGGGCATCCCCCACGAAGGGATGCTGCTTCTTCATCAGGTCGAGACGCTCGGCCACGATCTCTCCAAGGACACGCGAACGCTCGACCAGCCCTTCTTCTTCGAACGCTTCGAGATTGCCGATCGCCGCCGCCAGGGAAACGGGATGGGCGGTGTGGGTGAGTCCCGTGGCCAGCTCCCGCGTGTCGAAGTGCTTCGCGACCCGCTCGTTGACCGCCACCGCTCCCAGCGCAGCATGCCCGCTGGTGATCCCTTTGCCCATCGTGATCATGTCGGCCGCGGCGCCGTAATGATCGATGGCGAACCACCGGCCCGTCCGGCCGAACCCGGTCAGGACTTCATCGAGGATCATCAGGATGCCGTGCCGGTCGCAGATGTCCCGCACGCGCCGGTAGTAGTCGGCCGGCGGATAGTAGCCGCCGTTGGTTCCCGGCACCGTCTCCATGAGAACGGCCGCGACGGTCTGCGGGTCCTCGGCCTGGATGATCTCCTCGACATGAGCGGCGCAGGGGCGGTCGCACACCTCCGGCCTGGTGTTCCAGGGGCAGCGGAAGCAGTAGGGGTCCTTCACCCGGACGACGTCGGGAAGACCAGGCCGGAACGCGGCGGCCCTCGGGTCGTCGGAAAACGACAGCGCGCCGAGCGTGGCGCCATGATAGGAGTTGACGCGGCAGACGACCTTGCGCCGTCCGGTGACGAGCATCGCCATCTTCACCGCGTGCTCGTTGGCGTCGGCGCCCCCCAGCGTGAAAAGGAACCGGTCGAGCCCCGCGGGAGTCACGCGCGCCAGATCCTGCCCGGCCCGCTCGCGGGTGTGGGTGGACATCCAGGGACCCGCCACCACCAGGTCGTCGAGCTGTCGTCGCATCGCCTCGAGGATCAGCGGGTGATTGTGCCCGGCGTTCGCGCTGACGACCACAGAAGCCATGTCGAGATACCGCGTGCCCGACCTGTCCCAGAACCAGGCGCCCTGCCCGCCACCGAGCTGGAACGGGAGGAAATCCTGTTGCGCGGTCCAGGTGAACAACGCGTGCTCATCGTGCATCGGCATCCTGGTGGTATCAACGGGCGCTGGTTTCAACGAACGCTAATCTCAACGAACAATGGTCCGGCTCTGCTCTCTCATGAACTGCTGGACATAGTAGGGGCCGCAGCCCCCCTTGCCGCTCGACCCCGAGGCTTTCCAGCCGCAGAACGACTGCACACCCGGCCAGGCCCCGGTGGTGGCGCCTGTCCGACGGTTGGCGTAGACCACTCCCGCCTGCACGCCATCGAAGAATCGCTGCACCTCTTTTTCGTCTCCACTGAAGACGCCGGCGGTCAGACCGTACTCGGTGCGGTTGGCCTTCTCGATCGCCTCATCGAGCGAGCCGACCGGCGCCACGCAGAGCAACGGCGCGAACAGCTCCTCCCGCCAGAGTCGGTGATCGGCGGGCAGGTTGTCGACGATTGCCGGCATGACGAAGTAGCCGGGTGGAGCGTCGGCAGGCGGCGCTTCACCGCCCATCAGCAGACGCCCGTCGCGTCGCGCTTCGGCGAGTGCCGCGTTGTGAGTCGCCACCGCCCGCTCGTTGATGAGCGGGCCGAGGTAGACATCACGCAGCAACGGGTCGCCGACCTTGAGCGACCGTGTCACGTCCACCAGGGCATCCACGAACTTGTCGTACACCGACTGCTCCACGTAGACCCTCGAGCAGGCGCTGCACTTCTGCCCACCGTAACCGAACGCCGAGCGCGCGACTCCCTGCGCGGCCTTCTCGATGTCCGCGCTCGCCGTCACGACGGCCGGGTTCTTGCCGCCCATCTCGACGATGACCGGCCGCGGATAGTCCCGCCCGAAGCCCGACAAGAGCCGCATGCCGACTTCCTTCGAGCCCGTGAACACGAGCCCGTCGAATCCGGCTTCGAGAAACGCCCTGCCCAGCCTGCTGCCCGACCCCGTCACGATGTTGCAGACGCCGGCAGGCAACCCGGCTTCCTGGAGAATCTGGTGAAGCCTCAGGCCGGTCAGCGCAGCCTCGGAGGCCGGCTTGAGCACCACGGTGTTTCCCGCGGCCAGCGCGCCACCGGTCATGCCTGCGGCCAATGCCATCGGAAAGTTGAACGGACTGATGACGCCCCAGACACCGTAGGGCCTCAGCACCGAGAGGGTGTCTTCGCCCGGCAGCAGCCTGCCCAGCGGCTTGATGAAACCACCGGCCTGCTCGAGCTGGTCGCAGTAGTAACGCAGCAGGTCCGCCGATTCCTCCGCGTCGCCGTACGCCTCGAGACGGTTCTTGCCGACTTCGATCGACATGAGCGCCGCCAGCTCGGAGGCGCATGAGGAGATTTTCTCGGCGGCCGCCCTGAGGATCGTCAGCCGCTCGCGCCAGGGACGGCCGCTCCAGGAGGTGAATGCCTTGCGCGCCGACTCCAGCGCCCGGCCTACATCCTGCGACGTCGCCGCGGGAAAACGGCCGACCACCACCGAGGGATCGATCGGCGAGCGATCTTCCACCGGCGATTCGATCGCCCCGCCGAACGATGCGCCGCCGATGGCCACTCCGTCGATTTCGATCCGGTGCGTGCCGCCCAGCGTGCCCCGCACCGTCGACACGGCCGCCTCGTAGGCCGCGTGCGCCTCCTCGTTGCCCGCCATCGTGACGTAGGTGACCTTCATGCGCCGCGCCCTCCCGGATCAATTCACAATGCCGTTCGGTTAGTATACGCGAGATGCCCGAGCAAGAACCTCAAACCTCCACCACCCGCGAGCTGCCCAGGACGCTCGGCCTGGTCGACTCCATCCTCCTGGTGGCGGGCGTCGTCATCGGCTCGGGGATCTTTCTCACCACCGGCATCATGGCCGCCGATCTTCCCAGCCCGCCGCTGCTGCTGTTCGTCTGGGCGGCCGGTGGGGCGCTGTCGCTTGCCGGCGCGCTGGCCTACGCCGAGCTCGGGGCGATGATGCCGGCGGCGGGGGGCCAGTACGTCTATCTTCGCGAGGCGTACGGCGACCTGGCGGGATTCCTGTTCGGCTGGATCACGCTGCTGGTCTACCAGTCGGGTTCGATCGCCGCGGTGTCGGTCGGGTTCTCGGAGTACTTCGGAACGTTCTTCCCGGCGCTGGGCACCGGCCACCTTCTGCTGTCCATCCCGTTCGGCGCTCGATCGTGGCAGCTCAGCGCCGGCCAGCTGGTGGCGGCCGCGGCCATCGCGGCGCTGACGTCGATCAACATCTTTGGCGTGCGCGAGGGGGCCTGGGTCGGAAACATCCTCACGTCGGTGAAGATCGGCGCGCTGGCCGCCTTCGTCATCTTCGGATTCCTGGCCGTGCCCGGCGCCGGAGTGAGCGCGGCCGGCGCCCTGCCCGCGGCGACGCTGGGGGCGACGGCGGCCCTGCGCGGGCTGGGCATCGCGATCATCGCGGTGCTGTGGACCTACGACGGCTGGAACAACCTGAACTTCTCCGCCGGCGAGATCAAGAACCCCTCGCGCAACATCCCGCTGGCGCTGCTGATGGGAACTGGACTCGTGACGGTTCTCTACGTCGCGGTGAACGCCGCCTATCTTCGCGCCCTCTCGATCCCCGAGATGACGGGGGTCACCCGCATTGCCGAGAAGGCGGCCGGCGCTCTGTGGGGAGGTCAGACGGCGCAGCTCATCGCGGCGGCCGTCATGGTGAGCAGCTTCGGCTGCGTCAACGGGATGATCCTGACCGGCGCGCGCGTCTACTACGCGATGGCCCGCGACGGCCTCTTCTTCGCCAGGATCGGCGTGGTGCATCCGAGATTCATGACGCCGTCGGCGGCGCTGGTCGCACAGGGAGTCTGGTCGATTCTCCTCACGCTGAGCGGCACCTACGAGCAGCTCTTCACCTACGCCGTCTTCGCCGGGATGCTGATGTACGCCGCTTCGGCGATTTCGGTCTTCAGCCTGAGACGGACGCGGCCTGACGCGCCGCGCCCGTATCGCGACTTCGGCTACCCGGCGCTGCCAGCCCTGTACATCGCCGGTCTCTGCCTGATCATCGGCAACACGATCTATACTCGTCCCATCGAATCGGTGGTCGGCCTCGCGATCATCGCCGCCGGCCTGCCGGCCTACTGGTACTTCAGGAAAGGACGCAAAGCGCCATGACCCTGCGCCCGCTGCGCGCCACGGACCGCGACGATCTGAAGAGGATTCTCGAACAGACGCGGGCCTTCTCGCCGGCCGAGATCAAGGTCGCCATGGAGCTGATCGACTTCGCGCTGGGCCGGCCGGGCCAGACCGATTACTACTTCCAGTGCGTGGAGGATCGCGACGGCAGACTCGGCGGATACATGTGCTACGGCGAAGTGCCGTTGTCGGATCGATGCTGGGACCTCTACTGGATCGCCGTGGACCCGGCCGCGCAGGGGCGGGGTCTCGGCCGCGAAATGGTCGCTTTCATGGAGACCGACCTGCGCGAGCGGCGCGCCCGCAAGGTATTCATCGAAACGGGGGGCAAGGCCTCGTACGGCGCCACCCGGACGTTCTACGAGAAACTCGACTACACGGAAATCGCGCGCCTGCCCGACTTCTTCGCCGCGGGCGACGACAAGGTGATATTCGGCAAGGACCTCGCGGAGTCCCTGAAATGAAGGAAATCCTTCCCGGGATCTGGACCTGGTCGGTGTTCAACCAGGATCGCGGGATGAACTTCAACGGCCATCTCGTCGTCAACGACGAAGGATGTGTCCTGATCGACCCCCCGCCGATGAGCGAACAGGACGCCGCCCAGGTCGAGAAGCTGGGCCCGCCGATCGATGTCGTGATCACCAACCGGCATCACACACGCGACGCGATGACTCCGGCCGGCCGATGGAGCAGCCGCATCCTGCTGCACGAAGCCGACGCGAAGGCCATCCCCGAGACGGTGCGTCTCGGAGGGGTCTATCACGACGGTGACCGCCTGCCCGCCGGTCTGCTGGTCATCACGCTGAGTCACCAGAAATCTCCCGGAGAAAGCGCGCTGTTGAGCAAGCGCGCCAATGCGCTGATCCTCGGAGACGCGCTGATCGGCCACCCTGCCGGAAGCCTCAACCTGCTGCCTGCCGGGAAATACGCCGATGTGGCCCTGGCGCGCGAAGGAATCTGGAAGCTGCTGAACTTCCCTTTCGATACGGTGCTTCTGGGCGACGGCGAATCGATTCTCAGCGGCGGCCGCACCGCCATCGAGGCGTTTCTGGCCCGGGCCTGATCGGGCCGTGACTGGAGGGGTTGATGTCCGGCGCACCGCAAAGCGTCGCCTTGTCGCGTATCGGACAAATCTCCGTGAACGTTCACGACCTCGACCGGGCCGTCGTCTTCTACAGGGATCTCCTCGGGATGAAGCTGCTTTTCCAGGTGCCGGGGCTGGCTTTTTTCGACTGCGGCGGCATCCGTCTGATGCTTTCTCCGCCCGAGCGTCCTGAGTACGATCACCCCGGTTCGGTTCTCTATTACAAGGTGGAGGACATCCGCGCCGCGCACGACGAGCTGGTCGGCCGTGGCGTGAGCTTCCAGAGCGCGCCGCATCTCATCGCCAGGATGCCCGACCACGATCTCTGGATGGGCTTCTTCAAGGACTCCGAGGGCAACACCCTCGCGCTGATGAGCGAAGTGAGGGGCTGACGGCGTGCGGCGCGCCGTCGCCATCGGCCTGCTCGCCTGCTGCCTGCTTTCCGCGCGCGCAGCCGATCCGTTTCTCGTTCGGGAGGTGTCGAGCGGCGCGGCGTCATATCCCTACGCCGTCTACCTGCCCGAGGGGTATGACCCCGCGGCCGGAAGGAAGTGGCCTGTGATCCTCTTTCTTCACGGCATCGGCGACCGGGGACATGACGGCCGACGGCAGACGCGCGTGGGGCTCGGCAGGGCCATCCGGGAGAACCCGTCCCGATTCCCGTTCATCGTGGTGATGCCGCAGTGCCCGAAGGGGAGGTTCTGGACCGACGACGCCATGATGGCGCAGGCGCTCGCGGCGCTGGATCGGAGCGTCGAGGAGTTCGGCGGAGATCCGGCTCGTGAATACCTGACCGGCCTGTCGATGGGTGGGTACGGCGTCTGGTATTTCGCGACGCGCAACCCGGGCCGGTTCGCCGCGCTGGCGCCGATCTGCGGTGGAATCGCTTTTCCTGGAACGCGTCCCGCCGTGGGTGAGGATCCGTACACAAGGGCCGCGCGGGACGTGGGCGCCACCCCGGTCTGGATCTTCCATGGAAGCGACGATCCGCGCGTGCCAGTCACCGAGTCGCGCCGCATGACCGAGGCGATCCGGAAAGCGGGAGGCTCGGTGCGCTACACGGAGTATCCCGGGGTGCGTCACAACGCGTGGGATCGCGCCTATGCCGAGCCCGGGCTTCCCGAATGGTTTCTTTCCAGCCGGCTGGGGCGCTGAAGCACAGACGCGTGTCACTTGCCCCAGACGGGTGACGTCAGGGCCGACTCCAGCGCGCTGGCCGCATGCTCCAGCACCGGCGGACCATGCGACACGATCAGCATCTCCAGGGGCAGATCCAGGAACCGGCGCAGCGAGGGTCGGTACTCCTCTTCGTACCGTCTCGCCCCTTCCGGCGTGTCCGGCGCCCAGAACGGTGGCGCCACGCGCACGCTGCCTTCCCCCGCGCCGATCAAGGCATCGCCCAGCACCAGCGCGCGGTGTTCCGGCAGCCAGTAAGCCGTCTCGGAGGCATCGAGCCCGGCCACCGGATAGGCGATCACCCCGCCGGGCAGCGGCGTCTCCTGCCGGAACGGATGGGCGATCTCGCAGCTCACCCGCTCGCGCGCCGCCTCGTGCGCCCAGACACCAGGACGGTGGCGCTTGCCGTATCGATCCAGCAGGACGCGGGCGTGCCGCTCGTGGTAATGGCTCGAAAGCAGCAATGACACCCGGCCCTGACGACGTTCGAGGTCCGCGTCGAGCGATTTCCAGAACCGATCCGCCTGGGGTGATCCGTCGGGCGGCGCCAGCGGATCGATCAGGATGGTGTCGTGGCCGTCGGCGCCTTCGGCCGACGGCTCGTAGTAAAGGCAGCCCACCATCTGCCCCCAGCCACCCGGCCGATCCTTTCCGGGCATCCACTCCGGGTGGGGGGCCGTCCAGCGCCAGAGACCCGGGCGCAGCTCGCTGACCTCCATCGCCGTCTCCTACTCGGAAACAAGATCAGGATTGATGTCATGCTTGCGCAGGTAGTATCCGAGATTTCTCTGATCGATGCCAAGCAGCCTGGAGGCCTCCTTGCGCACGCCGCCGGATCGGCGAAGCGCTTCCAGGATCACTTCCTTCTCCCGGCGGCCGAGCGCGGCGCGGATGTTCAGGTCGGCATCGCTGTCCCTCGATGCATCTCCCCCCCCGCCACCGGGGCCCGTGGATGCCGAGGCGCCGCTTCCCAGCAGATCCGGCAGGTTGAGTGTCTCTCCCGGGTTGAGGATCAACGCGCGCTCGATGACGTTTCGCAGCTCTCGTACGTTGCCGGGCCATGCGTAGGCGGTCAGCTCCGTCACGGCCTGCGACGTGATGCCGGGAGCCGGGCGACCCAGCCGCGTTGAAATCTGCCGCGTGAACCGTTCGGCCAGCAGCGGGATGTCGTCCGGGCGGTCTCTCAGAGCGGGCAGATCGATCCGCACGACGTTGAGGCGATAGAACAGATCGTTGCGGAACCGTCCCGCCGCCGCCTCCGCCTCCAGGTTGCTGTTGGTCGCCGCTATCACCCGCACGTCCACCCGCGTGGGCTGTGAGTCGCCCAGTCGATCGAACTCGCCGTCCTGGAGCACTCGCAGGATCTTCGCCTGGGCCGCGATCGGCATCGCGCCGATTTCATCCATGAACAGGGTGCCACGATGCGCCAGAAGGAATCGTCCTTCACGATCGCCCGACGCGCCGGTGAACGAGCCGCGCCGATGACCGAAAAACTCGCTTTCCCACATCTCGACCGGGATAGCGGCGCAGTTGACCCGGACAAACGGACCCTTCGCGCGGGCGCTGAGCTGGTGAACCCTGCGGGCCACCAGCTCCTTGCCGGTGCCGGATTCACCCAGTATCAGCACGGTGGAGTCGGTGGGGGCGGCGGCGCTCACCATCTTCATCGCCTCGAGCCATCCCGCGCTCCTTCCGACGGGGATGTCCGTGTCGGTGCCGGCCGGGTCCGCCGGCGCCGTGCCGGCCGCCGAGCGGAGGTAGCTCACTTCGCGTCTGAGCGCCCGCGATGCCATCGCTCTTTCCAGCGCGACCTCCAGCGCATCGGGGTCGGCGGGCTTCAGGATGTAGTCCGTGGCGCCGCCGCGAACGCACTCCACGGCCGAAGCGATGGTGCCGAAACCGGTCAGCACGATCACCGGAGTGTCAGGCGAGGTGGTGTTGACGCCGCGGATCAGTCCGAGACCGCCGGCCCCCGGCATCTTGAGATCGGTGAGCACGACGTCCACCGGCGTGCGGCCCAGCATGGCCAGGGCCGCCTCGGCCGAAGCCGCGAGATCGACACCGAAGCCCCGCGCTCGCAGCATCTCACCGAGAGATTCCCGCACGTAGGCTTCGTCTTCGACGACAAGAACACGCCCGCGCGAGGCGGAACGTTCGGGCACGGGGCACCTCCACGCCGGTGATTATAGCCCGGAGACCGCGTCGAGCACTTCGCGCACCTTGCCCGCGAGTCCGGCAGGGGTGAACGGCTTGTGGATGAAGGCGCTCGAGGCGAGATTCTCTCCGGTGTACCCGGACATGAAAAGGATTTTCATCTCGGGACGCAGGGGTCGGAGGCAGTCGGCCAGCTCGACGCCGCTCATCATCGGCATCACGACATCGGACAGCATGAGGTGGATGGGACCCTTGAACTGCTCGCAGATCAGCCGGGCATCGGCCGGATCGCGCGCCTCGAGCACCTTGTATCCGGTCTGCGTGAGGATGTCGAAGGTCAGCCGGCGAACCATCAGCTCATCCTCCACCAGAAGCACCGTCTCCGACCCGGCGAGCGTGATCGGAACGCCGGGCCGCGGCTCCACCGTCGAGGAAGCCTCCCAGGCCACCCGGGGCAGGTAAATCCGGAACGTGGCGCCTTGCATCGGCTCGCTCTCCACCAGGATGTAGCCGCCGCTCTGACGAAGAATGCCGTAGACCGTGGACAGGCCCAGACCCGTCCCCTTGCCCAGCTCCTTGGTGGTGAAGAACGGCTCGAAGATCCTGGCTCGCGTTTCTGCGTCCATTCCCTGGCCGCTGTCCGACACCACCAGCATCACGTAACGACCCGGCTCAACCGGCGTGTGCAGGCCGTCGAAGGCTCCGGCCAGATCCACCTCCGCGGTCTGGATGGTGATGCAGCCGCCCGCGGGCATCGCGTCGCGGGCATTGACCACGAGATTCATGATCACCTGTTCGATCTGGCCCCGGTCGGCCTTCACTCGGCCCAGATCCGGGCTCAGCTCGGTGGCAAGCTGGACATCTTCACCGATGAGCCGTCGGAGCATCTTGTCCATGTCCGCTACCGCCGCGTTGAGATCGATGATACGCGGCTGCAGCACCTGCTTGCGGCTGAAGGCCAGCAGCTGCCTGGTCAACGCCGCCGCTCTGGACGCCGCGCGTTTGATCTCCTCCAGCTCGCGTCCGACCTCCTCGTCGCCCGAGCAGCGCGAAATCAGCATCTCGCTGTGGCCGGTGATGATCGTGAGCAGATTGTTGAAATCGTGCGCCACGCCGCCCGCCAGCCGTCCGACCGCTTCCATCTTCTGGGCATGCCGGAATTGCTCTTCGCTCTGGCGCAGCGCACGCCCCGCGCGGTCCCGCTCGATGACCCGGCCAAGCTGCGTGCCGATGTGGCGCATCGTCTCGAGCAATCGCGCGTCCGGCTGCGCGGGCTCGGGGCAGAAGAACTCGAGCACCGCGGCGACCTCCCGGCCCACCATCACCGGAAAGCCGAAGCCCCCTTTCACGCCGATGTCGCCGGCCGACGCCGGGAAATATCCTTCACTGGAAACGTCCGCGATCCAGGCGGCGGAGCCGCTCTCCAGAACCCGCCCCGCCAGGCTGTCGCCGCGCTCCGCGGGGGCGGCTTCGATGAGACGGCGGAGCGGCTGGTACCGCTCGAGGTCCACGCAGTGCCAGAACTTCGTCGGCACGAGGCTGTGGTCGCCTGCTTCCGATCGCATGTAGACATGGCCAATCGGCCAGCCCGTGTAGGCGCAGACCCGGCCGAGGCAGGATCGCATGGCCTCTTCGATATTGGTGGCCTCGTTGGCCGCCACGGCGACTTCCTGCAGCAGCTGCACCAGCGCCTTCTCACGAAGCAGGACCTCGAGGTCGGAGACATCCTGGAGCATCACCATCGTCTCTTCCACCACACCCGCGGGCGACTTGATGGGGATGCTTGTCGCGTAGATGTGACGCGTGCTTCCCGCGACCTCGAGCTTCACCTCGTGGTGAGCCACCAGTCCTGTTCTGAGCGCCTGGGCGGCGGGACAGATCTCGCAGATGCGATCGCGACCGCAGACGACCCTGTTGCAGGGCTGGCCGAGCATCGAGGTCTGCGACTCGGCGTTGAGCAGGGCGGGGAAAACCCTGTTGCCCCAGACCAGGCACAGGTCGGCGCCGATGACGAGAAACCCGGCGTCGGTGTTGTTGACCACCGCCGACAGTTTCTGGCGTTCCTTCTCCAGGACGCGCATCTGTCCGTCGAGCAACCGGAATCGGCGTTCGTAATCGTCGACGGTGCGCTGGAGCGTCTCGATGGCCGGGAGCGGCTCAGGCTGGATCTTCGCGGACACGGGCTGCGGCTCCCCTTTCATTGGCGGATTCAAGACCGTACGGATGCGTCGCTCGGGATGAGTATCCCCTGCCGCCGCGCGTAGACATCGGCGAGATACTCCGCCACTTTTTCGATCTGGGTCACGGTGTCGGCTTGGAAGGCATCGTGTTCATGGCTGTCGATGTCGATCTGGGCGAACACCCGGTCGCCTTTGCGGATCAGCACCACCAGCTCCGACCTCGTCGAAGCGGAGCATGCGAGATAATTCTCCGCCTTGGTGACGTCCGGGACATTGATGTTGCGCATCTCCGCCACCGCGGTGCCGCAGATGCCGCGACCCACCGCGATGAAGACATGGTCGGTGGGCGCTCCGATGAACGGCCCGAGCCTCAGCACGTCGTCCTCGAACAGCTCGTAGATCCCCGTCCAGTGAAAGCTCGGGTTCGAGTTGTGGATGTGCTCCACCGCGGTGGAGAGCAGCTGCTCGAGGCTGACATTGCTCCGGTCGCACTCGCCCAGCGCCCTGCAGATCTCGTCACCGGTCATCGCCACCCTCCGGGAGCCTCTCTCAACCGGGAGAAACTTACGTCCCGGCGGCGCCTTCGGGCAACCGGGGGCGACGGCGGATGCGGACGCCTCCGCTGAGCCCCTTACCGGTGGCCGCTCAATGACTTAACCGGAGGCCCGGGCGCCCCCCGTTCCGGCCCGAAACCGCCCGCGACCGCCCGGTATGGGCCGGGTCATCGAGCGGGGGCCGGCGCGGGAAGGGGGGCCGATGTCGGAAAGCTCAGCCGGAACAAGGCTCCGCCTCCACGCCGGTTTTCCACCTGGATCTCGCCCCCGTGCTGCCGCACGATCGCGTGACAGACCGAAAGACCCAGACCGGTCGACTCCTTGGTGGAGTAGAACGGCTCGAAAATGCGCGCCGCGTCCTGCTCGGGCAGACCGGGACCCCGGTCGGCGATCTCGAGTGTCACGCCGTCGGGGCCCGACCGTGTCGACACGGAAACCTCGCCGCCGCCGGGCTGCGCTTCGCAGGCATTGAGGAGCAGGTTGAGGAACAGCTGGCCGAGCAGCACCTGGCTGCCCGACACCATGGGCGCCGGTTCGGCGAGATCCAGGGCGAACCGGATCCCGGCGAACTCGCGTCGCGACCGGACGAACTCCACCGATTGCATCAGTGCGGCGTTGAGGTCGAGCGCGGAGTGCGGCGCCCTGGCCGGATCGGCATGCTGAAGCACCTGTCGCACGACCGATGCCGTGCGTTCGAGCCCCTCGGCGACGCGGTCGAGCTGGCGTTGCGCCGACGTCGGGTCGCCACGCTGCAACGATTCGCGCGCGAGGCTCAGATAATTGGACATCCCTTCGAGCGGGTTGTTGATCTCGTGCGCCATGCCGGCGGCCAGCCGCCCCACCGTGCCGAGCCTTTCGGAGTGAAACAGCTGTCTTTCGACCTCGCGCACGCGGCCTTCTTCGCGCGACCGCGCTTCGAGCCGTTCGCGGCGCCGCGCCTGCTGGATGGCGAACGAGCCAAGAAGCAGCGCCAGCGCCATGACGGCCAGGTTCAGCACCAGCGTCATGCGATAGCGCGCCGCCAGCGGCTCGATCAGACCGGCCAGCGTCTCCTGGCTCTGCGCGCAGGTCAGCTTCCACGGCGAATCGGCCGACCAGCCCTCGGCGCGAATCGGCGAGACGGTCCGCTCTCCGATCTCGCGCGATGACTCGCGCTCCGGCATTTCGTTGGCCAGCGTGCGCCCCGAGGCGTCCGTCAAGTCGCAGACTCGCGGCGAGTCGGTGGGCGCCCGGCCCCGGGACAGCAGTTCGGCCGGATCGATCTCCGCTTCCAGGCGACCCATCCGCGCCGGCGCGCCGGCGGGACCGGGCTCCGACTGGAACGGGAACCCGGCCACGATGGCGCCTGCGGGGTGGACCGGCACCTCCTCCGACTTCCAGAGCACCGGGACACCGCCCCTGCGGCCCGCCTGCACCAGCCTGTTCTGGCGGCTCGAGGCCACGCCGAGGTGCCGGATCTCGGGGTGCCCCCGAAGGAAGAGAAGCAGCGCTCCTTCGGCGCCGAGCCGCCGCCATCTCACTTCGCGGGGATCGGTGCTCTCCAGGGCGGTTTCCAGCGTGAAGAAGGCGGGCGCGCTCGCAAGGAATGCCAGATCGGCGCGAGTGGAGGAGATCACGCTTTCGATCGAGCGGGCCCGCGCCGCCACTTCGAGGTGAAAGACGCGGGTGGCCTGGTCGACCACGCCACGGCGAGCCAC
>DASROJ010000216.1:0-3371 GCA_035646975.1 Patescibacteria group bacterium
ATCTCGATGAAGACGGCGGCTTCCGACGCCAGGGCCTGGGCAAGCTTCAGGTCATGCGATGTGAACGGCTTTCCGTCGGACTTCATCGACAGGTTGACGACTCCGACGGAAATTCCTCGCGCTCTCATCGGCGCGCTCAGCAGCGGCGGCCGGACCAGGTGATAATCGGCCGGAAGACCGCTGTCGTTCCTTTCCACTGACTCGGGGATCCGGTCCAGGGTCTCGATGATGATCGCCCGCCCCGTGGCCAGCACGTAACCGGAGATTCCCTCGCCTGCGTGTATCGGGGTTTCCCGGCCGGCCGGCTCGGAGATGTTGCGACGCGCCACGGGAGTGAGAAGCCGGCTCTCTTCGTTGACCAGGAGGATTGAACCGCGCTCGCCGCCAATGACCCGCTGAGCCTGATCCAGCACCGCGTCGCAGATCGCGGTTTCGTCGTGCATGGCGCCGAGAGAGTCGCTCAGGCTGTAGAGCAGCCCCAGCTCTTCGTAGATGTCGGCGATCTCGCCGCTGAGGCTGCCCAGGTCGTCCAGGTCGGCCACCTGCCCGGCGATCACGAATGCCGCGAGATCGAGCAGCGCCTCCTGGCCACCCGGCGTCGCCGCCCCGGGCACCGCCGCCCCGGGCACCTCCACGACGCTCCGCGCCCCACCGTCGAGGGCAATCCAGCCGACCGGCACGTTGCGGACGATGATCTCCCGCAGGACCCCGACCCTGGAATCGACCAGGGCCATGTCATCCGCCGGGACGCCTTCGAGCGCAAGCAGACGCCCACCCTGCAGCCTCGAGAACCTGTCGAGGGTTTCCCGCACGACCGGTTCGGTGGACCATCCGCGCATTGGTACCTCCCAGGTGGCAGGCCTGCTATCGGCACTTGTCGGTGCAGCCTGAAGGCCGGCCCGGGACACAACATCAGTCGCGCGGGATCGTTCGTCGAGTGTGGGACTTGCAGGGGACCAGCGGGGGTCAGTTCAGGTCGAGCGAGACCCGGTATCGGAGGATGCTTTCGGCGTTGGCGGCCACGGGGACGCTGAATTCGATGGTGTGCGCGTCGGCCTTGGTCCAGGGGTAGGTCGATGTGAGAACTTTCCAGTCGCCCGGCACCGGCTCGCGGACGACAACGGTGACCGGTTCGCTCTTGTGGTTGCGTAGCTTGATTTCGAACTCGGACTCCGTATCAAAACGACCGGCGCTCACCGCGCGGTAATCGGTCTGCGTCCGGTCCGCCACCACGTCGAAGGCGTCACCCATCTTCATGGTGATCTTCTCGTCCTTCGGCGTGTGAGCGATGTTGTCCTCGCCGATGAACTGCAGGCCCCCCGAGCTGTCCTTCTTGTAGAGCCTCACGGTGCCCCTGGGCAGCGGGATGCCCAGCCCGTTTTTCTGCGAGTTGGTCAGCTCGAGCATGACCGCCACCTTCATGTCGGTGCCGATGGCGCCGAGCTTCATCTGGAACCAGCCTGTCTGGCCCGAAAGAAGAAAGATTTTCTTCACCGGCACACCGGCCGCCTCGAACAAGGCGATCTGCTTGGTCTGGTGGTCCTTCAGCGTGGCGGGGCGGTCCAGCGTATAAAGATGGTACTCGAACAACGATTCCTCGGCGAACTGCTGCTTGGCCCGGATGCCGCCGGCGTCCATCCGCTCCATCATCGGCATCGCGGCAGGCGGCGCCCGGTGGACGTCGCCGGCCACCAGCTGGAGGTGCGCGTCCTTGTACGACGCACCGCTGGTGTTGTCGATGGTGACCCACCCTGCCAGGTCGGCCTTCGCGTCATCGGCGCTCACCACGCCGACATAGTCGGCCGACCAGCCGATGCCGCCGGTCAGGTAGGAGGTCTCGACTTTCGTTGCCGAGCGCTGAGCCTGGCCCGTGCTGTTGAGCAGCCAGACGAGCGTCGGAACGCTGATCAGCCCACCGGGAATCTCCGGCAGGATGACGCGCGCCGGCGGGTTGACGTGAAACTCGTTGCCGATCTGGTACACCATGCCGCCGGTGGTGCTGACCAGGGTGGCGTCCATTTCCCGCTCGGCGGACCTGTCACCTCCCGAAGGTGGAAAGACGAGCCGAACCCGCCGCCCCACGAATTTCTCCATCAGCTTTTCCGGAGAGATCAGATCGTACTCGTAGTTCTGCTCGAGCACCTGCAGGCCCTGCGGATTGGTCAGGCTGATGATGTGGACGGTGCGCGGGTTGATCTGCGACGCCACGTCCATGTATCGCACTTCATTGCGCCCGGCCGCGAGCGCCAGCATGCGGGTCTCCCTGACGAGTCCGAGATTGTCGTTGTAGATGGTGATGGCGACGTCGCCCTGCTCCGCGGCGGTGCTGACTATCGGTTGATCGCCGGCGGAAAATGCCGTGGTGCTCATCGCGAGACAGAAAGGCAGGATGGCCAGGGTGGCCATGAAGTTCTTCTTCATACGGACGACACTATACCATGCGATGAACATCGGCCAGACTGCCGCGTGCGCCCCGCCTCTGCTAGACTCGCGCCGATGGAGAAGGCCTCTCGCGCGCTTCTGCCCGGCGTCCTCTTCGCGACGGTTCTGGCCGGCGCGCTGCGTCTGATCGGCCTGGGCACGGTCCCCGTCGCTCTGTACTGCGACGAAGCGTTCAACGGTTACGAAGCCTGGTGCCTGCTTCAGACCGGTCACGACAGTCACGGCGTCCTGCTCCCCCTTTTCTTCGACATCTTCGGCAAGGGGTGGAGCGAGCCGCTCTACATCTACTTGACGGTGCCGGCCGTCGCGTTGTTCGGGCTCACACCGTTTGCCGCGCGCTTCGTGGCGGCGATGGCCGGCACGCTGCTGGTGCCGATCACCGGGCTGATGTGCGCCACACTGGTGCGAGGCCAGGTCGGGCCCCGCACGGCCGCGCGTGCCGGCGTGGCCGCGTCGATCCTCATGGCAATCTCCCCCTGGCCGTTCCACCTCAGCCGCGTGGCCTTCCAGGCCAGCCTGCTGCCGCTGGCCCTGGCCGCGGGGTTCTGGCTCGCGGCCCGCGCCGTATCCGACGCCGTCTCCGACCGCGCGAACGTCCCACCCCGAGTCAGACCGGGTCTTCTGGCAGCCGGCGCGCTGCTGCTGGGATTGTCGCTTTACACCTACACGATCTCACGGCTGGCGATGCCGTTGATGGTGGCCGGGTTCATCTGGCTCCATCGGAGGCGGATTTCCGCCAGCAGGCGCGCCTGGCTGCTCGCAGCACTGGTGCTGGCCAGCCTGGCGTTGCCGATCGCGGCGTTTTCCCTGTCCACGCGTGGGCAACAGCGCTTCTCATCGGTGGCGATCAACCGGCGCGAGGACCTCCAGTCGGCCGGACCGCTGCAGATCGCGGCGGCCGCCGGCGCGAACTACCTGTCCTATTACTC
>DASROJ010000217.1:0-6564 GCA_035646975.1 Patescibacteria group bacterium
GTCCACGCGCTTTCCGAGCAGGTTCTGGCGGAACCGGCCCTGCTTTCCCTTCAGCGTGTCGGACAGCGACTTGAGCGGGCGGTTGTTGGTGCCGCGAAGGACCCGGCCTCGACGGCCGTTGTCGAACAACGCATCCACCGCCTCCTGCAGCATCCGCTTCTCGTTGCGCACGATGACGTCGGGCGCGCGCAGCTCGAGCAGGAAGGATTCGTCTCCACCATCAAGGCGGCCAAGGAGATGGTCGAGCAGCAGCGCCCCGAGGTGTGGGACTTCCTCGAAGAGGTCATCAAGGAGCATCCGGTCCTGCTCAACCGCGCCCCGACGCTGCACAGGCTCGGCATCCAGGCGTTCGAGCCGGTGCTGATCGAGGGCAAGGCGATCAAGATCCACCCGCTGGTCTGCACGGCGTTCAACGCGGACTTCGACGGCGACCAGATGGCGGTGCACATCCCGCTGTCGCCCAAGGCGCAGATCGAAGCGCAGGTGCTGATGCTCTCCACGCAGAACCTCCTGTCGCCCTCCAACGGAGCGCCGGTGGTGGTGCCCACGCAGGACATCGTCCTGGGCGTCTACTACCTGACCAAGGAAAAGCGCAACGCGAAGGGGGAAGGACGCGTGTTCGGCAGCATCGAAGAGGTCCTGCTGGCGCTGCATGCCGGGCAGATCGAGCTGCTGGCGCCGATCCGCCTGCGGTACACCGGAGAGCTGATCGACCTGACCACCGTGCCGGACGACCAGGATGTCGTGCGCACGGAGATCCAGTATGTCGAAGGCCAGCTCATGAACACCACCGCCGGTCGCGCCATCTTCAACGATCATCTTCCCGAGGGAATGCCGTACGTCAACGGCATCCTCAAGAAGAAGGGGATGGGGCAGCTCGTGCAGTTCTGCTACCTGCGGTTCGGCAACGAGAAGACGGTGCTGATGGTCGACGAGCTGAAGAACCTCGGGTTCCTCTACGCCACGCTGGGTGGGATCTCGATTGGCATCGACGACATGGTCATCCCGTCGACCAAGCCGAAGCTGGTCGACCAGGCCCAGAAGGAGCAGATCGCGATCCAGCAGCAGTACCTGGACGGCGCGATCACCTCCGGTGAGCGCTATAACAAGGTCATCGCGATCTGGTCGGAAGTCACCGAGAAGATCTCCGACGAGATGTTCCGCGAGATGAAGCGCGCCGACGCGGCGGGCGGCGAATTCAACCCGATCTTCATGATGGCCGACTCGGGCGCCCGAGGCAGCAAGCAGCAGATGCGTCAGCTTTCCGGGATGCGCGGCCTGATGGCCAAGCCGTCAGGCGAGATCATCGAGACGCCCATCACCGCCAACTTCCGTGAAGGCCTCACCGTGCTGGAGTATTTCATCTCGACGCACGGAGCCCGCAAGGGTCTGGCCGACACGGCGCTGAAGACCGCCGACTCGGGCTACCTGACACGGCGGCTCGTCGACGTCGCGCAGGATGTCATCATCTCCGAGAACGACTGCGGCACGCTCGGCGGCATCGACGTGACCGCGATCGTGGAAGGGGGAGAGGTCATCGAGGAGCTTCGCGACCGGATCGTCGGCCGCGTGGCGCTGCTGGACATCCCGGACACCCTCACCGGCGAGATCATCGTGCACGCCAACGAGGAGATCAGCGAGGAGACGTCCAATCAGATCCAGATGGCCGGCCACGAGCGGGTGAAGATCCGCTCGGTGCTCACCTGCGAGACGAAACGCGGAGCCTGCGCGAAGTGCTACGGCCGCAATCTCGCCACGGGCAAGCTGGTCGAGCTGGGCGAGGCGGTGGGCGTCATCGCGGCCCAGTCGATCGGCGAGCCGGGTACGCAGCTCACGATGAGAACCTTCCACGTGGGCGGCGTCGGCCAGGTCGAGTCGCAGTCGACGCTCGAGACGAAGAACAACGGCATCGTCAGCTTCAAGAACCTCACCACGGTGAGGAACAAGGCCGGCGACCTGGTGGCGATGAACCGCAACGGTTCGATCGTCATCCAGGACTCGAAGGGGCGTGAGCTCGAGAGACAGGCCGTGTCGTACGGCGCGATCATCAAGGTGGCCGACGGGCAGGAAATCGTCCCGGGCACATTGCTGGTCGAGTTCGACCCGTACAACTTCGCCATCCTCACGGAGGCCGGCGGCAGCGTGGCGTTCAAGGACATCCTCGACGCCGTCACGGTGGAGGAGCGCACCGACGACGTCACCGGGTTCTCGCGGCAGTTCATCATCGACTCGCCCGACGAGAAGAAGCAGCCGCAGATCCTGGTCAAGGACGCGCATGGCCACGTCCAGAAGAAATACCTGCTGCCGTCGGGCGCGATGCTGATGGTGAGCGACGGGCAGGAAGTCCACTCCGGCGACACGCTGGTGAAGATTCCCCGTGAGACGCGCAAGACGAAGGACATCACGGGCGGTCTGCCGCGGGTCGTCGAGCTGTTCGAGGCCCGCAGGCCCAAGGAGCCGGCGCGCATCACCGAGATCGACGGCGTGGTGCACTACGGCGAGGTCGTCAAGGGCAAGCGCAAGATCTACGTCGCCGACGAGTCCGAGAAGCGGGAATACGAAATCCCGAAGGGCGCCCACATCACCGTGCAGGAAGGTGAAAGGGTCCGCGCCGGAGAGCCGCTCGTGGACGGGCCGATCGACCCGCACGACATCCTGGCGGTGAAGGGAGAAGCCGAGCTGCAGGCCTACCTGGTCCGCGAAATCCAGGAGGTCTACCGGCTGCAGGGCGTCAACATCAACGACAAGCACATCGAGGTGATCGTCCGGCAGATGATGCGGTGGGTGAAAATCGAGGAAGTCGGCGACACCGACTTCATCATCGACGAGCAGGTGGACAAGTTCCGGTTCCAGGAGGAGAACCAGAGGGTGCTCACGCGTGGCGGCGAACCGGCGACCGGCCGGCCCCTGCTGCTCGGAATTACCAAGGCCTCCCTGTCGACCGACTCGTTCATCTCGGCCGCCTCGTTCCAGGAGACCACGCGCGTGCTGACGGAAGCGTCCATCCAGGGACGCGTCGACTACCTGCGCGGGCTGAAGGAAAACGTGATCATGGGCCGGCTGATCCCGGCTGGCACAGGAATGGACATCTACCGGCGCATCAGCATTCCGCCGGATGAAACCGAGAGGAAGGAGACGGCGCCGGAGCCAGGCGCCCTCGAGAACGAGTTCAGCCTGGGGGCGCCGGCAGGGCATCCTGGCGCCCTTCGAGACCTCAAGGAGGCCAAGTAACGGTAATAAAATGACCTGAATGCCCTTGGGTATTGACAGCCGGAGAGCCTATTTGCTAATCTCCGGCGGTTTGCTTGGGGATGGTGACTCCGCGCAGACCCCGTCTCAACAATTCGAACGATTTCAGCAAGTTGTCGCGTAGAGGTGTCTGGTGCCGACGGTAAACCAGCTTGTGAGGTTCGGCCGCACGATTATCAAGAGCCGCACCGGAAGCCCTGCTCTTCAGTCGTGTCCGCAGAAACGCGGAGTTTGCGTCAGGGTCTATACCTCGACACCGAAGAAGCCGAACTCGGCGCTGCGAAAAGTCGCGCGAGTCAGGCTCACCAACGGTATCGAAGTGACGACCTACATCCCCGGTGTCGGCCATAACCTGCAGGAGCACTCGATCGTGCTCATCCGCGGGGGTCGAGTGAAGGACCTGCCGGGTGTTCGTTACCATGTCGTTCGCGGGACGCTCGACACGGCCGGCGTGGAAGGGCGAAAGCAGAGTCGCTCGAAGTATGGAGCCAAGCGGCCGAAGAGCTAGACGCGAGCTTTATCGTCAACGGCTGGATGACCGGGTAAGACACCAACGGGCCCGGGGTCAGCCGTTTTCGTTTTCTTTTGGAGATTTGCTGGATGCCAAGACGTCGTGAGGTGCCCAAGCGGCCTGTCCCGCCGGACCCTGTCTTCCAGTCGCCGCTGGTGACCAAGTTCATCAACGCGATCATGGAGCGCGGCAAGAAGACGGTGGCCGAGGACATCTTCTACGGAGCGATGGACATCATCCGTGAGAAGAGCAAGGACGATCCGCTCAAGGCCTTCAAGAAGGCGCTCGACAACGTCAAGCCGGTGCTCGAAGTCAAGGCGCGGCGTGTCGGCGGCTCGACCTACCAGATCCCGGTGGAGGTGAGCCCGAATCGCCGGTTGAGCCTCGGCATCCGGTGGTTGATCAACTATGCCGCCGAGCGGCCGGGCCGCAGCATGAGAGAGAAGCTGGCAAACGAGATGCTCGACGCCTCGAACAACACCGGCGGCGCCATCAAGAAACGTGAAGACACTCATAAGATGGCGGAGGCCAACAAGGCCTTCGCGCACTATCGGTGGTAGCCACCGCGATGACCGTCGAAAGACGGCAGGAAAGGCAGTTCGTCACCATGTCCGTCATGCCCCGCAGAACGCCGCTCGAGAGGGTCCGAAACATCGGCATCATGGCGCACATCGATGCCGGAAAGACGACCACCACCGAGCGGATTCTGTACTACACCGGCAAGACCCACAAGCTCGGCGAGGTGCACGACGGCACCGCGACGATGGACTGGATGGCCCAGGAACAGGAGCGCGGCATCACCATCACGTCGGCCGCGACGACGGCGTTCTGGCGCGAGTACCAGGTCAACATCATCGACACACCGGGCCATGTCGACTTCACGGCCGAGGTGGAACGGTCGCTGCGGGTCCTCGACGGCGCGGTGGGAGTGTTCGACGCGGTGGCCGGCGTGGAGCCGCAGTCCGAGACGGTCTGGCGGCAGGCCGACCGGTACTCGGTGCCGCGCATCGCGTTCGTCAACAAGATGGATCGCCAGGGGGCGGATTTCGATCGCTGCATCGGCATGATGGTCACCAAGCTCAACGCGCGGCCGGTCGCCATCCAGCTGCCCTTCTTCGTCGAAGAGGAATTCCGCGGAGTTGTCGACATCATCCGCCGGAAGGTTCTCACATACAACGACGATACCCTCGGGGCGGATTACGAGGTCGCGGAGGTGCCGGCTTCGCTTCGCGATGAGGTCGAGCGGCGCCGGGAGAAGATCATCGAGGCGGCCAGCGAAGCGGATGAGCCGCTCCTGCGCAAATGGCTGGACCACGAAACGCTGAGCGAAGAAGAGATCATCCGGGGCCTGCGCAAGGCCGCCATCGCCCGCACCGCCACCCCGGTCATCTGCGGCGCCGCCTTCAAGAACAAGGGCGTGCAGCCGCTGCTCGACGCGGTGATCGATTTTCTGCCTTCGCCGCTGGACATCCCGCCGATGGAGGGGATCCTGCCGGGCGGCGGCACCGAAGCGCGGCTGCCCGACGACAAGGCGCCCTTCGCCGCGCTGGTATTCAAGATCATGACCGACCCGTTCGTCGGGCAGCTCGCCTTCACCCGGGTCTATTCGGGAAGCCTGAGCGCCGGCAGCTACGTCTACAACGCGGCCAAGGATCGCAAGGAGCGGGTCTCGCGTCTGCTCGAGATGCACGCGAACCGGCGCGAAGAGATGAAGGAAGTGCATGCCGGCGAGATCTGCGCGCTGGTGGGGCTCAAGAACGCCTCCACCGGCGACACGATCTGCGACGAGAAGCACCCGATCGTCCTGGAAGCGATGAACTTCCCGGAGCCGGTCATCGCGGTGGCCATCGAGCCCAAGACGAAGGCCGATCACGAGAAGCTCGGCGGCGCGCTGCAGAAGCTGGCGCAGGAAGACCCGACCTTCCGCGTGCACATCGACCCGGAGACGGCACAGACCATCATCGAGGGGATGGGCGAGCTGCACCTGGAAATCATCGTCGACCGTCTCGTGCGGGAATTCGGCGTGGGCGCCAACGTCGGCAGGCCCCAGGTGGCCTACAAGGAAACGATTCGAAAGGCGGCGAAGGCCGAGGGCCGGTACATCAAGCAGACCGGCGGGAAGGGTCAGTACGGCCACGTGGTCATCGAGATCGAGCCGCTGCCGCCAGGCTCCGGGTATGAGTTCGCCAACAAGATCGTGGGCGGGTCGATCCCGCGCGAGTACATCAATCCGGCCGAAGCGGGCATCAAGGAGGCGATGGCCAATGGAATCCTGGCCGGCTTCGAGATGCGCGACATCCGCGTGACGCTGCTCGACGGCAGCTATCACGACGTCGATTCGTCGGAGATGTCCTTCAAGATTGCCGGATCGCTGGCATTCAAGAATGCCTCGAAAAAGGCCGAGCCGGTCCTGCTCGAGCCGATCATGGATGTCGAAGTCGTCGTGCCGGATGATTATCTGGGAGACGTCATCGGCAACCTGAACTCGAGGCGGGGAAAGATCATGAGTATCGAGGCGCGCGCCGGAGTGCAGTTGATCAGGGCGCACGTGCCATTGAGCGAGATGTTCGGTTATGCGACGGATCTTCGCTCCCTCAGCCAGGGACGGGCCAGTTACACGATGCAGTTCCTGCGCTACGAGGAGACGCCGAGAAACATCAGCGAAGAGGTCGTGGCCGGGATTCAGGGGACAGCGACGAGCTGAGTGATTTCCGCGGGGGTATCGGTCGTCCGGGTTCTGGACGCCCCCTCGCGCTGCGCTGCGCCGCGGGTACGCCGCCATCGGGCGGCACTGCGGCGGGAGC
>DASROJ010000218.1:0-2265 GCA_035646975.1 Patescibacteria group bacterium
TTCTTTTCCTTGCCGGCAGCCCCGCCCCGCCCGCCGGCAAGGAAAAGAAGACCCCCAGACCGATCGTCATCGACCGCTACCAGTTCAAGCAGGACGAGGCCGGGTACCTCGACAAGCGCCGCCAGCATCTCATCCTTCTCGATGTTGCCAGCCACAGGACCGACCCGCTCACATCGGGAGAGTTCAACGAGTATCTCCCCTCATGGTCCCCCGACGGGACATCCATCGCCTTCGTGAGCAAGCGTTCGAAGGACATGGATCGCGACGAGAACTACGACATCTACGTGGTGGCGGCCCGGTCCGGCGCCACCGCGCGGCAGGTGACGACCTTCGAGGGGGGCGACTGCGCTCCCGACTGGGAAAGCCGCCCCGCCTGGAGCCCGGACGGCAAACTGATCGCCTACCCGCGCGGCGGGCGTCCCGAGCTGATCGAGTATGCGGTGCACCAGCTCGCGATCGTGCCGGCCGCCGGCGGCGCCGAGACGCTGCTGGCCACGAGCCTGGACCGCAACATCGGCAGCCCGCACTGGTCGTCCGACGGCTCGGCGATCTGGTTCCTGCTGGAGGAGGATCGCGCCTGGCAGCTCGCGAAGATCCCGTCGCGTGGAGGCACCATCGAGCGGGTGGCGGCGGGGCAGCGGCAGATCGACGCCTTCGAGATGGCGGCGTCGGGCAGGATCGTCGTGCTGGCCGGCACCACACAGCAGCCCTCGGAGGTGTTCGCGCTCTCCACCACGGCGGGCGGCGCTCCGCGTCAGCTCTCCCACCAGAACGACGAGCTGATCGGCCGGCTGAAACTGGCCGCGGTGGAAGAGACGACCTTCAAGAGCAAGGACGGCACCGAGATTCACGGCTTTCTGACAAGGCCGCCCGAGTTCCACGCCGGCGCGAAGTATCCCACGCTGCTGAGGATTCATGGCGGGCCCCAGTCTCAGTTCGTCCGGCAGTTCAGCGCCGAATGGCAGATCTTCGCGGCGGCAGGATACGTGGTGGTGGCGGCCAACCCGCGCGGCAGCACCGGCCGCGGCGAGACATTCTGCAAGGGTATCTACGCCGACTGGGGCAACAAGGATGCGCAGGACGTGCTGGGGGCGGTGGACGACGCGGTGGCCCGGGGGATCGCCGACCCCGATCGGCTCGGCGTGGGCGGCTGGAGCTATGGCGGCATGCTGACCAACTACGTCATCGCCCAGGACACCCGGTTCAAGGCGGCCACCAGCGGGGCGGGAATCTCGAACATCATCGCCGGGTATGGCACCGACCAGTACATCCACGACTACGAGACCGAGCTGGGCCGGCCGTGGGAGCATCCCGAGGTCTGGATGCGCGTGTCATTCCCGTTCAATCATGCCGACCGGATCGTCACGCCGACCCTGTTCCTGTGCGGCGAGAAGGATTTCAACGTCCCTCTGCTCAACTCCGAGCAGATGTACCAGGCGCTGCGGAGCCTCGGGCGCGATACGCAGCTGATCATCTATCCCGGGCAGCACCATGGCATCAGCAAGCCGAGCTACCTGCGGGATCGGATGCAGCGGTACGTCGACTGGTATGCGAAGCGTCTCCTGACGCCGGCGGCGGGCGCGAATTAACGGAACCCTTCGAACAGGACGCCAAGCCCCGGCTTGTCATCCAGAACGATCTCTCCGTCGCGGATCTCGAACCCGCCGCCGAACGGATCGCCCGCAAGATCAAGATGACCGTCCAGATCGATCCAGGCGACGCTGGGGGCCGATGCCGCGAAGTGGGCCGCCGCGCTGATGCTGGCGCGCGACTCGTCCATGCAGCCCACCAGGGCGCGCCAGCCCGCCTGCGACAGACCGGCATCGATGCGGCGCGCCTCGCCAAGGCCGCCGCACTTCATCAGCTTGATGTTGGCGCCCGAGGCGGCGCCCGACCTCACCAGCGGCGCCAGATCGCCGGCCACCTTCACCGCTTCGTCGGCCAGCACGGGCGCCCGTGTCGCCGCACCGACCCGCCTGAGATCATCCGGGCGGTCGGCAGCCACCGGCTGCTCGAACAGCTCGATGTCGAGGTCTTCCAGCCGGCGCGCGACTTCGATGGCGTCGGTGGCGGTGTACCCCTCGTTTGCATCGACCCTGATGATGATGTCGGGGCCGGCAGCATCCCGGATCATCCGCAGACACATGATGTCCTGGGCCGCGTTCTCTCCGATTTTCACCTTGAGGATGCGAAAACCCCGGTCCAGATGACGCCGCGCCGCGGCCACCATCGAGTCGGGCTCGTCGATACCGACCGTCACCGACG
>DASROJ010000219.1:0-5032 GCA_035646975.1 Patescibacteria group bacterium
GTCCTGTCCATTGTCAATGTGCTTCCACGCACAACTTGTTGACCTGATTCATCTTGTACTGTCGCCTCCCGACCGTTTCCAGAGAGCCGCAGCGTGTTCGCCTTGAGATCGGCGATGAGCCGGTCGCCGCGCCCGATCCGATCCTGCTCCCGTGTCTCCACCGCACCGGTGGCTTCCATCTTCTCGGCGGAGCCGCCACCCGGCACCAATGTCACCGTCACCACGTCGCTCGTCACCCTCATGCCTCCCTGCGTCACCTGCACGTGCCCGCTGTAGACGATGATGTTGGTCGAGCGATCGAATTTCATGACGGCCGCCGCCACCGTCACGATGTCGTCTGAAGGCGAGTGTGCCACGGCGGGTTGGGCCGGCGCGTCGCCGGCCGGCGGTTGACGAAACGTGCTGATCACGTCGACGCGTGCCTCGAGAGTCCCGGCCGACTCGTTGAGATCCACCTCGGAGGCCTCCACCCGGTTGTCGCCCTGCCACAACCTGACATGATCGCGGTAATGGGCGAGCTTGCCCTGATCGGCGAAGGTGAGCGAGCCCGCCATCGCGTACACCGTCTCGCCACCGCGAAAGAACGGCAGCGACTGTCCTTCCTTTGCATCCGTGGCCGTTGCCGTCGCGGCGGGCTGGTAGCTCGCACGAACCCCGCCGCGCGCCGCGAGGGTCTTGCGTTTCCTGTCAGCCTCGATGCGCTGCGCCTGGACCTTCCTGCCGAGCCAGGTTGCCGTGGCGGGTTTGCCCTCGTCACCGGTGAGGGTGACGATGTCGGAGTTCGGATCCAGTACGGTCCGATTCCCCTGGCTCTCCAGGTCCTGGTCGGTGAGCAGTATCTTTCCCATTCCCTCCAGATTGCGGATCAGTCCCAGGTTCGGGTCGAACGCGGCCTCGAGGGCGTCGCTTCGCAGGCGAAAACCCCGGGACTGGCCTTCCACGGGCGCACCCTTGAGATCGACGCTGCCCGTGGCATGCGCCCTGGAGAGATTGCCGTGATTCAGATCGAAGGTCAGCGTCTCTGCGTCGATGCTCGAGGGCTCGCCGCTGCCGTTGACATCGCTCGCGGTGAGGTTCGCATCACCCGAGACCTCCAGCGAGACGGGCTCGGGGGCGCCGTTGAAAACCATGGCGAGTCGCTGGCCCCGCATCGTGCGCGAACCTTCCAGCGCGAGCAGGCCGGCCAGCGGAGAGGCGGGCTGTCCGAGCGTCGGAACCGCATGCGTCGATTCGAGAACGAAGCCCTGATCCCCTTCGAGGCGATCGAGCCCCGTTCCTTCGTGGAACAACGCCACGAGCCGCGTCCCGGAGAGCGTCTCGCCCCGCTCGGTGACGGCGCGGTAGCCATTCATCTCGAAGGTTCTCGCGGTCATGTCGTGCCGTGCGGTGGCCGCCTCCACCTTCACGGTGCCCATGCTGCCAAGCGGCATCGAGGCGAGGACATGCTGCTGGAACTGGATGGTCTGGGCCGTGACGTCGTAGATCATGCCAATCGCGCTTCCCGCGGCGGTTCCCCGGGTGAACGAGACCGGATCCGAGGTCCGGGCCTGTCCCAGCGACTCATCGTAGGACAGCGTCGGCATGGCCAGGCTGATGCCGTCGGCGGCCGTGACCTTCACGCCGCCGCTGAGCATCCATGAGCCCACCCCCTCGTCTCCGCCCGCGGCGGGTTTCCCCCGGGGGGCGGCTCGCGCGGTGGCGTCTTCCACGAAGGGGGTCATCTCGGCCAGCGGGGCCTCGACCAGGGTCTCCTTCCCCGGGGAGGCGAAGATGCGGAACGTGGCATCGGTGAGGGTCAGATGGCCGTTGGTGTAGGTCGTGGATTCGCTGGCGCGCATCCGCAGCGTCGGCGAACCGCTGCGTGTCCTGACGATTTCCACGCGTGATGCTTTCTGCGCGATTCCGTTGACCGAGGGTCTGGCAACGGCAAGCTCGTCAGGGGCCTCGCGCGGGTTGATGCGCGCATTGGCCGTCAGGCTGAACATGATTCCGCCCACGAGGGCCACGAGCCCCAGCAGAAGCATCCATCTGAGGCTGCGGATCAGTGCCATCAAACCTGCCGTGAAATCGACGGCGCTTCAGCGCCCCGTGAAAGCGGCTTTGCGTTTCTCGACGAAGGCACGAGTGCCTTCCTTGAAGTCCTCCGTGGTGACGACCAGGCCAAAGAGCGTTGCCTCGAGGAAAAGTCCCTCCTCCACCGGCATCTCCAGTCCTTCGTTCACCGACTCGATCGCCATGCGCACCGCGAGAGGCCCGCGGGCCATGATCGTCCGGGCAAGCTTCTCGGCCTCGGTCACTGCCTGGCCTTCGGGCGCCAGCCGGTTCACGAGCCCGATCCGATGCGCTTCGCGCGCGTCGATCATTTCTCCCGAGAGGATCAACTCGAGCGCTTTTCCCTTTCCCACGATTCGCGGGAGCCGCTGAGTCCCCCCGAAGCCCGGGATGATGCCCAGTGTCACCTCGGGCAGGCCCAGTTTAGCGTTTTCGGATGCCACACGCAGATGGCATGCGAGGGCCAGCTCACAGCCGCCCCCCAGCGCAAAACCGTTCACCGCGGCGATGACGACCTTGCCGAGCGATTCCAGACGCGACAGGACCTCCTGCCCGAAGATCGAGTAATCCTTCCCGCCGAGCGGAGTCTGCTGCGCGAGCTCGGCGATGTCGGCGCCGGCCACGAAAGCCTTCGGGCCGGCTCCCGTGATGATGACCGCCATCACCCTGGGGTCGCCGCCGGCGTCCGATACGGCCCGATCGAGCTCCTGGACAGTCTTCCGGTTCAGCGCGTTGAGCTTGTCGGGTCTGTTGACGGTGATGAAGGCGATCCCGTCGCGGACCTCAAAGAGCAGATTCTCGAAGCCCATCATGAGCCTCCCACCAGGAAGTCGTTCGGCACCGGCTTGTCGCCGCTGTAATCGTAAAACCCTTTGCGGGTCTTCTTTCCATGATAGCCGGCCATGACCATGCGCTTGAGCAGCGGCGGACTGGCGAACCGCCTCTCGCGGAATTCTTCGAAGAAGACATTCGCGATGTGATAAGTCGTGTCGAGCCCGACCAGGTCGAGCAGCGTGAAGGGGCCCATCGGGTAGCCGCACCCGAGCTTCATCGCCTCATCGATGTCCGAGATCGAGCCCACGCCTTCTTCCAGCGCCCGCACCGCGTCCAGAATGTAGGGAACCAGCAGCCGATTGACGATGAACCCGGTCTTGTCGGAGGTGCGCACCGGGGTCTTGCCCAGTGCGTCGACGAAGCCGATGACGTCATCCATCACCTTTTCCTCGGTGATGATCGTTCGGGCGATCTCGACCAGCTTCATCAGCGGCACGGGATTGAAGAAATGAAGCCCGATGAACCGCCGCGGCCTTTTCGTGCCGGCGGCCAGCTCCGTGATCGACAGTGAGGACGTGTTGGAGGCGAAGATGGTCTGTGGGCCGCACACCTCGTCGAGCCGATTGAACATCTCACGCTTGGCCTGCAGGTTTTCCACCACCGCCTCGATGATCAAGTCACGATCAGCGAGGTCCGCGATCTCGGTGGTGCCCTTGAGATTGGCAAGGGTCTTGTCACGCTGCTCCGCGGTGATCTTGCCCCGCTCGACTCCACCCTTGAGAAACCTGTCGATGCTGGCGAGGCCCTTGTCGACCAGCTGCTGCGAGACCTCGAGCACGACCGTGTCGTGGCCGGATTGCGCGCAGACCTGGGCAATGCCGGATCCCATCAGCCCGCATCCCAGCACTCCGACTTTCCTTACGGACATCATCAATCCTCCTGTAGGCAGGGAGACTCAGGCGCCAGCTTCCACCAGCAGCGCGATTCCCTGACCGCCGCCGATGCAGGCCGACGCGACGCCATAACGGGCCTTGCGACGCCTCAGCTCGAGCAGGAGTGTCAGGGTGATTCGCGTGCCCGTGGCACCCAGGGGATGGCCGAGCGCCACAGCCCCGCCATTGACGTTGACTCTATCGCGATCCAGGCCGAGCTCTTTCTCCACCGCGAGATACTGAGCCGCAAAGGCTTCGTTGATCTCGAGCAGATCGATCTCCTTGAGTGTCAGACCCGCCTTGCGCAGCACCCCACGGATGGCCACGACCGGGCCGATCCCCATGATCCGCGGGTCGACCCCCTCGTAGTGCCAGGCCACGACGCGGCCGAGGCATTTGAGACCATCGCGGCGGGCGCGATCCGCGCTGCTGACAACCACGGCCGCCGCCCCGTCCACGATGCCGCTGGCATTGCCGGCGCTCACGAGATCGGTTCCGAACACCGCCGGCAGCTTCGCCAGCCCCTCCAGCGTCGTCTCGGGGCGCGGGTGATCGTCGATCTCGAAAAGGGTGGTCTTGCCTCGCTTCGTCAGCTCGATCGGGACGATTTCATCCTTGAACTTGCCGGAAGCCTGCGCCGCGGCGGCCAGTTGCTGGCTTCTCAGCGCGAACGCATCGGATGCCTGCCGCGTGATCCCTTTCTCCTTGGCCAGCAGGTCCGCGGTCTGCGCCATCATGAGGCCGCAGTAGTTGTCCATCAGCGCGACGGTCAGCGAATCTTCGAGCTTTCCGTCACCCAGACGAAGACCGGCCCGCAGACCTCGGATCACGTGCGGCGCCTGGCTCATGTTCTCCATGCCGCCCGCCAGCACGGTCTCTGCTTCACCCAGCTGGATCAGCTGCGCCCCCGTGACGATTGACTGAATCCCGGAGCCGCACAACCTGTTCACGGTGAGCGCCGGTACCTCGATCGGAATGCCGGCCTTCAGGCTGACATGGCGGGCCCCGTACACGGCGTTGCCGCTCGTCTGCTGGGCATTGCCCATGATGACGTGCTGGATGGTCGATGGCTTCACTTCCGATCGCGCCAGTGCCGCCTTCGCGGCGATGGCGCCCAGCTCGATCTCGGTGTGATCGCGCAGAACCCCGTTGTACTCGCCCATGGGAGTGCGGGCGCCATTCACGATGACCACTTCGGTTGGCATACAGGTTTCCTCGAAGGAAGGGATTTCGAAGGGCATTCTAACAGAGGGTGGGAGTGCCTTCAATTGACC
>DASROJ010000220.1:0-8779 GCA_035646975.1 Patescibacteria group bacterium
GCGCCAGGTCCCGCCCCATCTCGTCATACCAGAGCGCCAGCTTCAATCCGAAGGTGGTCGGCTCCGCGTGGATGCCGTGCGTGCGGCCGATCATCGGCGTCATCTTGAACTCGTGGGCTCGCCGCGCGAGCACCTCGCGCAGCTTGACGACCCGCCCGATGAGCAGGTCGGACGCCTGCACCAGCTGAATCGCCGTGGCGGTGTCGAGCATGTCCGACGACGTGAGCCCGAGATGGATGTATTTCGACTCGGGACCGACCTTTTCTCCAACCGCCGTCAGAAACGCGATCACGTCGTGACGCACCCGGGCCTCGATCTCGCCGACCCGGGCCAGATCGAAGTCGGCCTTCTGCCGGATGACCGAAACAGCCTCTTTCGGGATCTCGCCCCGCTCGGCCATCGCCTCGCAGGCGGCCACCTCCACCTTCAGCCAGCACCTGAGCTTGTGCTCCTCCTCCCAGAGACGCCCCATCTCCGGCAGCGTGTATCGTGCGATCATGCCTCGACCACCTCGCTGATCTCCCTTTGATGCGTCACGTGGATCTTCACGCGGCTGCGGCCTGCCGACTCCAGGCCCCGGCGGCAGGCCTGCATCGCCAGGTCCGGCGTGTTGTTGGTGCGGCTCAGGTGCGCCAGGAACAGATGCCGCGTGCGCTCGCCGGCCACGCCGGCCACCAGGTCGGACATCTCGTCGTTGGACAGGTGGCCGTGGCGGCCCAGGATTCTCTGCTTGACCGACCAGGGATACGGGCCGCTCCTGAGCATCTCCGAGTCGTGGTTCGCCTCGGTCACCAGCAGGTCGCACTGCTTGAGCCGCTCCACGACGAGCCGCGTCGTGTGGCCGAGGTCGGTGGCGTAGCCGAGCCGTGTGCCCTCGCACTCCACGACGAATCCCACGTTGTCCACCGCATCATGTGGCACTGAGAACGGGCTCACCGCGATGTCTCCCACCATGAACGACAGGCCCGGCTCCGTGTGGCTGAGACCTGCCAGGTCCGCCGCGGCCAGGCCGGAGGCGGCGGCCGTCGCGGGCGTCGTATGAACCGGCGCGCCGAACCGCCTCGAAAACCGCGCCGCGCCGCCCACATGGTCGGCATGCTCGTGCGAGACCAGCACCGCATCGATCGAGCGCGGGTCGGTGCCGACCTGCTCGAGCCGTCGCTCGGTCTCCCGCGCCGACAACCCGCAGTCGATCAAAAGCCGGCCCCGCCTGCCCTCCACGAGGGTGCAGTTGCCGGAGCTGCCGCTGCCGAGCACGACGACGCGGAATCCTATGGCCGTGCCCTCCCGGGGTGGCGCCTCACCGGGAACCGCTCGAGCCGAAGCCCCCTTCACCGCGCGCCGACGGCGGCAGCGCCTCCACTTCCACCAGGTCGGCCGTGCTGACTCGCTGGATCACCATCTGCGCGATCCTGTCGCCGCGCTGGATCGTCACCCTTTCCGAGCCCAGGTTCACGGCCAGCACGCTCACCTCGCCCCGGTAATCGGCATCGATGGTGCCCGGGGTGTTGAGCATCGTCACGCCGGACTTGAGAGCCAGGCCGCTGCGGGGCCGGACCTGCGCCTCGTAACCGTCCGGCAGGGCCATCGCGAAACCGGTGGGGATGAGGACGCGCTGGCCGGGCGACAGCGACAGCGGCTCTGTCAGGCAGGCCCTCAGGTCCATTCCGGAGGCCCCGGTGGTTTCACGGCGGGGCAGCGGCAGGTCGTTGCCCGGCAGCCTCTTGAAGAGCACGCGGGGCGTCTCCTCGGCTCGCGACACGTCAGAACTGGATGCGGTCGGTCGTCAACCTGAAGCTCGACAGGTTGCCCAGCGCCGCGACGGTGCAGTCGCTCGACACGAGGATCTCGCGCGCCAGGTCCTGGACTTCGGCCGTGGTCACGCGGTCGATCCCCGCGATCACATCATCGAGCGAGAACTGCTGGTTGAAGTAGATGTCCTGGCGCGCCAGGTTGCTCATTCGGCTGCTCGACGATTCGAGCGAGAGCATCAGGCTGCCTTTGAGGTGATCCTTCGCCGCTTTCAATTCGGTTTCTTCGATGGCGATGTCCTTGAGCCGCTTCAACTCCACGCAGACCTGTTCGATCACCTCTTCGCCGCCGCCGGGACGCGTGGCCGCGTAGACCATCAGGTACCCCGTGTCGGCGAACGAGCTGATCGACGAAAACACCGTGTAAGCCAGACCGCGCTCTTCGCGAATCCGCTGGAAGAGCCGCGAGGACATCGTGCCGCCCAGAAGCGTGTTCATCACGTAGCCGATGTAGCGGTACTCGTGTTTCTGCCGGTATGCCGGCACGCCGAGGCAGAGGTGGAGCTGCTCGAGGTCTTTCTTCTCCCGCGCGACGAGATCGGAGCAGGGGTTCGGCATCGTCACCGGCCGGTGCCTCCCCTGGCTCGTCATGCCCTGGAACGCCTGGGCCGCCATCTCGGCGAAGCGCATCTGGTCGAGGTGCCCGGCTGCGGCGATCACGACGTTGGCCGGGTGGTACGACTCGCGGAAGAACTTCATCAGCACGTCCGGCCCCAGCGCCGCCACCGACTCCACCGTGCCCTGGATCGGCCGGCCCAGCGGGTGCTGTTTCCAGAACGTCGAGGAGAAGAGGTCATAGACCACTTCGTCGGGACTGTCTTCCACCATCTTGATCTCTTCGAAGATGACCTTGCGCTCTTTTTCGATGTTCTCGGGGTCGAACCTGGGATTCAGGACGATGTCCGACAGTAGATCGAGCGCCAGCGGCAGATGGTCGTCGAGCACACGCGCGTAGAAGCAGGTGTACTCCTTGGAAGTGAATGCGTCGCACTGGCCACCGATCGAATCGATGGTCCTGGCGATCTCGGCCGCCGACCGCCGCTCGGTCCCCTTGAACAGAAGGTGCTCGATGAAGTGAGAGATGCCGTTCTCTTCCGGTGTCTCGTGCCGGGAACCCTGCTTGAGCCAGACGCCCAGCGACACGGAGCGCAAGGTCGGCATCTCTTCGGTGAGAATGGTGAGCCCGTTCGGGAGAACTTCCTTGCGATGCATGATCGACGATGCCTTTGTGGGGAGTTGCGGGTGGCCCGGCCGCCGCCGGAGCCACGAAAGAAACCCGACTATACCACCGTGTCGGGCGCTGCTTCAAGCCACGACGCGTGACAATGCCCCGTGTCGAGACAATGTGTCGACAGGACGGAACCAATCAGCGTGAGACCGCCGGATCCGTTCGGATCGGGCGGCGTGGACGGCGCGTTCGGGTCGTGCGGGGCGTTCGGATCCTGGTCATCCGGCGGGGGATTCTCGTCCGCGTTGGGGTCCTGGTCCTGATCATCGGCGGAGGTGTCCTCCTCGCCGTCTTTCTGGTCCGCCTCTTCTTTCTTGCGTTTCGCTTCTTCCTCCTCGCGCGCCTTGCGCATCCTGTCGAGGCTCTCCTGAATCGGGTTCCGTCTCCCCCTGACGCCCTTGGGCGCATCGGGGCGATCGCCGGGATTCATGAAGATCGGCGTGTGGGAATCGCCGATGCCAAAGTTCCGCGTGGGAGTCTGCGTCGGGAGCACCGAACCGCCCATCCTCAGGTCCTGCCCCTCGGCCAGGAGCGTGAAGGCCCAGTCGTTGATGTTGGCGATGTTCTTGTAGATCTTGAGACCCGTTTCCTTTTTCTTGTGCACGACTCCGACGATCGGCAGGCCCGTGGCCTCGCCGCCACGAAGGTTGAAGTTGTCGGGCAGCGGCTCGGAGTAGCCGGACTTTTCTTCTCCATCCCCGCCTGCCGTGCCCAACCCGCTGCGGCCCGAACGAGAGTTGCCTGGAAGGGCGCTGCCGCGACGGCCGAAGGAGCTGTTGCCGCCATCGCCGCCGTCACCGCCGTCACCGGCGTCGGCGGCGTCTGCGAGCCCGCCGCCAGGCCCGGCGTCCCCGAAGGCGCCAGCGATCAGCTGTTGCTGGTCCCGCCGTGTCGCGTACGGATTGATGAATCCCTTGCCGGTGGGCGAGAGGTACAGCAGGCCCCACTTGCCATCCTTGGACAAGGGATCCTTCCAGAGTCTGCGGATGTACCGATGGCGGTGCGGGCCGCGCTGCATCAGCACCTTGAGCTCGAGCGGGTACTGCTGCGTTTCCTTGTGATAGAACTCGATGGCGTTGGCGTACTGCTCGCCGCGGAAGATCATCTCGGCCTCGTTGTCACGCCGCACAAGAAAGGTCCAGCTCTGACCGGTGACCATCAGCATGATCATCAGGACCGCGATGAGCACCATCAGGCCGACGAGCAAATGCCCCCGCTGCGAGGCGGTGGCCTCCCGCTGTCCTGTTGGGGCCGCGCCCGACGCTGCTGGTGTCTGCCGCATGAAGTCTTTCCGCTAGGGGATGTTGTCCGGGATCGGAAACGCCTGCGACTCGAAGTTTCCTGTCAGGTCGGATGCCGTGAACTGGAGCGTGCCGCAGTTCCCCATCGTGTTCGGATCGTTGCCCGCCATCGTGCACTTCAGGTCGCAGGTCGCCTGGCTCGGCTTCCAGGTCACCACGGCGGTGCCGGTGGCGTCGGTGTCCCGCTGGCTCGAGGGGGAGAAGCTGCCCGTCAGGACCGCCGGCGTCTCCTCGGCGAAAATCACGCGCACGCCCGGGACCGGGTCGCCGTTCGGATCCTCGACGATCGCCGTCATGGTCAACTGGTCGGTGCAGGTCGTCAGGTCCGACGGCTGGATGTCCAGGAGGAACTGGCTCAACGCCGCGGACGTGGTGAGCACCTGGACCGTGGCGGTGATGCTGCCCGACCTTGCCGTGACCGTGGGCGGACTGTTCGAGGTCAGCGTCAGCTTGCTCATCGCCTGCCCGTTGTTGTCCGTCAGGATGGTCGTCTCGGCGGCAGGATCGAGGATTCCGCTCGTCGTGGAGAATGTCATCTCCTGGCCGGGCTCCCGGGCGCCGCTCTTGGATCTCAGCGTGGCCGTCAGCTCGGTGGTCCCCTGCCCGCCGGCCGGAACCACCACCGTGGACGGGTTGGCCGACACCGTCACCGTCGAATCGGCCGGGGCGGTCGGATCGGTGTTGTTGCAGGCGGCGATGCCGAACACCGCCGCCGCAATAAGGGCGGCCGCCCCGGAAGCCCTCCTCTTGATGTGATTGGGATGTCTCGTCATCGCGCATTGACTCCTTATGTGCTTTCTCACCACTCGCTGACCAGCGTGCCGTCGAGCGCCTTGTGCGCCGCCCCGCTATGGATGTCGAAAATGCCGGGCGACGTGTTGGTGCTGCCCTGCTCGTCCGGAAGACCGAGATCCTCGCTGCCCGGACCCCCCTCGCCCGCCTGGACGGTACGCCAGCTGGTCGAGTCCTTGGTGAACGGATCCACCGGCAGGCTGCGCAGGTAGCCTTCCTCCACCAGCGCTTCCAGGCTGGCCGGGTACCGGGCCTTGTCGGCGAAGTACTGGTCGATCGCCTCGCGCATCACGTGCAGGTCTGTCTTGAGCACCGCCTCGCGCGCCTTGTCGGGCGAATTCTTGAGCTGCACCGCGGCCATCGACGCCAGGATGCCCAGCAGCGCCACGACGACCATCAGCTCGAGCAGTGTGAATCCAGACTCTTTCCTGCGCGCCATGTCAGCCTCTCACCATGTCGAATACACCGTGCCATCGAGGCCTTTGACATCGCTGGTCGTGTAGACATCGAAGACGTTCTGCCTTCCCCACGATGTCGAGTTCGGGTCATCCTGCAGCGAGCGAAGTCCCCAGTCGTAGGTGTTCGTCATCGGGTCCTTCGGAATCCTTCTCAGGAATCGGAGCTTCTTGTCGATCGTCCCCGTCAAGGCCACCCCTTCCACCAGCTTGTCGAGATCCGGCGGATACCCTTCGCTCTCGAGCCCCTCCTGCGGGATCAGTCCCTGATCCGAGTATTTCTTGTAGGTGTCGATCGCGGTGCGCATCTCGCGCAGCGCCGATTTCAGCTCGAGCTCGCGCTGTCTCTTGATCGCGGTCTTGGCCACCGGGATGGTCGCCGCCGCCAGTATCAGCAGGATGGCGATCGTGATCATGACCTCGATGTAGGTCAGCCCGGTCTGATGCTTTCTGGTCACGCCGTGACTCCTCGATACTATTGTGACACCGTAATCTCGGCTTCGCTGGCATTCACGGTGATGGCGCTGCCATCGAACGCCTCGGCGTGCACCGAGCCGAATGCGATGTTGGCCTTGCCTCCCGCCAGCGCCCTGAACCGCAGGGCCGCCAGCGCGCCGCCGTTGCTGATCCCCTGGCTTCCGCCAAGCCGCGCAACCTCCACCGCCACCTGCCCGTCGGCGATCTTGTTGGCGGAGAAGACCGTCTGGGCGCCGTCCTGTTTCATGATGATTCCCTCCAGGCCCGAATCGAACTCGATCGACGTCGGGTCATAGGTCATGGTGAACGTGACCTTCTGGAGGTTGACCGCGTTGTTGACGAGCAGGTTCACCGAGAAGGTCCCGCCCGCCGCCACGTTGAGTCGTGCCGGGGCGATGGTCAGGTTCATGGCCCCCGCGGACGGCGCCGGCCGCTGCGCCGGTGGCGCCGCCGGCTGGGGCGGCTGTTGGCCCGGCTGCTGCGGGGGCGCCGCTCCGGCGGACACGCCGCCGGCGGGCACGGCTCCGGCCGGCGAGGGCGACGGGCTGCCCGCTTCGGTACGCGCCCCTGGCGCGGCTGCCGTTGCCGGCAGTGACGCCGCGGCTCCGCCGGGGTTGGCCGCCTGCCCGGCGTCGTCGGTGGTCTCGTCCTCCTGATCGTCGGCCTCTTCTTCCTCATCGCCGTTGGCGGTGAACGGTGTGGCGAAAACGCTGTTCGCCGCCCCCCTGAGATGCGGGTTGGCCTCGTTGCCGATGAAGAACGCCTCGAGATCCTCCTGCCTGATGTCGGGTATCCGGATGATGTGAGGTGTCAGGGTGAGGATCAAATCGGTTTCCCGGCGCGTGTCGCTCGTGCTCGAGAAGATCTTCGAAAGCCCCGGGATGTCCATCAGACCGGGGAACCCCGACTTGCTGGAGGTGCCGTCATCGCGGATGAGGCCGGCCAGCAGGTTGGACTCGCCGTCCTTCAGCCGGATGACCGTGTTGATTTGCCGCGTGTTGATCGAAGGCTGGCTGACACCCTGCCCCGTGTTGACGCTTTCGCCGAGCTGGCTGACCTCGACATTGAGCTTCAGCGTCACTTCCTTGTTGTGGTGCACGCGGGGCTCGATCTCGATCACGATGCCGACTTCCTGGTAGGTGAACGAGGTGATCGGGACCACCGAGCCGCCGACGGTGCCGGTGGTGTTGAAGGTCGTCGTCGGGATCGGCACCGAGTCGCCGATGTGCAGGTTCGCTTTTTCACCCTCGGTGACGCGCAGCTGCGGCTTGGCGATGGTGCGCGTGCCGCTGTCCGACTTGAGAAAGTCGATCGTGACCTGGGGGATCGGCCCGAGGCTGTACAGCCCGAGCTGCCGGAGCAGACCGAGATTGTTCAGCGGCAGCCGGTCGGGACCCGTCCAGTTGACGGTGTACTGTCTCGGCGTCAGGTTGATGCCCAGCGTCTTGCTGACCGTGCGGCTGATCTCCAGCAGCTCGACATCGACGACCAGCTCGGCCTTGGCCTTGTCGTTGGCCTCGATGATCTTCTGGGCAATCGCCACCTTGTTCGGCGTGTCGCGGATCGTGATGGCGTTGAGCTGGTTGTTCTGCACGAGCTTGCGGGCATCGAGCATGGTGCGAAGGAGAGACTGCACGTCCTTCACGTCGGCGTTGGACAGAAAGAACGTCTTGATCACCTCGTCTTCGTACTCGCGCCGCTTCTGCTGGTTGTCGTCGGCGATCAGGATCGTGTTCTCATCCATCACCTTGAAGAAATGCTTGTTGGTGAGCATGAGGGTATCCATCGCCTTTTCGAACGGGACGTTGTTCAGCTCGATGGTGGTCTTGCGCTTGAGATCCAGCTTCGGATCGTACAGAAAGTTGATGCCGCTGGCCTTCGAGATCGCCTCGTAGATGAACCCGATCTCCTTGTCGCGGAACTGCAGCAGCATCGGGATGTTCGAGCGGGGATCCAGCAGCGGCACTCCCTGGGACTTCCGCGCCTGGGCCTTCATCCGCTCCATCTCGGTCATGCTCTCGGAGGCCTTGTTCTTCTGGTACTCGATGAGAGCCTTCTCCAGCTCGGTCTGCGCGTAGCCGTTCTGCGGATCGAGCGTGACAACCTGCTGGAGCTCGCCGATGGACATCTCGAGCTGGCCGGCGTCCTTGTACCGTTTCGCTTTTTCGAAATGCTGCTGGGAGGCCTTGAGCTTCGTCCGGCTCAGCGCGATGGTCCACCGGCTGCTCTCGGGATCGAGCGCGGCCAGCTTCGCGTAGAGCAGGACCGCCTTGTCGTAGTCGCCCCTGGCCTCCTCCTTTGCGCCCATCCTGCTCAAGCGGGTTGCGACGCACCCGGCTGCCGACAGCGCAAGGCTCACGGCAACCGCCAGGAAGACTGCCCTTTTCAAGCCGATTGAGGCCACGACTCTCTCCTCCCTACTGAGGTCCGAAGTAAAGACGCTTGCGCGAATCCTTCCACTCGGGGTCGGTGTATCCCATGAGGGCGTATTCCGGTCCGATATCGAGGACCTTGAACCTGCCTTCGATGACTTCGCCCTTCTTCGCCAGCACCATCTTGTCGCCGGTCAGAAAAACACCGACCTTCCGGCTCACCGGGCCCATCATCCCTACCAGACGGTAGTTGATTTCGGGCGGTTTGCGCTCGACCGGCGCCGGGGGCAGCTGGACCGGGGGCGGAAGCTCCGCCACCGGCGCCGGAGGTGGGGCCGCCTGG
>DASROJ010000221.1:0-9790 GCA_035646975.1 Patescibacteria group bacterium
GCCCAGATCCGCGGGAGCCGCGGCCCGGGTGAATTCGCCCGTGCTCTTCACTTCGAGTTTTTTCCTGTCAGCCGCGGCCTTGAAGCCATCCGCCCCGGCCGCCGCCAGCTCGCGCGCCGCCGCGCGGGCCTTCTCCAAGGAACGATCCTTCACGAGATCGGCCTTTACCCGGTCCTTGACCCCATCGAACGGGGCCGCCTGCGGCTGCTGGACGTCGACCAGCCTGGCGAACAGGATGCCGCGAGGCGTGGGGATCGGGCCCGAGTGGTCGCCCGACTTGAGCCGGAAGATTTCTTCGGCTGCCTGGGGCATGGGGCCCAGATCGCCAATCGGATCTCCCTTGCCGAACCAGCCCGTGTCCTTGACGGTCAGCCCCAGCTCGGTGGCCGTGGCTTCGAACGACGAGGACTGCTGAGAGAGCCGGGTGGCCACCTCATCGGACTTTTTCGAAAGCAACTCCTGGGCCTTCTTGAACGCGAGCGTCTGGCGAATCTGCTCGCGGACTTCTTCGAACGGCGTCACACCGGCGGGCCGCGAGCCTGTCATCTTGATGATGTGGAAACCGAATGGGGTGCGGACGATGTCGCTGATCTGGCCGTCGGACAATGAGAAGACCGCCTGCTCGAACTCCGGCACCATGCGACCCTTGCCGAACCACTGCAGATCGCCGCCCTCGGAGGCCGAGCCGGGATCCTCCGAGTTCTCCCGCGCCAGCTTCGCGAAGTCCTCGCCACCACGCGCCCGGGCCAGCAGCGCCTCGGCCTTCTTGCGAACCGCGTCGGCCTCCTCGGGTTTGGCCTCCGCCGGGGCTTTCAGGAGGATGTGACTCGCGCGGCGCTGTTCGGGATTGCGATAGGTCGTCTCTTTGTCTTTCTCGTACGAGTCCCGGATCTCGGTGTCGCTGACTTGAACCGACTTCTGCAGCGGATCGCGATCGATCAGGAGATAGGCTGCGCGCCGCTTCTCGGGTGTCAGATACGCGGCGCGGTGGTCGCGATACCAGGCCTCGATTTCCTTCGCGCTCGGCTCGCCCGTCACCGGATAATCGGATTGCTTGAAGAGGACATAGTCGACCTCGGCCGACTGGCCCTCTTCGTTGAATGCCTTTTCGACATCGGCATCCGTCACCGAGACCATCGTACCGACCAGATCGCGCAGCTTGTCCACCGTCAGCTCGCGCGCTATCTGCGCCTCGAATTCCCCGACATCGAAGCTTCGGCCGCGAAGCTCCTGGATGTACTGCTCCCGCCCGATGAAGGCGCCGTTGCGCTGAAACGCCGACATGTGGACGATGGTGTCGGCCACCTCGCTCGGCGCAGTGCTCAGGCCGAGCCGATTGGCCTCCGAGTAAGCCAGGGCCTGACCGAGAAGCTGGCGAAGCGCGAGCTGGTCGAAATCAAAGGCCGCGGCCTGCTGCTCGAACTGATCGCCCAGCACCTGGCGATACTGGTTTTCCACGTTGAGGCGCTGGCGCTCGAGCTCGAACGGGGTGATGTCCTGACCGTTGACCCGGGCAACCCAGGTTGCCGAGGCGCCGGAAGCGGTATTGCGCGTGCCGGCGCCGCCCCAGATCATGAAGATGGATATGACGAAGGCCAGCACCACGGAGATGATGACAACCCTGACGAACCACTTCAGGGTGTTCGCCTTGCGCATCAAATCAAGCATGAATGGGGTATCCTCGAAAGGCGGGCATTCTACGATCCCCCGCCGTGGCAATCAAGGCAGAACGCCTCGTTGGCCGCGTTGCACGTGCTGTTTTAATATGTTATATTCTTCCGCGCTTCCGAGATGTTAGTTAATTTATTGAAAATACTAAGGTTATCGCTTCTAGGTCGGAGCTGGAGAGGCGGTTCGTTCCCCCGCCGCCCCTGAGTCCTGAGTCGGGGGAGGCCGACAGCCGACGGAACGTATCGGGGGCGGAATGGCCACCAGGCGCGGATCCGAAAAATCGGCGATCCTGCTCGACTGGTTCAACGTCAGCTACCGCACAATTTTCACCACCGCCTTCGTGATCCTGCTGGTGCTCGGCGCCGGCTCATACTACGCCTACCTCAAATTCTTCTATGAAGGCTCGCCGAAGGCAGAAGCGCGCCTTGCCATCGATCAGGCCGAAGAGGCGCTCGACAAGGCTGGACCCTCCGCGCAGCCGGACGCCACCACCGAGCTCAAGCAGGCGGCGCAGCGGCTGCTCTCCGACGCGCGCCGTCAGTACGACGCCTCGAATTACCAGGACTCCAGGAAGGCGGCGATGGAGTCGAAGCTCAACTCCGAAAAGGCCCTGGCGATTTCCAGAGGGGAGTCGGCCAGGGAAGTCCAGTTCTACCGCATCGAAGGCGACGTGAAGGTCAAAAGAGTGCGGGAACTGATCTGGGTCGACGCGGAGCGCGGCATGTCGCTCTCGGCGGGTGACCAGGTCAAGACCTCATCGCGCGCCAGCGCCCAGATCATCTACTTCAACGGAACCATCACCACGATCAAGCCAGGCTCCCTGCTCGAGATCAAGGCGTTGTACGACAACCAGGCCACCCGGGTGCAGCAGGTGCGCGAGCGGCTGCGAGAGGGGCGTGTCAGCGCCTCGACGCAGGACGTCGCCGCGAAAGGGTCGTATCACGAGGTGTCCACGCAGAACACGGTGGCCACGTCCGCCGACCGCAGCGAGTTCGAAGTGACCTACGACAAGGAGCAGGAGAAAACAGAAGTGGAGGTGCACTCCGGCAAGACCAGCCTTGCCGCGGGCAGCGCCGCCGCGGTCACGCTGAGCGCCTCCGAGCGGGTGAACGTCGACAGGCAGTCTCATGTCTCGGGAGTGGAGAAGGTGCCGTCGGCCCCGTCACTGAGCGTTCCCGCGGATCAGAAAATATTCCTCACCAAGGAGGGGTTGGCGCCGACCGTCGAGCTGGGATGGGATCCGGTGGAGGGCGCCACCGGTTACCGGCTGCAGATAGCCACCCAGCCGCTGTTCGCCGAGCCGGTGGTCGACCTCAACAGTCTGAAGACCACCGCGGCGACACTGCCCAACGTCAAGGAGGGGGGCTACTACTGGAGAGTCGCCGCCCTCTTCGCGGCGGGTTCGCCAAGCCCCTATTCCGAGGCGCGCAAGTTCAAGGTGATTTCCGGACGAGTCGCGCAGATGGGCGACACGACGCCGCCGCTGCTGACGATAGACGACTTCCTTGTCTTCGCGAGCCAGGTCATCATCCGCGGAAAGACGGAGGCCGGGGTGCTTCTCACGGTGGGCGGCAACAAGGTGGATGTCTACGACGATGGAACATTCACCACCGTGGTGGCGCTCAAGCATGAAGGGGTGAATCGCGTGCTGTTCGTGGCGCAGGACATCGCGGGCAACGAGACGCGGGTCGAGCGAACCGCGACGGTCGATTCCTATTAGAGATTCATGACGGTGAAGAAGATCCTTCTGGTGACCGATGATCGCAAGGCGCTCGCGCCGCTGCTGAAGGGCCGTGAGGGCGCAGCCTTCGTCCTGCGGTCATCCGGCCAGGCAAAAGAGGCGCTCATCTCGCCGGGCAGGACGGTCGAGGGGGTCGTCTGGCACCTCGATGAGAACCGCGCCGGCGCGGCGGTCTGCGCGGAGTGCCTGAAGCTGCGCAAGGACCTTCCGTTCGTCGCCCTTCGCCGCAAGGCGCCGGGCAGGCAGTCCAGGACCTTCCGTGCCACCGTCCTGATGCCGGTGACTTCCGCGCTGCTCGCCGATATCGTGCGACGCGAGGCGAAGCTCATGGAATACGAAGCGCTGCTGGTCGAAGCGCGCGCCACATCGCGCGCCAGAGCGCGCCGGCTCTCGGTGCTGTCGGACATCTCCCAGGCCGCCAACTCGGTGCTCGAGCCCAGAAAGGTGATGGAGATCGTGATGACCCGGGCCCAGGACCTGATCCAGACCGAGGCCTGGTCGCTGCTTCTCGTGGACGAAAAGGAGCACACGCTTTCTTTCGAGCTGGTGATGGGGCAGCGGGTCGACGACGTGAAGGACTACCGGATCAAGATCGGCCAGGGTGTCGCCGGCTGGGTCGTGCAGTACAAACGTCCATTGATCGTCAACAACGTCCGCGAGGACCGCAGATTCGACGCCCGGTTCGACATGCTGACCGGCTTCAGGACCAGGTCGATCCTGTGCGCGCCGCTGATAAGCCGCGGGCGAATCATCGGCGCGGTGGAGCTGATCAACAAGCGGCGGGGGCCATTCAACAAGGAAGACCTCCAGATGGTCACCACCCTGGTCGAGCCCGGCGCCATCGCCATCGAGAACGCCATCCTTTACCAGAAGTCGGCCGAGCTGACGGTCACCGACGACCTGACGAAACTGTTCAATTCGCGTTACCTGAACGTCCATCTGAGGCGGGAAATCAAGCGGTCGCGCCGGTACGGCGTGCCGGTCTCGCTGATTTTCCTGGATCTGGACGGTTTCAAGCAGGTCAACGACAAGTTCGGGCACCTCTCCGGCAGCCGCGCCCTGTTCGAGGTGGGGCAGATCCTGCAGGAAACGGTGCGTGAAATCGACGTGGTATCCCGCTACGGGGGGGACGAATTCACCATTATCCTGCCCCAGACGGGGGCCATGGGAGCCATGATCATCGCGGAGCGCATTCGGGCCAGCATCCAGGAGCGGGTCTTCCTGACCGACCTGGGTCTGGACGTCCGGTTGACTGCTTCCTTCGGAGTATCCACATTCCCAGATCATGGGCAGAGCCGGGAGGATCTCATCCAACGGGCCGACCAGGCGATGTACATGGTCAAGGATCGGGGGAAGAACGGTGTCGCGTTGGCGGTGCAAACCATCGCCGGGAAAGGAAAATCCTAAGTCATGAGTATGCATTTGAGGTCGCTCCTGAGCATGTTCAGCAACGACCTGGCTATCGACCTGGGAACGGCCAATACCCTCGTCTTTGCCAAGGGCAAGGGAATCGTAGTCTGCGAGCCATCCATCGTGGCGGTGAACCAGAAGACCGGCCGAGTCGAGGCGGTTGGCCGGGAGGCCAAGGAAATGCTCGGGCGGACGCCCGGCAACATCGTGGCCATCAAGCCGATGAAAGACGGGGTCATCGCCGACTTCGAGCACACGGAAAAAATGCTCGACTACTTCATCCGCAAGGCCCACAACAGGAACATGGGGGTGCGGCCGCGCATCGTGATCGGCGTCCCGTCGGAGATCACGCAGGTGGAGAAGCGGGCCGTGAAGGACTCCGCCTTCAAGGCCAAGGCCACCGAAGTCTACCTGGTGGAAGAAGCCATGGCCGCGGCCATCGGCGCGGGCCTGCCGATCACCGAGCCGATGGGCAACATGATCATCGACATCGGCGGGGGGACCACCGACGTGGCCGTCATCTCGATGTCGGGCATCGTCTACAGCCGCACCGTGCGGGTGGCGGGCAACGAGATGGACGAGGCGATCATCCAGTACATCAAGCGGAAGTACAACCTGCTCATCGGCGAGCGCACCTCGGAAGAGATCAAGATGCGCGTGGGCTCGGCCTATCCGCTCGACGAGGAGCTGACGATGGAGATCAAGGGCCGTGACCTGGTCGACGGCATCCCCAAGACCATCACCATTTCCGACGAGGAGATCCGCGAGGCGCTTGCCGAGACCGTGAGCACCATTATCGACGCGGTGCGCGTGGCTCTCGAGCAGACGCCGCCGGAGCTGTCGGCAGATATCGTCGACAAGGGGATCGTTCTGACGGGAGGCGGGGCGCTGCTGAAAAATCTCGATCGCAGGCTGCGGGAAGAAACGGGACTGCCGGTGTCGATGGCCGATGACCCGCTTTCCTCCGTGGTGCTCGGGACGGGGCGGATGCTGACTGATTTCAACCTGCTGCGCAAGGTGTCCCTGGATTAGTCAGGCTGCGCTCTTGATGCCCGGATGCCTCGATAATGCCTCAGTTCCTGCGTGACAGACGCGCGTTTTTCCTGCTGATCGCAGTGGTCGCGTCGCTGTTCGTGCTGATGGCGGCGCAGCTGCAGGGGCGATCCGCCTCCGGCACGGAATCGTGGTTCCTTCGCTTCGCCTCGCCGTTTCTCAGCGTGGCCTCCTCGGTCACCGGCGGCGGAGCCGGCGTCTGGGACGAGTACGTCAACCTGCGTCATACCCGGGCGCGCAACGCCTCCCTCGAAGAAAAAGTCGGACAGCTCGAGATGGAGCTGAAAAAGCTCGAAGAGGCCCGCATCGAGAACGACCGGCTCCGCGCGCTGCTCGATCTCAAGGAAGGCATGGGGATCAGCACGGTGCCCTCGAGGGTCATCGGCAACAACTCCACCGGGCTTTCGCGCACGCTGCTGGTGAACCGGGGATCGGACTCCGGCGTGAAACCAAACATGGCGGTGGTGGGCTCGAGCGGGGTGGTCGGACGCGTCTGGACGGTTTCGCCCGGGCTTTCGAAGGTTCAGCTTCTCACCGACGCCGCTGCCGGCACCGCGGTGCTCCTGCAGCGCACCCGCGTGCAGGGAATCCTCATGGGGGGTGGCACCGATCTCTGCACGCTCGAGTACATCTCCACCCTGGAGGACGTGAAGGAAGGGGACCTGGTCATCACGTCGGGTCTCGACGGGATCTATCCCAAGGGTCTTCCGGTGGGGCGCGTGGGCAAGGTGAGCCCGGGCGAGGGGATTTTCTGGACGATCGCGGTCATTCCCCGGGTGGAGTTCAATCGTCTTGAAGAGGTGTTGATTCTGCTGCGCAGCGACATTCCGCTGCCCGAGCCGCCGCCGGTCAAGCCGGCGGCTCCGGCGGCGCCCAGGCCGCCCGCCAAACCGTCTGCCGACGCCCCGGGAAGGCGCCAATGAGCCTTCTGCTGCTGATCCTGGCGCTATTGACCGCCGCGATCGGGCAGGTCGTGCTCTCGGGTGTCTGGCCTGCCGCGGCAGGTTTTTTTGACCTGCCTCTGGTGGCCGTCATATACTGCGGAATCAAGAAAGGGCCGGCCGGGGCCCTGCTGGCGGGAGCAGGCGTGGGTCTTTTCCAGGATGCCCTGGAGGGCACGCTTCTCGGGGTAAACGCTCTTTCCAAAGCGCTGGTCGGGTACCTGGTGGGCGTGCTGGGTCTGCGGTTTGCGCTTGCCCCGCTCATGTCCCGCGTCCTCGTTCTCGCCGCCAGCACGGTGCTGTCCCGCGTCACCGAGGTAGGAATCCTCGCCATCATGGGAAGAAGGCTCGCTTACGCACCCTACCCTCATCTATTAATGACCATGACGGGCAACTGCCTGGTTGGATCCCTTCTGGTGGGGTTGTTTGCCGCCAGGGGCCTCAAGGGCGAGGCGATGCAGTGACGCTATGACACCTGATTTCCGGCATCGCATCGAGTACAAGGAATACGTCGAATCGACGCAATTCTCGGCGCGAATCACCGTTCTGGCCGTGTTCTTCACAGCGGTCATGGTGGGATACCTGCTCTCCTTTTATTACATGCAGATCGTCCAGGGGGCCCACTACGCAGAGCTTGCGGAGGCCAACCGGATCCGCCGTATCGATGTGCAGGCGCCGCGTGGCGCGATCCTCGACAGGTACGGCCGGGTGATAGCGCGCAATCGGCCCGCGTTCGACGTGGTGCTCGACCGGGAGCATGCGTCGCATCTCGAGGAGAGTCTTCACACGCTGGCGCCGGTGATCGGCGTGGAGGTCGGCGAGCTCAGGCAGCGGATCACCCATGCCGGCGCGCGCCCGAAGTACGAGCCGGTGGTGCTGGGGTCGGATGTCACGCTGGCGGTTGCCTCCTTCGTTGAATCCCGCAGGGCCGATCTGCCGGGTGTTTCGATCACTTTGAGCATGAAGCGCTCCTATCAGGAGGGGGAGTCCGGCGCGCATTACCTTGGCTACGTCGGCGAGGTCTCGCGGGCGATGCTGGACAAGAACAGCCTGATTGGCGCGGTGTCGGGTGACATCGTCGGCAAGGCCGGAGTGGAGCGCGCGTTCAACGACGAGCTGCAGGGACAACGAGGCGTGCGACAGGTGATTGTCAACAGCGGCGGGCGTGTGATGGGCGAGCAGGCCGGCGGTGTGCAGCCGGTGGCCGGCAAGGATCTGCGACTTACCATCGATCTCGACATGCAGCGGGAGCTGGACCAGGCTTTTGGCGATCAGACCGGCGCCGGTGTTTTCCTGGACCCGCGCAACGGCGAGATTCTCGCCATGACCAGCAGGCCCGGGTACGATCCGAACTTTTTCGCCCGCCGATTCACGCGCGAGTTCTGGAAATCGCTGGTGGACGACCCGCGCAAGCCGCTCCAGAATCGGGCCATCTCGAGCGCGTACTCTCCCGGCTCGACCTTCAAGCCGATCATGGCGGCCGCGGCGCTGGAGGAAGGGCTGGCCACGCCGTCCACGGTGTTCTCCTGTCCCGGCTGGGGCTTCTTCTACGGCAGGAAATTCCTCTGCCACGAGAAGGGTGGCCACGGCGTGGTGGACATGAAGCGCGCCATCCAGGTTTCCTGCAACGTCTACTTCTACAATCTGGGAAGCCGTCTCGGCATCGACTCGATCGCGCGATACGCCAAGCACATGGGACTGGGCTCTCTCACCGGAATCGACATCGGTCAGGAGCAGCCCGGCCTGGTGCCATCGCCCGAGTGGAAGATGACGGTCCACAAGGATCGGTGGTATCCCAGCGAAACGATCTCGGTATCGATCGGGCAGGGGCCGCTTCTCATCACGCCGCTGCAGATGGCCATGTCGCAGGCGTTCATCGCCACCGACGGCAGGCGCGTCACGCCGCACCTCAGGCTCGGCACCGACTCCGCGACGTTTGCGCGAAGCCAGGGCGACGGCGATGCCGGGGGCGGCGACACGCACATCAGCTCACACAACCTCGACGTGGTGAGGCGGGCGGAGTGGTCGGTGGTCAACGAATCGGGCACGGGAACCAAGGCGCTCATCCCGGGCCGAGATGTGTGCGGCAAGACGGGCACCGCGCAGGTGTACGCCGCCTCCGCCGGAGTGAAAGACGAGGACCTGCCCGCCGAGATGCGGGACCACGCCTGGTTCGTCGGGTTCGCGCCAAGAGACAACCCGCGGATCGCGTTCGCGGTTATCGTGGAACACGGCGGCCACGGCGGAACGGCCGCGGCGCCCATCGTGAAAAGTGTTCTGGAGAAGTTCTTCGAGTCGGAGGAGCAGCCGGCGCACCCGGATGCGCCAGCTCCCCGACAGGTGGCAAATGCTCGCAAAACGGGGTCTGGGCTATTTTGACTGGGTGCTGGTGGCAGCGATCGTCGCCGCCACCGGGCTCGGCCTTCTGATGCTCTACAGCACGACCTACCTGCAGGGTGGGGCGCAATTCTACCGCCAGCTCATGTGGCTCGGCATCGCGCTCACGGCCTTTCTCATCGTCGTGTCGGTCGATTACCGTTTCTGGGCCAGTGTGGCGATTCCCGCCTATGCGATCTCGTGCCTGACACTCGCGGTCGTGCTGGTGCAGGCGCGGGCGATCTCCGGCGCGCACTCCTGGTTCGAGCTGGGAGTGTTCAACGTCCAGCCGGCGGAGCTGGCGAAGTTCACCACGCTCCTGATGCTGGCCAGATATGTCGAGGAGAAAAAGGGATTCGGGCTGTCCGGTGTGAGCCTGCTGTACCTCTGCGGTATCGTGGGGATTCCCGTCATACTGATTGCCGCGCAACCCGACGTCGGTTCCACGCTGCCGTTCCTTCCCATGCTGTTCGTCGTCATCGTGCTTTCCGGCATCAGATGGAAAGCCCTGATGGTGCTGGGTCTCATCGCCGTGCTTCTGGCGCCGCTGGCCTGGTTCACCTTCCTCAAGCCGTATCAGAAGGAGCGGGTGCTCACG
>DASROJ010000222.1:0-10477 GCA_035646975.1 Patescibacteria group bacterium
GCCCGGCGCAGCCCGATCGAACCCGGGGCCGTCCTGCTGGGACTCGCCCTTGCCGGCAATCTCGCGCTGGCCTGGCAGAACACCGGGCTCAAGCCGTTCGAGTATGACGAGAGCCTCGGCCGCCAGCCGTTCGTGGTCAACTGGATCGAGCCGGCGTTCACACCCGTCCAGTTCGAGCCGTACCGCACCTTCAAGCAGACCCCGATCGACATGCCGCAGGCCTCCTTCGTCAAAGGCACCGGCGACGTCAGGGTCAAAGACTGGCGTTCCTCGAGCCGAAGCCTGACGGCGCACAGCGACCAGGGGGGCACGGTGGCGCTGCGCGCGTTCTGGTTTCCAGGGTGGAGCGCCACGATGGACGGCAAGCCTCTTGATCTGACGCCGTCGCCGCACACCGGCGTGGTGACCTTCATCGTTCCGGCGGGCGTCCACGATATCTCGATGCGCTTCGGCGCCACGCCGGTGCGCAGCGCCGCGGCCGGCATCGGGCTGGCAGGAGTCCTGCTCACTCTTCTGGCGTCCTGGGCCTCGCGACGGCTGCCGGGTCCGGCCACCGGCGCTCCGGCACGCGGCAATCGCGCCGTGGCGGCGAGGTAGCGTCATGTGCGGCATCGCGGGGTTCATCAATCGCGACACGGCCCGCCCGGCCGACGCCGCCCTGCTCCGGTCCATGACGGATGCGATCGCGCACCGCGGGCCCGATGACGAGGGGTTCCACCTCGACGGCCACGTCGCTCTCGGCATGCGGAGACTCTCGATCATCGATCTCCAGACCGGGCACCAGCCGCTGTCCAACGAGGACGACACCATCTGGATCGTCTTCAACGGCGAGGTCTACAACTACCTCGAGCTTCGCGAGGGTCTCGTGAGCCGGGGTCATCGGTTCCGTACGATGTCCGATACGGAAGTGCTCGTGCATCTGTACGAAGAAGAAGGCGACGCGTTCCTGTCGCGGATCAACGCGATGGCGGCGCTGGCGCTCTGGGACAGCAGGCGCCGCCGGCTCCTGCTGGCGCGGGACCGGATCGGCAAGAAGCCGCTGCATTTCGCGATGACGGCCGACGCGCTGGTGTTCGGATCCGAGATCAAGGCGCTGCTGCGTCATCCGTCGGTGGGCACCGGCATCGACCAGGCGTCGGTGGCGCGGTACCTCGTGCACGAGTACGTTCCCTGCCCGGGGACGATATTCGCCGACATCTCCAAGCTGCGGCCAGGGCACTTCGCCGTCTACGAAAACGGCGAGCTGATCCAGCGACCCTACTGGGACCTTCCCGCGCCGGCGGAGCCGGGCGCGTCGGCGCCCGATCGGCGACTCGTGGAAGAGGAAATCCGATCGACGCTGCAGGATGCCGTGCGTCGCCGGCTCATGTCGGACGTGCCGCTGGGCGTGTTCCTGTCAGGCGGCGTGGACTCGACATCGATCGTGGCCTGCATGGCGCGGGTGGCGCCCGGCCGGGTTCGAACTTTCTCGGTGGCGTTCCAGGAGCGCAGCTTCGACGAGTCGACCCATTTCCGTTCGGTGGCGCGGCACTATTCGGCCGAGCATGTCGAACGGACGCTGACGCCGTCGGATCTCCTGGCGATTCTTCCCACGCTCGCGTCGGTGATCGACGAACCGCTCGGGGATGCGTCGATCCTGCCGACATTCCTTCTGTCGCGGTTCACCCGGGAGCACGTCACCGTGGCGCTGGGGGGGGAAGGGGGCGACGAGCTGCTGGCAGGCTACCCGACCTACCAGGCCCACCGGCTTGCCGAGGCCTACGAGAGGATTCCTTCACCGCTGCGCGCCGGGCTGATCGAGACGCTCGTGCGCCGGCTGCCTGTCTCGACGGCCAATCTGAGCTTCGACTTCAAGGCCAAGAAGTTCATCAGCGGCGCCGGTCTGGCCCCCGAGCTGCGCAACCAGGTCTGGCTCGGTTCCTTTTCCGATCTGGAGACCCGCGCGATGCTGGCGCCCGGTCTGAGGCAGGCGGTGGCCGGCGAGGACCTGTTCGAAGAGGCGCGCCGTCACATGCGGCAGGCGCCGGCATCGGACACGCTCGGCAAGCTGCTGTACGTCGATTTGAAGATGTACCTCCAGGACAGCATCCTGGTGAAAGTGGATCGCGCGAGCATGGCCTGCTCTCTTGAAGTGAGGGCTCCGCTTCTCGACTACCGGTTCGTGGAGCTGATCAGCCGGCTGCCCACCTCGTGGAAGCTGCACGGGTGGACGACAAAACATGTCTTCAAGCAGGCGATGATGCCGTGGCTGCCGCCGGGCATCACGTCGCGCCCGAAGAAGGGATTCGGCGTTCCGGTGGCCGACTGGCTGCGGGGGCCGCTGCGGGAAATGATGGGGGATCTGCTCTCGCACGATCGACTGGTGAGGCAGGGGCTCCTCGAGCCCCCGGTGGTGGCGAGCCTGGTGGCCGATCACCTCGCGCTTCGGCGGGACAACCGCAAGCAGCTCTGGACGCTGCTGATGCTGCAGCTCTGGATGGACAACTGGGGGAAGGGACGTCCAGAAGGGGCGCCCAGGTGAAACCGTCGCTGCTCGACCATCTGGCCTGCCCCGCGTGCCACGCGGCGCTCCTGTTGCGGAATGAGATCAAGGATCAGGACGAAGTGATGGAAGGGAAGCTCGTCTGCGCCGGGTGCGGGCGCGTGTACCCCGTGGAGCGCGGGGTGCCGAGGTTTGCCGGCGAGACGGGGGCCGAAGCGCAGCGCACGGCGGCGGCGTTCGGGTGGGAATGGCAGGCCTTCCCGAGCATCGACACACACCATGAGCAGCAGTTCCTCGACTGGATCGCGCCGGTTCGGCCGGAAGACTTCCGCGGCCGTGTCGTGGTGGAGGGGGGGTGCGGCAAAGGACGCCACACCAGACAGGTGGCCCGTTACGGAGCCAGCGCCGTGATCGGCGTGGATCTCTCCGATGCCGTGGACGTCGCCTTTGCGAACACCCGGGTCGAGCGCAACGCTCACATCGTGCAGGCGGACCTGTGCCGTCTGCCGCTCAGGGCGGCCTCGTGCGACCATGCGTTCTCTGTGGGGGTGCTGCACCATCTCACCGAGCCGTTCGAGGGGTTCCGCTCACTCGCCGGCGCGGTGCGTCCGGGCGGCAGGTTGTCGGTGTGGGTGTACGGCGCCGAGAACAACGCCTGGATCTCCGGCGTGGTCTCGCCACTCCGGCGCGCCATCACGTCACGGCTGCCGCCCCGGGCGCTGTATCTGCTGTCCTGGCTCGTGGCGCTGCCGCTCTGGGTGAAGCTGAAGCTCCTGTATCGACCGGCGAGGCATGAACGGCTCGCCTGGATGCGGCGTTTCCTTTTCTACTACCCGTATCTCGCGTATGTGAGCAAGTTTCCCCTCCGCGAAATCCACCATATCGTGCATGATCATCTCGCCGCCCCCGTGGCGCACTACCTGCGGCGCGACCAGGTCGAAGACTGGTATCGAAGCATCGGCGCGGTGGATGTCGTGATCGAGTGGCATAACAGGAACAGCTGGAGAGGCTGCGGCACTCTGCCGGCGACGGCCGGCCCGCCGGACCATCGGACGGTGGGCGGGGTTGAAAGCGGATGAAGCCGCGCCAACGCGATGACGTGATGACACGATGACGCAAGCACCCGTGATCTCCATCGTGGTGCCGTTCTTCAACGAACGGGGCAACGTGGAGGAGCTGCATGCGCAGATCCTGGCGGCGATGGACGCCGTCGCGCTGCCGTGGGAGGCCGTCTATGTCGACGACGGCAGCACGGACGGGACGCTCGAGGCCCTCATGGCCGCCCGCTCGACGCGGCCCGACCGGGTCTCGGTCGTGCGGCTGAGGCGCAACTTCGGCCAGACCGCCGCCATCGCGGCCGGCTTCAAGTATTCCCAGGGGGAAGTCATCATCACGCTGGACGGCGATCTGCAGAACGATCCGGCGGACATTCCGTTGCTCCTGCGGGAGCTCGACAAAGGCTTCGACGTGGTGAGCGGCTGGCGCAGGAGCCGGCGTGATCCCTTTCTCACCCGGCGGCTTCCCTCCACGATGGCGAACTGGTTCATCGGCATCGTCACCGGCGTCGGGTTGCACGACTATGGCTGCACCTTGAAGGCGTATCGGCGCGAGGTGGTCGATCAGCTCACGCTGTACGGCGAAATGCATCGGTTCCTCCCGGCACAGGCTCATTGGGTCGGCGCGCGGATCGCCGAGATACCCGTCAACCACCGTCCGCGCGAGCGCGGGTTGTCGAAATACGGCCTGCGCAGGACCTATCGCGTGCTGCTGGACCTGATGACCGTCCGGTTCCTCGGCGTGCATGGCACCAAACCGCTGCATGCCTTCGGAGCGCTCGGCTTCATCTTCATCGGCATGGGGATCCTGACCATCTCGGTGCTGAGCTGGCTCAAGTACACCACCGGGGTCAGCTTCATCCAGTCGCCGCTGCTGCTCCTGTCGGCGCTGTTCGTGATACTCGGCGGGCAGAGCATCCTGCTCGGACTGCTCGCGGAAATCTCGGTGCGCACCTACTACGAGTCGCAGCACAAGCCGGTGTATGTCATCAAGGAGCTGCACCAGGCCGGTGGGGAAGCTACTGGCGGCTCATCCGATCCAGCAGCTCGCGGCACGGGGAGTAGTCGGGGCGAATCTCCAGGCAGCGCGTGAAGGCGCCGGCGGCTGCCGCGTTGTCCCGCTTCCTGATGTAGACGTAGCCGAGGTCGGCCCACGCGAAATAGGCGTCCGGTGCGATGTCGAGGATGCGCCGGCTGGCCGCCTCGGCTTCATCCAGTCTTTCGAGTGCCACCAGCGACTTGGACAGATACTGCAATGGGCTCCAGGCGTTCGGGGCGGCGGCGACGGCGCGCTGTGCCTCGGCGAGCCACTGCGCGGCGTCCTCCGTGCGGATCTCCTGCACGCCGGCCTGGGCGGGCTCGAGGAACTGATAGCCGTCCGACTTGATGATGTTCTGGAACCTGGGGATGTTCCGGAGATACACCACCGACCGGTCGTCGAAGAACACCAGCCTCCAGTCGGGCGAAGAATCGAGAACCTTGAAGAAAGCCGGCGAGCGATCCGCGCCGTAGGTGATCAGGAAGAAGTCGATGGGCCACTTCTTCAGGTAGGCTTCGAGCGCCGCGCCGCCAGAAAGCGCGCTGGTGTACTCGCGATAGAGGGTCTCGCCATAGACGTCATTGCGGGAGTCCATCGCGACGCGCACCTCGGGCCACATCCGCTGGATGAGCATCGCCGCCGCGTTGTAGGAAGGAAAGCAGTTCCCGGTGATGTGGTTCTTCTCGATGTAGTCGACCGCGCCCACCGGCATGTTGCTCGCGATGCCCAGTCCCATCTCGCGCTTGGACGGCGGGTCGAACGCGAAATAATAGGAGTTCAGGGCCGTGTAGCCCGCCACCCCGACCATCAGCAGACCCGCCAGCCAGAGCGCGGCGGCACGCGCCGACGCGGTGGAGGCGGCCGTCCTGGGGCGGAATCTCTCCGCGACCCGGTGAAGGTTGTGGGAGAGCGTGGGCAGCGTGGCAATGGACGCATCGGTGACTGCCCGGTTGTGGCGCATCGAAAGGGCGAAGAACAGCGCGACGATTCCCGCGTGGCCGAATTCCAGGCGGTGCAGGTTGGCGAGGAGGAAGAGGCCCACGACGACGCACCAGAAGGTCATCTGCCGTTCGAGCCCCGAGACCATGTCGCGGCTCTTGTACACCGACGCCAGCTGGTAGACGAAGACGCACCAGAGAATGGCCAGGACGAAGTTCGTGATCCAGGCGGTGTCGCGAAGTCCGCGTCGAAGCTCCGAGTGGCCGCGCACCGCCAGGAACGATCCGAACAACAGCGCGATCCAGACGATGTAGATGAAGAACATCGACGACAGGTTGTAGGTCTGGTAGAGCGCCGACTGCCATTCGTAGATCCCCTTCATGAAGATCTCCTGCCCGGTCAGCTCGAAGGGAAAGGTGAGCAGCCGGTATCCGTAGGGATTGACCAGCGCCGTCAGCAGGCAGGCAAAGGGCAGAGCGCAGACGAGCATCACATCCTTGAGAGGGAGCGCGTCGTTCCTGGCGACCCGCAGCCAGCGCGCGCGGACATACATCACCACTTCTGCGGCGGCCAGCATGACGAGCATGAAGATCCCCTGGAAGTGTCCGCCGTGCAGGTTCGTCCAGGGAACGTGGAGCAGGGGGATGAGATAGAGCCATCGCCGGTTGCGCCCTTTTTCACGGTAGGCGAAGTAGCAGAGAAGATAGAGCGCCTCGAACAGGTATGAAAAGATGTGCGGCCGCTCCAGGAATCTGGCCGAGCCGATGTAGAGCATCATCGTGAAGCAGAGGTACATGATGGCGCGGTCGGCGTTCAGCATGCGGCAGGCGCCGAACAGCGCGGCGCAGGTGGCGAAGATGACGGCGGACTTGAAGAAGATGAGGCCATTGACGCCTGCGGCGGCAAAGACGATGTAGAAGAGCACGCCGCTGAGCCACTCGTGGGCGACATAGTCGTGGTCCGACGCGGTGAACGAGTAGGGATCCTTCTGGGGGACGTGCCACGTCTTGAGCACGTTTTCGCCGGTCTTGAGGTGAATCCAGATGTCGTTGTTCGACATCTTGAAGATCGAAAGCACGGCGATCAGCGAGATCAGTCCGGCGACGGCGAAGGCCATCGCGGGAATCTCCGGGCGCAGGCCGGCGGGCGGCGGCACGACCTGCTTTGCGGCGGCGGGTTTCGCCATAGGGCGCGGATTCTAACCCAGCGCTCCCGACTTTGACAACGCGGGACACGTCCCGTATATTTCGCGGCATACATGAGGCGGAAATGAACCAGAACGCATCGGGTGCGGGAAGTGCGGCGAAGGGGCGTCTGGTCGGCTTCGTCGCGCTTGGAGCGTTGCTGATCCTCGTCGGGGTCGCGTTCTACTCGTCACAGGACGCCTCCGCCCCGCCGACGTCCGCCGCCCCGTCAGCCACTCGAACCTCCCCGGGTCCGTCGGAGCCGGTTCAGCTGTCTCAGCCGTCCGAGTCGCCTCAGACCACGCCGCCGCCACCGGCCGACGCCGTTTCCGTGCCGATCGCGTCGAAGATGCCCCGGGTGGCTGACTCGCTGGCCGCCAAGCCGGCCAAAGGGGCGATCATCTCCACGAAGCTCGAGGACGTCGCGCTGAGCCCGCCGGCCCGGTTGCTGGCGGAGCGCTTCAAGTGCGTCTGCGGGTGCCCTGACATGCTCGCGGTGTGCACCTGCAAGAAGACCCCGGGCAGCCGCGACATGAAGAAATACCTGCAGGAGCTGGTCAGCGCGGGCAAGACGCCGGCCGAGGTCGAAAGCGCGATGGTGGCCCGCTACGGCCCGAAGGTCCTGCCGTAAGGCTCCTAGCGCACGCGGCCGCCCCACTTGAGCTTCTGCCGCAACACTTCGAAGTAATCCTTCTCGGGGAATTGCACCAGACGCACCGGGTGCCTGGACTTGGTGATTCTTATCCGGTCCCCCGGAAGGAAGGGCGCCCCCACCTGCCCGTCGATCGTTACATAGACGTCCCCGTGGTTCTCCACCAGCGTGATGCCCACGACGCTCGTGTCGGGCAGGACCACCGGCCGGTTCGTGAGGGTGTGCGGGCAGATCGGGCAGAGCTGCATCGCGTCGAGAGAAGGGTCGACGATGGGCCCTCCAGCCGACAGGGAGTAGGCGGTCGAACCGGTGGGCGTGCAGACGATGAGACCATCGGCCCTGAAGACCGTCATGAAACGGCCGTTGACCTCCACGTTGATGTCGAGGATGCGGGCCAGCGCGCTCTTGTTGACCACGACTTCGTTGAGGACTTCGTGCCGGACGACCGCCCCGGAATCCCGGGTGATCTCCACCTGCAGCCGCATCCGCCGGTTGACGCTGTGGCGCCCCGCGAGGATTCCCTCGATGGAGGGATAGATCTCCCCGAGCGGTATCTCGGTCAGGAAACCGAGGCTGCCGAGGTTGACTCCCAGGATCGGCGTGCGGCTGGCGCCGATCTCGCGGGCCACCGAAAGCAGGGTGCCATCGCCGCCGATGACGATGATCATGTCGGCCCAGGCCGCCAACGCCGCGCGGTCCATTCCACCCGCGGTGGGCCCGGCTCCGCCGCGCAACCGGCCGATCGCGGCGGTCTGGTGATCGAGCGCATGCTCGATCCCGCGGCGGGCCAGCCAGCGGGTCAACCCTCTCAGGATGGCAGGGGCCCGCTGTGGCTGTCGTTTGATGACGATACCGACCCTGCGAATCCGTTCACTCATCTGCGGGCTCCTCGTCGACGAGCCGGGTTGCTTCGTTGTCGATCTCCTCGGGCGACAGGCCGCCCGTTGCGTTGCCGAGATGCGCGAAGTATTCCACGTTTCCTTCCGCCCCGGCGATCGGCGATCGCGCCAGACCCCTCACGCTCAATCCCAGGGTCGGGGCGAACCGGGCGATGCCGATCAGTGCCTCGCGGCGCAGTGCAGAGTCTCTCACGATGCCGCCGCGGCCCACCTTGCCCCGCCCCACTTCGAACTGGGGCTTCACCAGGGCGAGGATGCAGGCGGGTGCGGGCGGCCGACGGAGCAGCGCCGCCACCCCGGGCAGCACCAGGCGCAACGAGATGAACGAGACGTCGACGGTGGCGATGTCGACGCCGTCGGGGAGTCCCGGCAGGTCGGCGGCGCTGAGATAGCGGGCGTTGAGTCGTTCGATCACCACGACCCTCGAATCGTTCCTGAGCTTCCAGTCGATCTGTCCATGTCCCACGTCCACGGCGAAGACCCGGGCCGCGCCGCGCTGGAGCATGCAGTCGGTGAAGCCGCCGGTGGAGGCGCCGATGTCGAGCACCGTCGACCCCGTGGGATCGACACGAAAGCTGTCGAGCGCGCCGGCAAGCTTCAGACCGCCCCGGCTCACATACGAAAGGGCAGGGGCCTCCACCATGACCACCGAGTCGGAGTCGATCCGGATGCCGGGTTTGTCCTGGACGCGGCCATCCACGGTCACCCGCCGGCTCATGATGAGCGCCTGGGCGACCTGGCGTGACGGGACGAGGCCCCGTTCCAGAAGCGCAAGGTCCAGTCGCTGCTTCATCAGCCCTTCCGGTTCAGCATGCTCCTGGCAAGGGCGACGAGCTGTTCGGCGGGCAGCCCCTGCACCGCGTGGCAGGCCTGTTCGACGCTCCGGGCGGCGCGGCGCCGCGACTCCTCCAGGCCCAGCAGTCCGGGATAGGTGGCCTTGCCGGCGCTGGCGTCCTTGCCCGGCGATTTTCCCAGCTCTTCGGGACTGCCTTCGACATCGAGGATGTCGTCGATGATCTGGAACGCGAGACCGACATGACCGCCGAATTCGCGCAGGGCCGCGATGGTGTCGCCGCCGGCGCCGGAGAGGATACCGCCGACCTCGCAGCAGGCGGTGATGAGCGCGCCGGTCTTCAGCTCGTGAATGCGATGCAACGCCGCGCTGTCGGGGGCCGATCCTTCCGCCTCCAGGTCCAGAACCTGCCCCGCGATCATCCCTTCCAGGCCGACCGCGCGGGTCACGGCCCGCATCGTCCGAAGACGCAGCCCGGGATGATCGTCGCCCCGGCAGAGCACCTCCCATGCGAGATTCAGCAGCGCGTCGCCGGCCAGGATGGCCGTGGCTTCGGTGAACTTGACGTGAAGCGTCGGGCGCCCCCTCCGGAGGCTGTCGTTGTCCAGCGCCGGAAGGTCATCGTGTATCAGGGAAAAGGTATGGATCATCTCGATGGCGCAGGCGGCCGTCAGGAGCCTGTCGGCGATCTCGACCGGCTGCGGGGCCGGATGACAGGCTTCGCCGGCGGCGATCACGAGCATCGGGCGGAATCGCTTGCCCCCCCCGAGCAGGGCGTAGCGCACTGCCTCGACGATTACCGGCGGCGCCCCGCCGGGCGGGGAGGCCGAAAGCTGCGCGAGGCGCGCCTCGACGTCGCGGCGCACACGCGCGGCGAACTCCGAGGTCGGCATCAGTCGCGCGACTCCGGTTCGTCGTCGGGATTGTCGAAGGGCACCGGTTCGACTTTGCCCGCCTCGTTCTTCATCAGGATCTCGATCCTGCGCTCGGCGACGTCCAGGCGGCTGCCGCAGAACCGGGCAAGCCGCACCCCCTCCTCGAACATCTTGAGAGAGTCGTCCAGCGGCAGGTCCCCCTCCTCGAGCTTCTTGACGATTTCTTCCAGCTTGTCGAGGGCGGACTCGAACTTCATCTCCTTCGTCATCGTGTCTCCTTATCACTCCGGTGGCTCCGGTCGCTCGGGTGGCTCCGGTCGATCGGGTCGCTCACGTCACGCGCATCAATCCCGCCGGCCCCGCCCGCTCCGCCGTCGCCACCGGTCCGCCGGCGCTTGCCGAGCACACTCGCCTCCAGGCTCCCGCGCGACAGCCGGACCAGGATCTGGTCTCCGACCGACACCTTCGAGACATCCGTGATCACGGCCCCGGTGGCGGCGTCCTGGCAGATGGAGTATCCGCGGTCCATGACCGAAAGCGGCGAGAGGCTCGACAGCAC
>DASROJ010000223.1:0-20761 GCA_035646975.1 Patescibacteria group bacterium
AGCTCGGCGAGCTGGCGCGAAATGGCCAGACCCAGGCCGGTGCCGCCGAATTGGCGGGTGGTTGAGCTGTCGGCCTGGGAGAAGGGTTGGAAAAGCTTCAGCTGTGATGCCCCGGAGAGGCCGACGCCTGTATCGGTCACCTCGAACCTCAACAGGACATCGTCAGCGGTCTGCGTTACGAGCATCGCGCGCACGATGACCTCTCCCTTGAGCGTGAACTTGATCGCGTTGCCGATCAGGTTGATCAGGATCTGACGCAGTCGCCCGGGGTCGCCGCGCAGCACGAGGGGCACGTCGTGGTTCACGAGCGAGCCGATTTCCAGCTTCTTTGCGTACGCCCGCTCGGCCAGCAGCTCCACGGCCTCTTCAAGCGCGGTGCGGACATCGAATTCGATCACTTCGAGCTGGAGCTTGCCCGCCTCGATCTTCGAGAAATCGAGAATATCGTTGATGAGGCTCAACAGCGCCTGGCCCGAGTTGCGGACCGTCTCCGCATACTTCCTCTGCTCGGCATCGAGATCGGTGTCGAGCAGAAGACCCGTCATGCCAATCACGCCGTTCATCGGTGTGCGGATCTCGTGACTCATGGTCGCCAGGAAGTTCGACTTCGTCCTGGTGGCCTCTTCGGCCAGATTCTTGGCGGAGCGAAGGTCCTCGACGGCCTGCCTGCGCAGCGTGATGTCCTCGACCGCACCGACATGTCCGACGACGATTCCGGCATCGTCCCGCATGGGGGCCGTGCGGCCGTGCACCCACCTCACGTCGCCCTGCGGTGTCCGGAACCGGAACTCGCGGGAGAGACTTCCGCCCTCGCTCGTCGCCGCTTCCCAGTCGCTGAGAAACATTGGCAGATCGTCCGGGTGGACCGCCCGGGTCCAGTCCTCACCCAGGCTTTGGTCGGAACTCAGACCGGTGATTTCCTGCCAGCACGAGTTCGTGAACAGGCAGCGCCCACCCGCGTCGGTGCGAATGACGCCGATCGGGGCGGCGTCCATGAGAGATCGAGACAACTCCTCGCTCGCTTTGAGCTCGAGGGTTCTTGTCTGGACCACCTGTTCGATGTAGGCGTTGACCGTCTCGAGCCGGGCCTGTCGTCCGGCGTTGGCCATCATTTCGCGCACACCCTGCAGACAGGCCGTGACCAGGAAGATGTCGATGAAGACGACCCAGCCGGCATGCTCGAACGAGCGCCAGATCGGCGCCGTGAGCACACCGAAGACGGACTCGGGCCAGATGAATCCGCGAACCAGGTGGTCGACCACCACGACGAGCGAGGCGGTGATCAGGACCGGCCAGTCGCGATAGAACGCGAGAAAGGCGAGAGAGCCGAAGATGATGAAGTGCGTCTCGATCCGTCCGCCGGTGAACTGGATGAGCAGCCCGCTCATGAGCATCTGACCGACGGCCACGGCGTGTCGGGTGAGCACCGCTCCGGGCCGCGCCAGAGTGAGCGCGATCGGGAAACAGACGATGATCGGCCCGAGCAGCAGGGCGGCCCAGACATGCGGGTGGGTCGTGCTCGACATTCCTTTCCAGGTCAGTGGGGAGAGCCAGAGTGCTCCACCGATCCCTGCGAGCATCTCGACCAGCATGAGTCCGGCGAAGAGGCGGTCGGTCCGGCGCAATATCGCCGCGCGGTCCTGCTGGTACAGCACGCCGGCGCGCTGGTCCACCTCTACGGAGTGCATGTCGGCGGCACCTTGACCAGACACCCGAACACCGGTGTCGTCAGCTGGTTCATGGATGGGTTGTCAACGAAGGAGAGGATCGCCCGACTTCCCGCGTTGTCTCCCTGGTGGCCCCGCGAGGGGGTGATCCCGCCGCTGAACCGAAGCGTGCCTGCCGCGTCGTACAGGAGCGTGTGCCCCGATGTGATGATGTTGAAGCGGCCCGCCTCGACGCCGTCGATGTCGTCGAATACGGCAACGCCCGGGATGCTCAACGCGCGCAGCCTGGATTCGTCGCCGGCCCAGTCGGCGCCCGCGCCGACGGGGGAGACGAGAAGAACTTGCAGGCCCAGGAGATCTCCGGTGCGCGCGGCGATCTTCTCCAGCTCGTCCAGGCTGCTGCGGGAGCAAGGGCAGTGAGGGTGGAGGATCATCAGGAGATTGGACCGGCCGGGCTGCCGCGGTATCGCGCTGTCGACCGGCCAGACTGTCGGGGGACTGCCCGGGTCTCCGGGTGTGAAGTCAAAGTCGAGCATCATGCCAAAACCAGTGGCGACCACTGCGCACCACAGCACGGCGAGAACTCCGGCCAGAGGACGCGAACCGGTCATGAGGTTGCCGCCGCCCTCGCTCCCGTTTGAGACCGGGCCAGCAGCGCCTTCACGCGCGCCGCCAGCCGGCGGGGTTCCACGGGCTTGAGAATGAAATCATCGGCGCCCATCTGCAGGCCGAGCGTTTCGGTCTCGACGCTGGATTCTGATGTGAGCATCAGTATCGCCACGCAGCGGGTCAGAGGATCGTCTCGCAACGCCTTCACCATCGTGATGCCGTCCATCCCCGGCATCCTCACGTCGCTCACGACCACGCTGGGCACCTGGCGGCGGGCCATCTCGAGCCCTTCATGGCCGTTGGTGGCCACCTGGACCTCGAACCCTTCCAGCTCGAGGAAATACCTCACCACCGCGGCCACGGTGGGACTGTCCTCCACCACGAGGACGAGCCTCTTCACCCCGTTCTCCAACCCGGCCAGAGATTCCCCAATCTGCGCCGCCTGCGCCGCCTGAGTTGGCGTGGGCTGGAACATCTGGGATGCCTGCCCGTCATCGGGCGGCGCGACACGCGCGACCTCCTCCAGCGTCGTGAGACCACCGGCGGCTTTCTCGAGAGCGTCCTCCATCAGCGTCTTCATGCCCGTGCGCCGGGCGGCATCGCGAAGCGATTGCTCGCTGCCGCGCCGCGAGATCAGGTCGCGGGTCTCTTCGTTGATCACCAGTAGCTCGTGGATGGCCAGACGACCTCTATATCCCGACTGGTCGCACTCGTCGCACCCCGCGCCGGCTCTCCATGCGGTTGAAGCAGGCAGACGGGACGAACCACCCAGCTTCTCGACGAGTTCTTCGGCAGGCTGCCTGTCCACGACGCACCGGGGGCAGGGTTTTCGCACGAGACGCTGAGCCAGGATCCCGATCAGGGAGGACGCCACGAGAAACGGCTCGACCCCCAGGTCGAGCAGCCGCGTGACCGAGCCGGGAGCGTCATTGGTGTGGATCGTGCTGAGGAGCAGGTGGCCGGTCTGAGCCGCCTCCATGGCGATGGCGGCGGTCTCCTGGTCGCGGATCTCTCCGACGAGGACGATGTTCGGATCCTGTCGCAGTATCGAGCGCAGACCGCTGGCGAACGTCACGCCGCCGCGACTGTTGATCTGGACCTGGTTGATCCCGGGCAGCTGGTACTCGATCGGATCTTCGACGGTCAGGATGTTCTTCGTGGAGTTCTTCAGCCAGTTCAGCGATGCGTAGAGAGTCGAGGTCTTGCCGCTGCCGGTGGGCCCCGTGACGAGCAGCAGGCCTTGCGGCCGGCTCAGCAAAGTCTGGAACGCGTGCAGGTTGGCCTCGCTCAGAGCCAGTTTGGTCATGTCGATCTGCGCGCTGCGGCTGTCGAGAAGCCTGACGACGATCTTCTCGCCGAACTGGGTGGGCAGCGTGGAGACCCGCAGGTCGATCCGGTGCCCTTCGAAGCGCAGCCTGCTGCGTCCATCCTGTGGCTTGCGCCGCTCCGCGATGTCCATGCCGGAGATCACTTTTATCCTCGAGATGGTCGAATCCTGCAGATTCTTCGGGACCTTGAGGACGTCGTGCAGGATGCCGTCGATGCGATGCCGGACCTGCACGTAATCTTCCTGGGGCTCGATGTGGATATCGCTGGCGCCGGCTTTGGCCGCCTCGCTCAATACCACGTTCACGAGACGCACGATCGGCGGAAGCTTGGTGTCGAGGGCAAGCTTGCCGATGTCGGCCGACTCGTAATCGGTCTCGGCGGATTCGACTTCTCCGGCGGGGTTGGCCTTGGCCATCAGCTCGAGAGTGCTGCGCTCCTCCGGGGCGGCCGGGTAGGTGCGCTCGACCAGCGACTCGATGGCGCTTTCCCCGGCCACGACCGCCACCACTCTCAGGTTGGTGCGAAACTCGACATCCTGGAGCGTCGCGTAATCGAGCGGGTTCGCCATCGCCAGCCGAATCGTCCGTCCCTCCACGCCCAGCGGCGCGACGCCTCGCGTGCGGCAGAACTCCGCCGGCAGCAACGCCGCGGTGGAGGTCTCCAGGACGAGGCTCGCGAGATCGGGGCACTCGAGGGTCATCGCCTCTGCGATCGCGTGCGTCACCGATGTCTCATCCGTCAGGCCGAGGCCGGCGAGAGCCCTGCCGATCGAGCCGCCGTCGCGCTGCTGGATTTCGCGTGCACGAGACAGCCCTTCCTCGTCGACGAGCCCGGCCTTGATGAGGATGTCCCCGAGAGGTTCCAGTTTTGGCATTAGAGTCGATTTCCTTGAAGGGGTCGGGTTGGCGTCCGCGGCTCAACACAGCGCGACACCTCCGGACCGATGGGGTGAATATAGGAATTGCGATGCGTGGCAACAACTCCACGCTGACAATTCAACGACCAGTGTGTGATTGACGAGACGCGGGCGAGTTCCCGCGTGGCCTGCTCGAGCGTGGGGTCACGCCGCCACGGGATTACGCCATTACGGCGCCGCCGTTGACCGAGACGACCGCCCCGGTCATGAAGCTGGACAGGTCCGAAAGGGCGAACAGGACCGCCCCGGCGATCTCGTCCGGTCGGCCCACGCGGCGCAGGGGGATCGTCTTCTCGATGGCTTCACGCCCACCGCCGGCAAACGCCTCGTCGCACATCTCGGTGTCGACCCAGCCGGGCGCGACACAGTTCACCCGGATGCCGGCGGGCGCCAGCTCGGTTGCGAGCGAGCGGGTGAAGGCGATGGCCGCCCCCTTCGTGGCGGCGTAGTCGGAGTGGAATGCCTCGCCTCGCTGGCCCGCGGTGGAGGCGATGTTGACGATGCGGCCGGAACCCGCTCGTTTCATGTGCGGCACCACCGAGCGCGCGCAGAGAAACATCGAACGCAGGTTGATCGCGAAGGTCCTTTCCCACGCGTCCAGTGTCATCTCGTCGACGGCCCGGCCTTCCCATATCCCGGCGTTGTTCACCAGCAGGGTCGGGGCGCCGAGCGTGGAGACGACGCCGGCAACCAGTGCGGCGACCTGCTTTTCCTCCGACAGGTCCGCGGCGAACGCTTCGGCGATGCCGCCCGCCCCGCGAATCGATTCGACGAGATCGGTGGCCTCCCCGGCGCGGACGCGATAGTGCACCGCCACCCTGGCGCCGGCCTTTGCCAGCAGGTTGCAGCAGGCGCGGCCGATGCCCCGCGAGCCTCCGGTGACAAGCGCAGTGTGTCCCTTCAGATCGATGGCCAGCCCCTGGTAGCCGGTGGGGCCGGCGGAGCCGGTTGTGCCGGTGGCGCTCGACGTCATGGGTGGCCTCCTTTGTCCCCATCGCTATAATGAAGCCGCATTCTAACGGTTTTCCTCGAGGTGCAACATGCTGACCTTCACGGCCCTGGTCGCCCTGCTCGCCATGGCCCCGGCTTCCCCTCCCCCCCCGTCGCAGCCGAACGTCCTGGCGATGCGACCGGACGGGGTCGATGCCGCGCGGCTCGACCCGCCGCTGCGGGATTCGCTGACCGGGCTGGTGGCTGTGGCGCTGGAATCCGGGGACGGATACGAAGTCACGGCGGTGCGGGAGGGGGCCTCCTGGGAGCTGAAGCTCACGGTGGTCGGCAAGGGACCCTGGCGCCTGTCGGCGCAGCTCGACCCGATCGCTCCGGGCGCCTCGTCGCGACGCATCAGCACGAAGAAGCACCCCTTCACGGGCCGGGGAGATCTCGTGGGGGCCGTCGATGCGCTCGTGGCGGAACTCGACGGCGGAATCCGGTCCCAGGCAGGGCAGCCGGCAGCCGCGCCGGATGCCCCCGCACCGCTCGCGCGGGTGCTGTCGTCCTCGTCGAGCGCGGTGGATGCCTATCTCGAGGGGTTGTCGCTCTCGCGTTCGGCAAACACCGGGCGCGCGCGGGAAAGCTACGGCAAAGCCCTCGCCCTGGACCCTTCGTTCTGCCTGGCGGCGGTGGACAGCGCCTATCTCGACATCACCTCGGGTTCCGCTGCGTCGGCCCGGTCCCTGATGGAAAAAACGACCGCGCGAGGGAAGTGCCCGACCGCTTCGATCGAAAGCGTGGCTCGTGGATTCGAGATGCTGTCACGCGGCGACACGGAGGGGGCGGTCACGTCGGCGGCGAGGATCCTGGAGCGGGCGCCGCACTCCCGCCGGGGGCATCTTCTCCACGCGCTGGCCCTTTCCACGGGCGGCCGCGCGCGAGAGACGGTCGATGAATGGCGGGCCCTGGTGGGCGCGGAGCCTTCCGATGCCGCCGGCCAGATGTGGCTCGGCCTGGTCCTGATGATGACGGGCGACTTTCCCGCGGCGGCGGACGCCTTCGGCAAGGCACGAGCGGGCTGGCCGGAGCTCCTGCGAGCCTACACGCTGCAGGCGGAGGCCCAGGCGCGCCGGGGCGAGCCGGCCCTTGCGCGCGCGGCGCTCACCGACATGAAGAGCTTCATGACCGCGCGCGGCATCGTGCCCGACGATGACCAGCGCAACCCCGATCTGATGCTCGGCGCGGTCGAGCTGCTCGAAGGCCACACGGTGGCGGCGCTCAGGAAATTCGAGGCGGCTCTCGACACCCTGGAAAAAGCCGGTGCGAAGGCCGACGTCGTCGACACACTGCACAATGCGGTGATCGAAATGCGACGGGATCTGATCGTCAGCAATGATCCGGTGAAGCGTCGCCGTGAGATCAGCGATGCGCGCGAAGCGATCAATCGCTACGAGGCCTCCCAGACCGAGGAGCACAGGCGGACCAGTCCGTGGGAGCTCCTGAGACTCAGGGGTCTCATCAGCGTTCGCGAAGGCAAGACGGTCGATGCCTGGAAGACAGTGGATGAGATCAAATCGCACTCGCGCGAGCCGGGGTACTCAGAGTACTACGAAGCCTACCTGACCGCGGCCATCCTGCTCAAGGAGGGTGACGACAAGGGATCCGCGGCGCAATTCGAGCGCGCGGCCAAGGCGCGCGGCAAGATCGTGGATCTGATCGACCTGGCGCAGATGCAGGGAGATATCCGGAGCTACGCGGACTCGCGCGCGACCTACGAGGAGATTTCACGGCGGCTCGATCAATACGACCCCACGCCGGGGCCCGACCCGGGCCCGATGGGCGAGCTGGTCGTAATCGATCCTCATCTCAGCGCGATGATTCCCATCTATCACTACACCTGGGGACGGCTGGCGTTCGAGACCAACGAGCCGGCCGAATCGCGGCGGCACTTCAACAGGCTCCTGAAGTACTTGAAGGACCCGGACGCGGAATTGATGCCGCTCGTGAAGGAGGCGTACGGCAGAGGGGCGACGCCGGAATGATCCGCGTGCCCTGCCCGGTCATTCATGCAGATTCGAGCATGCACATTAATAATGAAGAGACGGCCCGACGATCCCTCTCCAGACTCCTCGGGCCGCCTCTTCATCGGGACCCCTGGCCCGGCACGATATCCAGAAGCCCCGTACTCTTGGTTTCGCCGGGTTAGACACAGGCGGATGAAGAAAGGTTGACCGGAGAATGAATCGCAGGGAATTCGTGAAGAAGGGGGGCGCCGCGGCGGCCGGCATTGCGGCCCTCGGGGCCGGAACCGATCCGAACGGGCCCGTGTCGATTTCAGCCAGGCCGGCGCCGACGATCCCGCCGCCGCTGGGCAAGTCCACCTACGTCTCCCGGATGGAATCCGCCCGCGCGTTGATGCGCGCGGTAAAAGCCGACGCGCTGATCGAGACCCCGGGAACGAGCTTTCGCTACATGACCGGGCTCGATCTCTGGCGGAGCGAGCGTCTCATCGCGTTCGTGCTTCCGGTGGAAGGGGCGCCGGTGATCCTCGGGCCCAGGTTCGAGCGTGACAGGCTCACGGGGTCTCCCGCCGGCATCGAGGAGGTGGCCTCGTGGGAGGAAGACGAAAGCTCGTTCGAGGCGCTGGAAAAGATTCTCAGGAAGGCGCGGGTAACCGAGGGCAGGGTCGCGATCGGCGGCACGACCTGGTACGACGATTTCGTGCAGTTCAACTCGAGACTGCCGAAGCTGAGCTTCATCAGCGGCACGGCGATCGTCGGATACCTCAGGGAGCGGAAGAGCCCCGAGGAGATCGCCTCCATCCAGGCGGCGATCGACATCACCGAACGGGCGATCGACATGGCGTTCAAGCAGACCCATGAAGGCATCCGGGAGGACGAGCTGGAATCATTCATCGTGTCCCGCATCCGGGAGATGGGCGCCACCGGCGATGGACTGGTGCAGTTCGGACCGCGCAGCGCGGTGCCGCACAACGCCACGAGCGACCGCCGTCTTTCCGCCGGCGACGTCGTGCTGATCGATTTCGGCGCCAGGGTGAACGGCTACTGGTCGGACATCTCCCGGCCGGCCGTCCTGGGTACGGGCACCGGCCGCATGAAGCTGGTGCATACCGCCATCCGTCAGGCGCAGAATCTGGCCCTGGAGCGGGCCCGGCCGGACTACTCCTGCGCTGGTCTGGACCAGATCGCGCGGGCCACGCTGGGTGGACACGGCTTCTTCAAGTTCATCCTGCATCGGCTGGGGCATGGCGTCGGGCTCGACGGCCATGAGCCGCCGTGGCTCACCATGGGCAATGTCGACAAGCTGGCGCTGGGCAATGTCGCGACGCTGGAGCCGGGAGTCTACACGCCGGGCGAATACGGAATGCGGATCGAGGACATGATGGAGGTCACCCCCGGGGGGGCCCGGCTGCTCTCGCATCCACCGGACGCGCTGCTCGAGCTCTGACCGTCCCGCTACTGCACGTATCCGAGCGACTTGAGATTCTTCAGCACGTCGTCGGGCATCCCTTCCGTGGCCGAAGGAAGCAATCGTTCGCGCCCCGCGGCTCCAGCGCGCCAGCCGAGCAGCCGCGCGCGCAGCCTGCCGGTGATGTCGGGCCGGCGTGCCGCGAGGTTGGCCGTCTCACCCGGGTCCGCCGCGAGATCGTAAAGCTCCCACCGGCTCAGGAATTCCCGCCGGGTGATCACCAGCTCCAGCCCCTTCCGCTTCTGGTTCATGCTCATCACGATCCAGGGATCGAAGCGCCCCGCGGCACGGTCGAATCCGGTCGGATTCTCGATCAGCTTCCAGCGTCGGGTCCGGATGGCGGTCCGCAACGCCGACGGGACCGTGTCGCCCTCCACGAAGGCGGCCGGCCCATCGAGATCCTCGTCGGCTGTGGCCGGTGGCGATGGCGAGGCGCCCGCCGCGAGATCCCAGAACCCCCGCAGCTCCATCGACCCGGGCGGTGGAATGCCGAGAGCCTGCATCACGGTGGGCGCCAGTCCGGCCGTCTCGACGATCGAGTCGACGACCCTTCCCGGCGGCACGCGCCCCGGACACGTGATGATCAGCGGCACACGGGCGGTGTCCTCGTAGGTGAAGCCGCCGTGACCGAAGAAGACGTCGTGCTCGGACAACGCCTCGCCATGATCGGCCGTGAATATCACCAGGGTGTCGCGCTCGAGTCCCAGTTGCTTCAGCCCGTCGAGCAGACGCTCGAGATGGTGATCGAGATAGGCGATTTCCGCGTCGTAGCGCGCGACATAGTAATCGACATCCGTCGGGCGGCTCTCCAGCCGGACGAAGGGCCGGATGCCGCCCACCGCTTCTCCGCCCAGTCCGACCTTAATCCCGGAATAACGTCCATAGAAGGAGTCGTCGACGAACCGTTCCGTCCATGGTGAGGGCGCCGCGTAGGGAGCGTGCGGATCGATGTACTGCACGTAGAGAAAGAAAGGGCGGGTGTCACCGGTTGCGCCGCGTTCGGTCAGCCATTTCAATGCATGGTCCGTGACCCCGCGCGCGTCGGTCTGGCCGGGGTCGGACCAGATTTCGTCGACCGACTCGAATCCCTGGTTGAAATTGAACGCCGCGCCGATGTTGCTGTTTGCGACGATCGAATGGGTGGCGAAGCGCCGTTCCCGAAGCGCCTCGGCGATCGTCACTACCTCGTTCGGCAGCCGCGTGCGGCAGTTCACGATGCCGTGCGTGTGGGGATAGGTGCCGGTGAGCAGCGAGGCGACGCTCGGGCTGGTCTTCGTCTTCTGCGTGATGGCGCCGGCAAAAAAAGCGCCCTGCCGCGCATACCGCTCGAGACCGGGGCTCGTCGCCCGGGCGTAGCCATAAAGGGAGAGATGATCGGCGCGCAGGGTGTCGGCCACGACGAACAGAACGTTGCGAGCCGGAGTCGACGGCGTCCGGTACTGCTTGCTGACCGGCACCACCGTCACCACCGGCGCGGATGCAGCCGGCTCAACGGCATCCGAACCGGTCCGGCTTCCGGCCAACAGCAGCGCCATGGCCACCCCCATCGCGCCGCAGAACAGGACGACACCAGGCAGACGGCGCGGCGCCTGTCGCGCCGCAACGGCGCCGCCCAGGGCGAACAGGATCGCGCCGCACAGGGCGAGGACGGCAGCCGGCGGGTGCATGCTCATGGGGATTCCCTTGAGCGACGATCCCCACGCCCTGAAATAGATCAGCCCGATGAGGCCGCACGCCACGGCCGGCGCGGCGCCGCGAAGCCGCGCCCATTGCATGACAGAGCCGATCAGGGCGCCGGCGATCCCGCCGGCAACAAAATACGCGGCCACGAAGATGGCGATCGACTTGCCTCGCGCCATCCAGCCGGCGTCATACGGATCGTAGACAACGCCCAGCGCGATCCCCTCGATCAGGCCGGCGGTTGCCGTGACGATCGCCGAGGCCCAGACGGTCCTGGCCGTGCCGCCGAGCCAGGTGGCGTTGGTCGGCATCAACCGGCTGCCTTCATGGACAGCACCAGCTGCCGCCAGCGGTTCATCTTGTCATCGTTGTCATCGTTGTCATCGTTGTCACCGGCGCGCCCGACGAGGGTGCGGGCGCGACGGTGCATCTTCTTGAGATAGTTGAGCGGCTCGAAGAACCCACGGGTGGCATCGAACTGTCTGAAGGCGGCCTCGCCCGCGCTCTGGAAATACCGCTCGAGGAACCGGTCCGCCAGCACGGAGTCCTTTCGGCAGAAATGGTACAACGCGTTGACCAGCTCTTCGCAGAACGGTTCGTAGGCGAGGCGATGCAGGTCCACGGGGGTGACCTCGCCCGTTGGAGCCACCACGAAATTGTGACGATTGGCATCGTTGTGGACGAGGCTGAAGGACCGGATCTCCCCGATTCGTTCGGCCCACGAAGCGAACCGGGCAAGCGTCGACGCCGTGCCTTCGGCTTCGAGCCATCCGCTCGCGCTGAGCTCCTTGACCATCCGGCGTGCGACCACCTGGGTCGAAGAGCCGAACGAGAAGACGCGCGCACGCACCGAGACCGAGGGCCGGCCCCAGACATTGCGTGTCACCGCGTGGAACCGGGCCAGGAGCGACGCGATGTCGAGAGTTGTCTCGCGGGCGACGGCTGGATCCGACAGCGCGGCGTGGCGCGTGCCCTCGACCCAGGTCTCCACCGTGATCTGCGCGGGCCACGCATCATGGAACACGAGCCTTGGCGCGGGCAGTCCCAGCTGTTCGAGATGACGCAGCGCTTCGGCGTTTCTGACGGCCTGCGCCCGGTGCTCGAACGCGCGCATCAGCAGAGGCGGCATCCCCTCCGCGCGGATCAGGTGGATGGTCGATCTCGTCCCCGCTTCCGGCGTCGTCGCGGTGAAGGGACGCCCGCCAATCCCCATGGCGGGCAGCACCGCCCGGGCGATGTACTCTTCCGCGGCCTTGCCGTTCAGGAGCATCATCCCGACCCGTGTTATAATGCCGGCTTTCCGGCGACGGCTGACAAGTATCGGCCTGTGAGCAACATAGGGCTTACTCTAACACCGATGAAGCCACTCAAGATCCTTCACACCGACTTCCACACCGGATGGGGCGGACAGGCGGCGCGCGTGCTGATGCTGTCACGCGAGCTGACCCGTCGCGGGCACCAGGTGACAGTCGCCGCGCCGCCCGGAGAGCTGGCAAGCCGCGCGCGCGCGGCCGGCCTGCCGGTGGAATCCGGCTTCAGCTTCAGGGCGCCATCACATGTATATACCTTCCTCAGCGACGTCGCGCGGATGAGACGGTTGCTGAAGCGCGAGCGGTTCGATGTGGTGGATGTTCACGGTTCCCAGGACACCTGGGTCACCGCCGTCGCCAGACTGTTCACCGGGCTGCCGCGCTGCCTGATCATGACACGGCACAACACGAAGCGCGTTCGCACCGGATGGCCCAACCGACAGCTTTACGGCCGACTGATTGATCATTTGATCATCGTCGACGAGAGCGTGCGACGCGGCTACGAAGATTTTCTCGCGTCGGGAATCCTCGACGCCCGGCGCATCTCGGTGATCCCCTCGGCCTACCGCGCCGACCTTTTTCACGAGGGGGTGGACTCCCGGCGTGTGCGTCGTGAGCTGGGGGTCTCCGAAGGGACCCTGGTGGTGGGCGTGGCGGGAAGGCTGGTGGCCGACAAGGGACACATCCACCTCATGCGGGCCGCGGCAGCCTTGAAGACACAGCTGCCGGACATGGTGCTCGTCTTCGCCGGCGCCGGACCGGAGGAGGCGCGTTTGAAGGCGCAGGCGCGCGAGCTGGGCCTCGAGGGAATGGTCAGGTTCCTGGGATTCCGCCAGGACATCGCCGAGGTGGAGGCCGCGTTCGACATCGCGGTGCTGCCCTCCGTGGGCTGTGACGCGTCGTCGGCTTCCGTCAAGGAGGCGATGGCACTGGGAGTGCCGATCATCGCCTCCGACATCGGCGGGGCGCGTCACCTGATCGACGACGGGGTCACGGGTCTGATCGTGCGGCCCGGCGAGCCGGGGGATCTCGTCGAGGCCGTGCGCCGCCTGGCCGAGGATCGACTTGCGGCCCGAGGCATGGCCATGAAAGCGCGCGAAGACGTCACGCGACGCTTTTCCATCGGCCGGCTGGCGGACGAGACGCTGGCCGTGTACGCCACCGTGCTGCACCAACGCGAACCCAATCACGCATGGCAGGCGGCATGAAACTCTATCGAAGGATGCTGACGTACCTGTGGCCCTACAAGCTCAGGGTCGCGCAGGTGCTGATCCTGTCGGTGCTGACGGCCACCCTGTCCGTCGGTTCGCTCGGCGCGATGAAACCGCTGTTCGATACGCTGTTCGCGGGCGAGGATGCCGATCTGAAAGTCGGGCTCCACGTTCTCGACCAGCACGGGCACCAGGTCGAGGGCCTGCGGGTCCGTCCCCAGATGCCCGAGGGGTGGCGAGGGCGAATGGGCCGCGATTGGCGCATCTTCGAGGACGACACCCTCGTTCTCGAGGGAAACCGCAAGGAAGGCGAGCTCGTCATCCCGGTCATCCTGAAGAACCGTCGCGACCTCGCCTACGAGGGGCTGCGGCTCGATGCCGAAGCGGTGGGCAAGGGATGGAAGGCGCGCGTCAAGATGCCCGACGGCTTCGAGACCGCCCGACTGCTGCCGGGCCAGGAGATCGAGGCGCAGGTCATCATCACGCCGGAGAAGGGACATCATCTGTTCGCCGGGGCGTTCTGGAAGAAACCAGGCCGGCGCGAGGTGGCCGACTGGCTCGAGAGCCACGTCTTCGCCAACAAGTTCAAGGCTCTGTTCCTGATCTCCGCTCTCATCCTCGTCACGACGCTGCTCAAGAGTCTCTGCTTCTACAGCAAGTCGTTCTGGTCGAACTGGCTCAGCAAGAAGAGCATGGCCGACCTGCGCCAGCAGCTTTTCAACAGTCTCATCAGCCAGTCGGTCAACTACTTCGACAAGCGCAAGACGGGCGTGATCATCTCCAAGTTCACGAATTCGCTCAACCAGATGCAGAAGGGGATGACCGCGATCCTTTCGGAAATCGTCACCGAGCCGTTGATGGTCGTCGGCGCGCTGGCGCTGGCGTTCTCGATCAACTTCCGCCTCGCGTTGATCGGCATGCTGATATTTCCGCTCAACCTCGTCGTGATCCTGATCACCGGAAGGCTGATTCGCCGATCCCAGGACCGGTCCTTGCGCGAAAGGGCCAACATGGTGCAGATGCTGCAGCGCAGCATCGACGGCATCCGGATCGTCAAGGCCTTCGTGATGGAGGACGTCGCCCGGGAAGGGTTCGCGGAGGCCAACGACCAGGCGTTCCGGTACGACATGCGCGGCGCCAAGGCCAAATCGATGCTGCAGCCGGTGGTGGAGATCTTCTCGGCCGGCTTCGTGATCATTTTTCTTCTCCTGGGCGGCGTTTCCGTGCTGCGAGGCGAGATGAGCCCCGGCGACTTCATCACCTTCTACGCCGGGATGGTGGCCTGCTACAGCCCCATCAAGAAGATCAACAACGCCGTCACCGAGATCCAGGAAAGCGTGAGCGGCGCCGCCGATGTGTTCGCCGAGATCGACCGGGTGCCCGAGCTGCAGGAGGCGCCGGACGCGACGCCGCTTGCCCCGCTGGCGGAACGACTCGAGCTGAAGAACGTGTCGTTCCATTACGAGAAGCCCGCGCCGGTCTTGCGCGAGGTCAGCATCTCGATACGGAAGGGAGAGTTCGTCGCGCTGGTGGGACCCTCCGGCGCCGGCAAGTCGACCCTGATGAACCTCATCCCCCGGTTCTACGATGTGCTGGATGGGGCGATCGAGATCGACGGGGTCGACATCCGCAAGGCGACCCTCGATTCTCTGCGCCGTCAGATCGGGTTCGTCACGCAGGAACCGATCCTCTTCCACGACACGATCGCGAACAACATCGCGTTCGGCGAAAAGGAGGCCACGCCCGAGCAGATCGAGGCGGCCGCGCGCACCGCCCACGCCCACGAGTTCATCAAGGACCTGACCAAGGGATACGAAACCATCGTGGGAGACCGCGGCGTGATGCTCTCGGGCGGTCAGCGCCAGAGGATCGCGCTGGCCCGGGCGGTCATCCGCAACCCTGCGATTCTCCTGCTGGACGAGGCCACCTCCTCGCTCGACACCGAGAGCGAGCGGCTCATACAGGACGCGATGGACAAGTTCGTGAAAGGCCGCACGACCATCGTCATCGCGCACCGGCTCTCGACGATCCTCCACGCCGACCGGATACTGGTGATGGAAGCCGGCAAGGTGGTCGAGACCGGCAGCCACCATGAGCTGCTGGCGCGCGGCGGAATCTACCGGCGTCTTTACGAGATGCAGTTCCGGGACGAGGGCGAGTCCTCCGGGATTCCCGCGGGCCGGCGCCTGCCGGCATGAGGGACCTCTACTTCGATCTTCACGGACATTCCGTCTCGATCGTCACCTCGGACGCAGACCTTCGCTCGTACGTGCGGGCGCACTTCGAAACCGAGGCCCACACCGATACGCAGGCCGACCTGCGGGTGAACGCCGACTGGCACTGGGGCAAACCGGCGCGCACGCTGCTCGACGGGCTGGATCGCGATCGCATCGAGAGAGTCGGGCGGGGCCTGGTGCTGTGCAGGGCGTCATCGGGCTCGAGCGAACCCCGCCGGGCGATCTGGACCCGCATTCCCGGATTCCCCGAGCTGACGATGGCGTTCGAGCTGCAGGGAGACATCGATTGCCGCCTGAACATCGAAGCGCGGTGTGTCTACGAGCCGAAGGGCGTGGGCAAGAGGCTCGAGTATCTTCGCCCCGGCCGGATGGACCGCAAGAGAAACCGTCTCTTCTTCAAGCTGATGTACTTCATGATCTATTACCCGATGGCCTGGCAGCTCGAGCGCACTCGCGGCTGGGGCCTGCTGCACGCCTCGGCGGTCGCGATGCCCTCGGGAAAGGCGGTGATCCTGTCGGGTCTGGGGGGCGTGGGCAAATCGACGCTCGGTCTCTCGCTGCTGGCCCGTCCGGGGGCGCGGCTGCTTTCGGACAACCTGATCTTCCATGACGAGGACCGGATCTATTCGTGTCCCGAGCCGGTGCGACTCGACGCCACCGCGCTGGCCGGCATGGTGGACTCGGGCATCGAGCCACAGCGCACGCGCTTGCCGGTCAACGCCCATCCGAAGCCGACCTATCGCGTGGGTCCGGCCAGACGCGCCGGGACCGCCTCACCCGCCGCGGTATACTTCCTGCGCTTTGCCTCCAGGTCCGAAATCAGCCCCATCGCAGCGGAGCGCGCCGCCGAAATGCTGATCGCCGGCAACGACCTGGCCGCCGAGATCAAGGACTACCGCCCGTGCCACGCTTTGCTCTCGATGCTGGCGGCCGAGGCGGCGGTGGCGCCGCGGGTGACACGCGCCGATCTGGTGAAGCTGCTGCGGCAGTCCGATTGCGCGGTCTTCCGGATCGGCGAAGGGGAAAAGATCTCGACCACCGCGGCCAGGCTGGCCGAGCGAATGGAGGCTGCCGGATGAGAACGGACCCGAATCTCACGCTGCCGGCCGCCGGCCTGGTTCCTCGACTCGTCGACGACCCGCAGGGGCGCGGGGTGCGCGTCTATGCCGGACCGCGCTCGCAGCCGGATCCCGCCGCGCTCCAGCGGTTGCTCTTCATCTCCCGACTGCCCTGGGTCGTCGAGCCGGTGGTCTCGCTGCCCGACCTCCACTGGAAGGAGCGCCTCGAAACGCCGTCGAGCAGCGCGGTGGCCACCGGGAGCGACATCGTGATGTCGTTTTCCAGCCCGTCGCAGAACTGCGGCATGAATCTGCTCACGACGCCGCTGAGCGAAGCCGACCTGTCCGACGGTCTGCTCGACACTCTGATGGACAACCTGCGAGCCAGGATTCCACGGCGCCGCCGCAATGCGGCGCTGAGCCGCGAGGACGTCATCGAGTTCATCCGCAAAGGGGCGCCGGCCGCGGCGCACCGTTACGGCATGGACCCGGCGGCCTGCGCGACGATGGAAGCGGGCGGCAATACGCTGGCCGGCAAGGTGCCCTCCAGGAGCGAGGTGAGCGCGGCGGTGGACGAGCAGAGTCTCGAGATGGGTCGCTTCTCGTTTGCCTACATCGGCGGCGGCAACCATTTCCTCGAGCTGCAGGTGGTGACGCAGATCATGGACGCGGAAGCCTGCCGCGTGATGGGCCTTCACGAAGGCCAGGTCGTGGCGATGTTCCACACCGGCTCGGAGCGTCTCGGCCACGATCTCGGCCGGCTCTATTCCTGGCGCAGCAAGACCGAGCCCTCGCGGCGCCGCAAGCTGTTCTGGCGCAAGGTGGCGCTTCACTTCATGAAGGACGTCAGAGGGATGGCGGACCTGAAGCGCCGGTGGGGCTACCATTTCCGCAAGCAGGATTACGTCGCGGTGCCCGTGGACACGCGCGAAGGCAAGAGGCTGAGGCTCACGCTGAAGATTGCCGCCAACTACGGCTATGCGAACCGGCTCGCGGTGACCGGGCTGATCCAGGAGGCGTTCCGCGGCGCTCTGGGCAGCCATGACCTCAGGCTGGGCCTCGTGGCGGATCTTTCGCACAACACCATCATGCGGGAGCGGATTGGAGACAAGGAGATCTGGGTCCATCGTCACAACGCCGCGCGCACGGTGGGACCGTCGGGGCTGCCGGAAGGGCATCCGTACCGATCCATCGGCCAGCCGGTGATGGTGCCGGGGACGAACCGCACCTCCTCGTTCGTGGTGGTGGGACGTGACGGCTCCGCGAGATCGCTCTATTCAGTGGATCATGGCGCCGGACGAACGGTGGAAAGGTTCCAAGACGCGGGTCTGCTGTCGCCGCGTGCCGGCACGACACGGAAGTACACGTATGGCTCACCGATCCCCGAGGTGCTGCCGCACCTGTCGGACGAAGCGGTCGAAGAGGTCATGTCGGTGGCGATCGCGGGGGATATCGCGTTGCCCGCCGCGCGACTGCGTCCCGTGGCCGTGTTGAAGGCATGACGCCCAGGGTTGCCTACGTAGCCAACCGGTTTCCGCGCTGGGGTGGCGGCTGGGTGCTCAACGAAGTGCGGGGTCTGATCGAGGCCGGTGTCGTCCTGACCATTTTTTCATTCAAGCCGCCTTACCCCGATGTCGCCGGGCAGGCCGGCATGAAACCCTGGATCGAGCGCACCACCTACGTGCCGCGCGGCTCATCGATGAGATGCGTCATCGCGGGGCTCGTCTGTCTGGCTCGGTCGCCGTTGGGATTCGCGCGGGGGATCGCCACCGCGTTGAGACTGGGCGGCCGGATGGCGCGGGGAGCGCATCTCCTGGAAATCTTCTATCTCGCCCGCCATATCCGGAAGGCCGGCGCGACCCACGTTCATGCGCAGCACGCCGACTACCTGGCGGATGCCGCGATGGCGGCCGCCGCCTGCCTGGAACTGCCCTTCACGTTCACCGGCCACGCCAACGATCTCTACACCAACCCGGGCCGGCTGAAGGAGAAGATCCGGACGGCGCGGCGCGTGGCCACCTGCACCGGCTTCAACGAAAGGCACCTGAAGGAGCAATGCGCCGCCGCCGGCATCGAACCTTCGAAGATCGTGCGCGTGTACCACGGAGTGGATCTCGCGAGGTTCGCGGCGCGCGCCACACCTGCGCCGCCCGGGCGCCTGACCACCGTGACGCGGCTCAAGGAGAAGAAGGGGTTCCCGTACCTTCTCGACGCGCTGGCGCTGCTCGAGCGGCAAGGCGTGGAATTCTCGCTCGAGATATACGGGGAGGGGGATCAGCGTCAGGCGATCGAAAACCGGATTCGCGAGCTCGGGCTCCAGGACCGCGTGACGCTCAAGGGGGTCATCGAGCATGACCGGATTCCGGGCGTGCTCGCCAACGCCGGGATCTTCGTCCTGCCGTGCGTGGTGCTGTCGAACCAGGACCGCGACGGAATCCCCAACACGATCATCGAGGCGCTGGCCACCGGAGTGCCGGTGGTTTCCACCGACATCTCCGGAATCCCGGAGGCCGTCCGCCACGGCGTGAGCGGTCTGCTCGTCCCTGAGCGGGACGCCGCGTCACTCGCCGATGCGATAAAACTGATGATGACGGATGCGGGTCTACGGCAACGGTGCTCGGTGGAAGGCCGGCGCATCGCGGAGTCGAGCTTCAGCATCTCGGCGACCGGCCGCAATCTGGCGGAGCTGTTTGCCGCTCCTGCCTGATCGACGCGGTCAGCTCAGGGTCTCCAGCTGACCCGAGGCTCCGGCCGCCGGGCGTGCGAGCAGCGCGGCCAGCAGCTTCTCGTGCAGGCCGCCGAAGCCGCCGTTGCTCATCACCAGCACGACATCCCCCCGGCGCGCGCGCTCGGTGATGGAGGAAACGATTTCATCGACGCCGCCGGCGGCGCAGCGCGCCGACAGACCGTGGCGACGAAGGTCGTCGATGAGCCGGTTGACATCGAAGCGCCGCCCTTCCGGAGCGCGCTCGGGGTGATCCACCGGGGCCACGATCACTTCGTCGGCATTGTCGAAGGCCCGGGCGTACTCGGCCTGGAACACGTCGCGCCGCGTGGTGTTGGTGCGCGGTTCGAACACCGCCCATAATCGCTGACCGGGGAACCGGGCCTTGATCGCGGCGATCGTCTCGCGCACCGCGGTGGGATGGTGCGCGAAATCGTCGATGATGGTGACGCCGCCCGCGGTGCCGCGAACCTCCTGCCGGCGCCGCACGCCCGCGAACGCCGCCAGTCCGGCGCGCATCTCATCACCGGACAGCCCGAGCCTCAGGCCGACGGCGACCGCCGAGAGCGCATTGCGCAGGTTGTGATGGCCCGTGGCGTTCATGCGGAACAGCCCGAGGTCCTTGCCTGCGTCGGCGACCTGGAACGTCAGACCATCCGGACCGGTGGAGATCTCCTCTCCCTTGAGCCGGGCGTTCGGCCCCATCCCGTAAGGAATCACGTCGCCGCGGCAATCGCCCGAAAGCTCGAGGGCGATCGGGTCGTCCGCGCAGACGATCAGCGCGCCCCCCGCGGCGCTGTCCGGGACCAGGGCGATGAAGCTCCTGAAGGCATCCTTGACCGATTCCAGCGTAGGAAACATTTCCGCGTGGTCGTACTCGACGCTGGTGACGATCGCCGTGCGCGGCATGTAGTGGAGAAACTTGGAGCCTTTGTCGAAAAACGACGTCTCGTACTCGTCACCTTCGATGACGAACTCACCGCCCTGGCCGAGGTGGTACGACTGGTCGAGATCCTTCAGGACGCCGCCGACCAGAAAGGACGGGTCGCGGCCGGCGTCCATCAACATCCTGGCGATCATCGCCGTGGTGGTGGTCTTGCCGTGCGTGCCGGCAACCACGATCGAGTGCCGCGTGGAGAGGAAGAAGCGGGCGAGCGCCTGGGGCATGCTGAGGTGATCGATGTCGAGGTCCAGCGCGGCTCCTGCCTCGGGGTTCGACGCGCTGGCGATGTTTCCCACCACGACGAGGTCGGGGCGCGGCTGCAGGTTCTCCGCGCGATACCCTTCGAGAATCGTGATGCCGCGGCTGCGCAGCATCGTCGACATCGGGGGATAGACGTTCTCATCGGAGCCCTGCACGCGGTGTCCCGCCTCCACGAGCAGCCCCGCCAGCGATCCCATGCCGGTGCCGCAGATGCCGATGAGATGGATGAGCATGCAGTGATCTCCCTCCGTCCGGGCGCCAACATAGTACCAAAGTTGGCCTTGGGCCAGCACCTTGCAGGGTGCGGGAGATTCGTGCACCCCTCCCCGGCTGGTGGACTAACGGGGTTCACGCAGGTAGTCTGGCGGGACTTTCCTGGGGGGTGGGTCGATG
>DASROJ010000224.1:0-2410 GCA_035646975.1 Patescibacteria group bacterium
GGTTCACGCAGGGATGGTTGGCCGAGCAGGGGATGCACTTGGGCGCCGCAACCGGCGGAACCGCCCCGGCATCGAGGCTGTGCGAGCAGGAGCCCGCCGACGCGGCCAGATGATCCGGAGCCCCCGTTGCCTGTGAACTCATGGGCACGAAACAAAGGCTTGCGGTGACCGCCAGCGCGACGGCGAGAACAATGCGTCGATGTTTCATAAGTCCTCCTCAGTTTTTTGTATCGTACCCCGATTCGAAGCCCGGGCAACTCTTTTTTCGATGAGAGCCCCTGACGCCTAATCGGCCAGGTCAGACTCCGGAGAGGCGCCGCAGCCCCGGCCGCGCGCCAGGACTACGTCATCGCCCACGGCGATCTCTCCCGCTTCAATCACGAAGCAGTTCAGCGCGAGCTTTCCTTCGAACCGCCGGTAGATCCCGAGCGTGATCTGCTTGTCCTGTTGCTGGGTGTCGGGATCGAAAGAGGTCATGACGCATCGCAGGCGCAGATCCTGGACGCCGATCAGCGCCGTGCCGATGCGAAGACAGGCTCCCTCCCATTCACGCTCGGCCAGCCCCTCCACGCCGCCGACCACGATATTGGGCCGCAGGCGGCGCTCATCATGGCCGAACGCGGCGATCGCGCCATCGGTGGCAACCAGCAGTGGCAGCACGTCGAACCGCTCGGCGCCTTCGAAGCGCACGAGTCTTGCGCCGGGTCCGACGATGCCGGCGACATCGGCGGCCACGCCGGGGCTGTCCCAGGGTCGGCCATCGACGAGGGGGTCGCCGTCCGGGCCGAGCGAACCCTTGTGGCCGAGAAGGCGCGGATGCGTGCGTGACGTGATCACCCGACCCCGGGCGTCTTCGACGTGCACCACCCGATCGCCATCGATGCCCAGCGAGCCGACATGACCGGCCTGCAGCTGCTCACCGGCCATCGTCTTGACCGGGTACCGCCAGATCTTCGAAACATGCATCGGGGGCTCCCTCGCAGCGGGCGCTGGCTGGTGGAGTGTACTAATAGGATGCACCCGCCGGGAGGCTCCAGCTCCTGGAGGCGGGGGGCCGGCGCGGCATGTGGCCACACGGCCCTAAGGCCGTATGGCGATGGGAGCATGTGGCCAGGCGCAGAAGTTTGCGGCCGGAGCCGGGATGGATCCGGCCGCCCTGTTGCCGGCTTTCGACTAGAACTGCCCTGGTGCGGCCGAGCCCGACTTGGCGTAGAGCCACATCGTCACGAGGAACCCGACGATCACGAGCCCGATGGCGCAAAGCCAGCCGTAATCCGAGCCGTAAACGGTCGGATAGTGGTTGCTCACCATCAGCAGGATCAGCGGCACCGACATGTAGGTGTTGTGCTTCGAGCGCATGCCGGCGAGGCCGACCAGCGCGGCATCGGGCGCCTGCCCGGCCTTGATCGCGGCGATGATCTTGCGCTGCGATGGCCAGATCCTCATCCAGACGTTGGAGGCCATGATGGTGCCGAGTATCGCTCCAATGACGATGAAGACGGCGCGCGTGGAAAGAATCGTTGAAAGACCCCAGGCCGTCACTGTCAGCAGCGCCAGCGAGACCACCGTGCCGGCCACCTGGTTCGACTTGATGGGACTCTTCCAGAGAAGGTCGTAGACGAGAAACCCGACCGCGAGCGCTGCCAGGCTGAGGGCGGTGGCCATGCCGGGAGTCATCTGCGATTCCGCCGGCACCAGCGTGCCACCCATGGAATAGACCAGCCCGAAAAGCACGATGCCGCTGATCCAGGTCCATGCGGCCCCCCAGCGGAACCAGTAGAGCGCCCGCGGCATCAGCTCGGGGATGACCTTCTTCTTCGAATCGGCATCGTACGTCTTGGCGAGCTGCGCGTTGACGAAGTTGAAGAAGTAGAGATGCCCGATCCACATGACCCCGGCGACCACGTGAAGCCACCGGAAGGCGAGGTTGATCCCCGTCATGACCGATTCGTTCATCGTTATCCTCCGCAATCCACAACCGCCGGACATGGGAACCGTTCCCGAACCAGAGTCCGGTCTTCGGGTACCTCAAATTGTCGCGCCTAAACTACCCGCAGGACCGTTCGATGTCCACTAAGAGTGTGCCCGAGCCATGGAAGGCTGGCGCTGCCGGGCGGTCATCGCGGGTCGACAGGTTGACAGGCGCCTGTCCGGTTTGTCCAGGAATCAAGAGACGCGTTAGCATGGATCCGGGCGAGCCTCCACGCGATGCCGGCCGGCCGGGCCCGCGACTGGCGAAACCGGGGCCTGCGCGTCACGGTGGAGGTCAGGGCGAAGCGTGGTCCGCGTCCCGTGCCGGGCCAACGGCGCCCCCGCGGGACGCGCATCGTCCCGTGGACCGATTGCGTTCGCCCGGAGATCGGTGCGCTCGACGTCGCGCGCCGGATGAAAACGCTGCGTTATTCTCATA
>DASROJ010000225.1:0-7779 GCA_035646975.1 Patescibacteria group bacterium
GCTAATGCATAGAGCAGCGGCGGGGCGACCACGACGACGGCGAAGACCGGCAGCAACCAGGCGGCCCGCGCCCGGGGGGTCGCGGCGACCCAGCCCGCCATCCGATCGAACCCCGGCGCGGCGGCCAGCGCGATGATCAGATAGGACGGCAGGTAGAAGGCGAACCGGTCGGGGACCTGGTAGGAAAAAGCAAAAAGCACATTCGTGGCATAGAGGATCGCCAGCCCGGTCAGGTCGATGGGGCGCTCGCGACGCAGTCTGATGAGACCCACCGCCGCGCCCACCAGCACCAGCGGCAGCGGGAACTGATACAGCAGGTAGCCCGCGAATTGCGCGGCGTCCTTTGTCGGGGTCGACGGCATCAGCGCCTGGGACAACAATCGCGGCATCAACGACGAGAAGGCTTCGCCATGCAGCGAGGCGGCGGATCCGCGCAGGATGACGAAGGGCGCAAGCCCCGTCACAAAGCCTCCCGCGGCGAGCGCCACCGCAGTGCAATTCATTCGGTCCGCCCGCCAGGCTGCGCGCATCCACCAGAGGTACCCTGGCAGCCAGAGCAGCACCTGGAGATGATTGCCCGACGCCATGCCGAAGACCAGTCCCATCATGAGCCAGCTCGCGGGCCGCAGCGCGCCGGGCCGGTCGGACTGCAGGTTGATCGTGAGAAGGTCGAGCAGGACGAGTGTGACGAAGCTGTTGAGCGGGTAGACCTCCGCCACCACCGCGTGAAACCAGAAGGTATGCGACACGGCCAGCGCCAGGCTGGCCAGCGTGGCGCTGGCTGAAGACGCTCCGAGACGTCGCATGATCCGGAAGGCTGGCCACAACGCCAGCGCCGAGAGCAGGGCGGAAAGCAGGTTGCACGCACCGGCCGGGTCGAGCCCGGGCATGCGTGTGAGCGGATGCGCCAGCAGCACCCAGAGCGGATGGCCGGTTTCGTCGAAGCGAAGATCCTCCTGCCAGGCCATCCGCTGAAATTTCGCCGAGTCGCCCCAGAGCAGGCCCGGGGCCAGCGTCGCCACATAAAAGATGATGGCGGCCAGGACAATCGCGGGGGGGAGGAGTCGCCCCATGTGCGTCAATTCTGCCTCAGTTCTGCCTCAGCTCCGTCCACTGGCCCCGCCGGCGCGGCGGATCGGGCGGACCGAGCGGGGCGCGCGGGCCACCTGCAGGGTGAGCCACAGGGTGATGGTGAGGCTGAGCGCGCACAGGGCCAGCAGCGAAATCGTGTGCCACGTGTCTGGATCCCAGTGAACGAAGCGGTCGTACAGGTGGACGATCACTGTCTTGCCTTCTTCGGTGGCCGCCTCACGGGCCATGGCGACGCCGTAGAAAAGGTTGATCGCATACGGGATCGCAAGCCCGACAACCGCGATCAGCACGGCGGCCACCGGCGGAAAGCAGATCAGGATACCCGGCGTCACGATGAGGTAATACTCCGGGTCGCAGTGGTAGAACCACATGAAGACGAAAAGAATCATCGCCGTCATGATCCGCACCAGTGTCATCCCTTCGCAAGGGATTCTTCTGACGCGCGCCACCACGAGCGGCGTGATCCCGGTGAGGAATCCCGTGAGCATCGAGAGGTGCTTTGTGGATTCCAGGGAAAGATCGAGCCAGGCGCGGATCAGCACCCATATCGATGTGCTGTGGATCCCGTGCGGCGTGAATTCCATCAACGGTGATGCCCTGTGCTGCTGCCAGAGGGAGAACTGGACGATGCCATACACCAGCGCGATGGGCCCCACCGCAAGCGCCAGCCGCCTGAGCCATTCCTTGAGAGAGCCGGGCTTGGGTCCCGCGGTCAGCGCCAGCAGGGGTATGAGGAAGTAGACCTTCGCCGTCACGACGCCGATGCTGGCCAGCAGGATTGCCCACTTGATGCGCCCCTTCAGCACCAGCAGCATGATCGCGGCAAAGCACAACATCGCGATCGGCTCTTCTTCCGCGAACAAGGAGGTCGTGGCCCAACCCACCGGCATCAGGACATAGGTCAGCGCCAAAAGCCGCTGCGTCCGGATCGACCCGACGGCCGTTGTCAGCAGACGCCAGACGATGGGCCAGGCCGCCAGCTCGCCCAGGATCGAGAAGCATCGAATGGCGTAGAACGACGGCAGCAGACCCACGAAGGGAGCGCCGAACAGAAACGACATGAACGGGGCGAGCGGCGGCTGGTACGGGGCGCCTTCTCCTTCACGCGACATCAGGATTTGGAACGGGTCCTTGATGAAACCCAGCTCGAACACCCAGTCGTCGGTGAAGTGGCGCCCACCGGTGAGCCAGCCGATCCCGAGCATGACCAGGATGCGCACCGCAGCGAGGGCGGCCAGCCACTCGAGCCCCTCTGCCCAACGGGGGGCCCCGGCTGCCTCCGACGGCAACGGCTCGATGTCTGCCTCACGCGGCATGGTCAGACTCTCCACTCACCCGCTCCTGCATTGTCGTCTGGATGGCCCGGCGGCATCCGCGTCCCCGCGAATGCCTTGTCCTGCGGGACTTGTACGACATTCCGCAGACATGATCCACAGCGAAGATCGTCAGTCAACATGATTCTGGGCGGGGGGGACGCAAGACAGGCGTCTGCTGAGAATGTTCTGTTTGTCAGGCTGGCGCCGCGGGAAGGAACAGGGCGTTGGACAGCTCGTGCGTCGCCTGCCTGTCCATGCTCAGCCTCCGGCCTCGATGAAGAATCCAGCCGGTGTATCCCCACCCGGCCAGATAATTCTTGATATCCACCGTCGAGTAGCCGAGTCCCTGGCAAAGGACCTCGTGAAGCTCCAGACAGAACGCCGGCCTCCAGCCCCTCCTGAAAATCGGCTCCATGCCGCGCAGGGCCAGCAGCTCGGCCCCCTCGATGTCCATCTTGACGAAGTCCAGCCGGGCCAACGCCTGCTGCTGGATGAAATCGCTCAACGTGACGCACGGGACCTGGAGCTGCGGCCCCGCGGCGGCGCCGTTGGCCCAGGCGAGATGGCACGCTGCCCCGTCGAACGATATCGACCCGTTCCGGTCGCTCAGCGCGCACGGGATCGTTTCGACGTTGCCCAGGTGGTTGAGGGCGACGTTCTGCCCGAGCCGCCGGTAGAAATCCGGAAACGGCTCGAATGCGTAGACTCGTCCGGCGGGGCCGACAAACCGGGAGAACACCAGCGACCAGTGGCCGACATTGGCGCCGGCATCGACGCAGACGCCCCCCTTCGGAATGTAAGGGCGGCAGGCCGACAGCAGCTCCGCATCGAAATCCGGAAGCATCCAGAGCATGTACTCGGGGTACTCGTCGAGCTTGAGCAGCATGCGAAGATCCGCGTCCAGTCCGCCGGAGACCTTTGCCTCGCGACAGGTGTCCGACTTCAGATACCTGAACAGCCTGTTGGCGGCATAACGTCGGCCACGGTCGATCGGAGAGGCGTTGAGCAGCGTTCTGGCCACGCGCGCGGCAATGTCTCGCAAAGGGTCCTTTCCCGAAACGGGCAGGGTGTCGACCGTTATCGCACGTTCTTCACTTTATCCTGAGGTTCGCCATTGATTGATCTCCGCTTTCGCGGTAAATTCCCGGGCATCATACTGACATCATTACACTTGAGCCACCCTGCGGGGTTCTGAGGAGTCCTGATGAAGGAATCAAGCGTCGCCGACTCTCGTCTTCGGCTGGATCTCTTTGCGATCTCGGCACTGGGGCTCTTCCTCGAGCTGGTGCTCATCCGCTGGCTGGCCAGCGAGGTGCGCGTCTTTGCCTACTTCAAGAACTTCGCCCTGTTCGCCGCCTTCATCGGACTGGGCCTCGGACTCTACGTGGCCGACCGTCGCCCGATCCGCTGGTGGTGGTCCACGGCGCTGCTTGCCTGCGTGTCGCTGGTGGCGGCCTTCAGCGAAAAACTGCACCTGACCAACCTGTTCTTTCCCGATCCGTCACTCGACACCTGGCGCGGCTCCATCGTGTCGCCGCAGCTGGCCGATCAGCTGAAGAGCTATCCCGTGCTGGGCTCGCTGGTGGGGACCATTCCCCAGTGGCAGCTTCTGCTCCTGGTCGGGCTGACGTCGTTCGGGATCATCGCGCTGCTGTTCACGGCGTCGGCGTTGATCTTCTATCCGATCGGCCAGGAAACAGGACGTCTGTTCAGCCAGCTTCGACCGCTGAAGGCCTATTCCGTCAATGTGTTCGGAGCGCTGGTGGGCTCCGCGGCGTTCACGCTGCTTTCGTTCGTGGGCTCCGGTCCGCAGGTCTGGCTGCTGCCCTGCTTCCTGCTGCTCGCCTATTTCGCCTGGACGCGCGGGTCGAAGGCCAGCTTCGTGACCTGCCTCATCGCATGGCCGCTGCTGGTCGGCGTGATACAGCTTTCAAAGCTTCCCGGCGAGCGGCTCGTCTGGAGCCCCTACTACCGGATCAGTCTCACGCCGGGCATCCCAGAGCTCAAGAGCGAAGGCTACACGCTGCGCGTCAACCACGACTACTTCCAGCGGGCGATCGACCTGTCAGCGCCCGCGGTGGCCGCCTCCGATGGCCGGCTGGACGACATCGCGTCCTATTACAACATGCCGTACAAGCTGCTGGGTCGTCTCGATCGGGTGCTGGTGGTGGGCTCGGGGATGGGCAACGACACATCGGCAGCGCTGCGCGCCGGCTCCCGCGACGTCACATCAGTGGACATCGACCCGTCGATCCTGAAGCTCGGCACCGAGCTTCACCCCGAGCACCCGTACGGTCCCGGCCGCGCCCACACCGTCGTCAACGATGCCCGGGCTTTCTTTCGACGACGCGCGCTCGATCCGACGGCGCCGAAATTCGACCTGGTGGTGTTCGGCCTGCTCGACAGTCAGACCGCGCTGAGCAGCATGTCTTCAGTGCGGCTGGAGTTCTATGTCTATACCGAGCAGAGCATGCGCGAGGCGCTGCGTCTGGTGGACGAGGACCACGGGCTGGTCGTGATGACCTTCGCCGTGGGATGGCGGACCTGGGTCGGCCAGAGGCTCTTCCGAACCCTGGCCAACGCCGCGGGGTACGAGCCGCTCGCGCTTCGGGCTGGAACGTACGACAGCGGGGTGACATATATCGCCGGGCCCGGGCTGGCGAAGATCGACCGGTCGAGCCTGGCCGGCATCGGGGCGGTGGACGCCACCGCCGAGTACGGAACGGGCAACATCGCCGGGGCCACCGACGACTGGCCCTTCCTGTACGTCAACCCGTACCACTATCCGTGGGTTTACCTCTGCGCGCTCGGACTGCTGCTGGGCGTCGGCTCGTTCCTGGTGCGCCGGTCGATGATGCGGACGGCCGTGGAGGACACCGTCCACCGCACCGGGCTGGTGTTCGGCATGGACGCGCACATGTTCCTGATGGGCGCGGCCTTCATGCTGGTGGAGACATCGGCCATCGCGAGGACGTCATTGCTGTTCGGTGCGACCTGGGTGGTCAACGCGGCGGTGATCCTGGCGGTGATGGTGATGATCCTGATCGCCAACGCGCTGGTCGAGGCAGGCAAAGCCCCCGGCATCCGGAACGGCTACCTGATGCTGATCACCGTGCTCGTGCTGGTCTACTTCACTCCGTTCGACGCCTTCCTGCCGATACCCGGCGGCGGCGTGATGGCCTCGCTCATCCTGGCGCTGCCGGTGGTCTTCTCCAGCTTCGTCTTCGCCGCGGCGTTCAAGCAGACGCGATCATCGCATCTTGCTCTGGGCTGCAACATGCTCGGGGTCATTCTGGGCGGCGCGCTCGAAGCCGCCAGCCTGGCCATCGGCATCAGGGCCCTGTCGCTGCTGGCCGCCGGCGTCTACATCGTAAGCGCCTACGCGCTGTGGTGGCAGACACGCGCGGCCGATGACGCCCCTGTCGTCAGGTCGAAGGCGGAGGCGCGGGCGTGAGGGATTGGCGTTGGTGCCCTGTGGCCCCTCAACGACAAACCAGACCCACGTGAGCGGCTCCCGCTGAAGTCGTTCCCAGCGACCCCATTCCCGCACTGCCTCGGCAGTCGTTATCGGCACGCACGAGGTAGTAGTAGATCGTGCCTGGAGGAGGCCCCGCGGGGTCCAACGCGAGGGTGTCGTTGCCGTCCTGTCGCTCCACGCAGGTCGCGCCGGAGACGAAGTTGCCGGCAGAGCCGGAGCGGATCACATCAAACGTTACGCCGCTGCCGTCGGACAATGTCTGGCCATCCCAGCTCAGGGTGTCGTTGTCGACGAAGGTCAGGTTTGTCGCCTCCTGCGGCCGGGCGAATCTCGTGGCGTCCCGGTCATCGCAGTCGCCACCCATTGGAGCGAGTCCGTCGCCGTCGCGATCGATCGTCGAGAAAAGGCCGAGGTAAAGCAACGCCTTGCCGACGTGCTGCAGACCGCTGACGGGGCTTGTGAAGTCCGGAGCACCGACGACGAGGTCCGCCGAACCGTCGGCGTTCACGTCTCCCGCGCCTGAGACCGACGAGCCAAAAGATGAACTCTGGTCCGAGCCGGTGCGGATCAGACCCAGAGGCCCGGGCGGAAATCCGCCGGGAGATCCGAACGCTACCAGCACGGCGCCGACGCTGCGCTGGTTGTCGACCCAGTTGGGCGCCCCCGTCACGAGGTCTTCGTATCCGTCCCCGTCGACATCACCAGCCGCGCTCACCGAGTTTCCCAGCCACCGGTTCGCCGAGCCACCGAGCGCAGTCCAGCTCGGCGTGATCGGAAGGCCAGCTGGCGAACCGTAGTAAGCCTGCAACAACCCCTCGTTTTCCGCCGTGCCGTCATAGAACGGCGCACCAACGGCCAGATCCGAATAGCCGTCGCCATTGAAGTCCGCCGCCGCCGTCGCAAAACCCAGCCTCGCCCCCTGCTGAGTGGATGTCACCATCCAGGGCGCGGAGCCCATGAGGCCGGTTGTAGAACCGGAGTAAACGAAGACCCTGCCCAGCTCGGACTGCTCGGTCTGAGGATTGTCGTACTCGGGGGCCGCAATGACCACGTCACCGAAACCGTCGCCGTTCACGTCGCCGGCCGAACCGACGGTCGCCCCGAAGGCGGAGAAGTGGCCGCTGGTCTGGGGTGGCCCCAGGACGGTCGACACCGGAGCTGCCGACAGGCCGCCGGAGAAACCGAGGTAGACGAAGGCCGCGCCCTGTTCGGGGGATCCGGCGAAGTAGAACCCCTGCGCGCCGATGATCACGTCGTCGTAGCCGTCGCCGTTCACGTCACCCGCCGCCCCAACCGCCCGCCCAAATTGCACCGCGCCGGAGCAGTTGCATGCTCCAGTCCAGCTCGGAGTGAGCGGCAACCCTTCAGGCGAACCGTAATAGAGGTAGGCCCTGCCGTTCCAACCTGCATAGAACGGCGCGCCGATGACCACATCGGCAAAGCCGTCCCGATTCACGTCTCCTGCGCCCGCAATTGCGTATCCGAACTCGATTCCAGGAGAGTCTCCTGTAGCCGACCAGACCGGCGCCATGGAGAGCCCGGTGGGCGAGCCGAGGTACAGCGTCACCCGCCCTTTGTTCTGGAACTGAGGTTCTGCGATCACCACGTCGTCGTAGCCGTCTCCATTCACGTCGCCGGCGCGGGAGACGACCCAGCCGAGCTGGGCTCCCGCCAGTTGACCCTCGACGCTCCAGGCCGGAGAGGTCTCCAGAAGGGACGACGGGGTCGTCGAGGCGGCCTCAACCATCGACCAGGACAGGATGGTCACGAGGGTCGCCACCACGACATGCGCTGACTTTCCGTGCCGGGTCATCGTGCGCTCCCTGACGTGGAACGGGCGTTCGAGGTTGATTACGAGATCATACATCCACAGGGATGAAGCCAGCCATGGAA
>DASROJ010000226.1:0-5928 GCA_035646975.1 Patescibacteria group bacterium
CCTGATCGAGGGAAGCTTCCAGGCTGGTGATGGGACCTTCGCCTGGAAACGGTTGTCTTGAAATTGGCGGCGGCGTCGGCTCGGGCTGCAACTCGATCGCCGGCTCGCTCTCCGGTTCCGGAGCGGGCAGCAACTCCTGTACGGGTGTCCGGGAGATATCGTCCACCTCCACGGCGGGCGGAGTGGCCGGGGGATCCGGCTGCTGGCCCGGGGCGGCCGGCGCAACCTCGATTCCCTTGACGATCTCGCCGCGCGGCTTCGGCTGCGTCTTTTCATAATTGCGGCGCACCGCTCCGATCATGCTCAACGCGGCGAAGATCGAACAGACGAAGTAGTCCGGCAGGGAAGTCAGCGAGCAAATCTGGGCGATCGATCGCTTGCCGTCGATGTGGCGAAGCACGGATTGGAACTCGCCGGGAAGACTCAGCCCCGGCTCGTCCAGCGCCGGTCGCTTGACGACATAGACCGTGTCGAGGGATCCCACTTCATCGAGGATCAGCGAGCGGTCTCCGCCTTCGAGCACGCCCTTCAGGATCAACGGGCGAGGGTCGATCTTCAGGTCGGGCGTTCCCGGTGACAACTGACGTTCCCGCACGCGGTACTCGCCTTCGCGCGCCGAGAAAAGCGCCAGGACGATCTCCTCGGCCCGCCCCTTCTCGATCTGCGTCAGCTCGCGCGCGTTGACGATGCCGAGGCTGATGAGCGACTGACGGAGGGTGCCTTCGTGGGCTTTTTCCTCAGCCTCGGCCCACCGGGCGTCGTTCACCGTCCCGGTGCGCAGCAGATAGGAACGGAGGCTTTCCTCCTTGTCGGTGGAGATGGCCCAGGCGATGTGACCCGAGGCAAAGTGAACCTCGCGGGTGACTTCACCGTCGTCCGGTCCGGCCTGGTCTGCCGCGCGGCTGGTGGCCTGGAACACGCCCGTGAACGCATCGTCGCGCAACGCGGCGAGAAGCCGGGGAAAGCGAAGATCCTTCAGGTCGCCGTGCAGATGGAACAGAGAAAGTGGCATGGGTCTCGGGCTCGCTTCCGTGACAGGGCCGGGACCATAAGTGACGCGAGGCACAGGAATTATAGGCAGCACGTTCGAGAGGTGTCAATGCAACGTTGACGGGTCATGATATAATCCCGCATCATTCGCGCCAGCCTGCCACATCCCCCGGACCCTGAACGCCGCACGGGTCATCGCATGAAACGCCTGGTACAGCCCCAATGTCATAGGAGCCGCGATAGATGACGGACGAAGTCAGGCACAAGGTCGAAAACGAGTGGTTCGCGCGCCACGAGACAGAGCTGCTCAGGCAGGCCCGGCGCCAACACGAGCAACGACTCAAGGATCTTGCGGCGCAGCAGGTCGACGGCGAGAAGCGCACCCTCCGCGAGCTGCACCACATGAAGTGTCCCAAGTGCGGCCACGACATGTCGGCAAAGCACATCGACGGCGTTGAAGTCGACCGGTGCGGCACATGCCAGGGGCTCTTCTTCGACAAGGGAGAGTTCGAGGAGATCCTTCTCAAGCAGGCGGAGGAGCGCAGGGGCTTCTTCCGTAAGCTGGTGGGGTTGTAGGCAGCCGATGCAGACCGGCGAGGTCGCCAGCTCCGCCGCGCGCCACGATGTGATCGTCGTGGGAAGCGGCGTGGCCGGGTTGAGGGCGGCCATCGAGGCTGCCGAGGGGGGCTGCTCGGTCGCCCTGCTGGCCAAGGACACCGCGCGCGACAGCAATACCGACCTTGCGCAGGGAGGCGTCGCCGTGGCGCTTTCCGACGAGGACCAGGTCGGCCTGCACTACCGTGACACCCTGGCAGCCGGCGACGGACTGTGCGACGAAGAGGCCGTGCGGGTGCTGGTGGGAGAAGGGCCGCGGTACATCACCCAGCTCATCGAATGGGGCGCCCAGTTCGACCGTGAAGGCAGCAAGCTGGCCTTCACGCGCGAAGCGGCCCACAGCGCCCGGCGAATCCTGCACGCCCATGGCGATTCCACCGGCCGCGAGATCCTCCGCGCCCTGTGGCGCAAGGCCACCACGCTGCCCGGCATCACTTTTCTCCCGCACACCTATTCGGTGGATCTCCTCCTGGCCAACGGTTCCTGTTGCGGCCTCGAGGTGCTCGACGAGACCACGGGACAGGTCCGGATCCTCGAAGCCGACGCGGTGGTGCTGGCAAGCGGTGGTATCGGTCAGGTCTACCTGGAGACGACCAATCCGCCCCAGGCCACCGGAGACGGCGTGGCGATTGCCTGGCGCTCCGGCGCGCTGCTGCGCGACATGGAGTTCGTGCAGTTCCATCCCACGTCGCTCCACGTCGAGGGGGCGCCGCACTTCCTGCTCTCGGAAGCGCTGCGCGGAGAAGGAGGTCTTCTGCGAAACGGGCAGGGACGCCGTTTCGTGCTGGATGCCGATCCAAGGGGCGAGCTGGCGCCGCGCGATGTCGTCGCCCGCGCGATACAGGCCGAGATGGCGCGCAGCGGCGCCGACCATGTGCTGCTCGACATGACGCACCTGGACGCCGGGTTTCTCGAGGGGCGCTTCCCACGCATCACCGCGACCTGCGCGCGGTACGGCATCGACATGGCGCGCGAGCCGGTCCCGGTCGCCCCCGCGGCGCATTACCTGATGGGCGGGGTGGCGACCGATGCGCTGGGGCGCACCTCGGTCCGCGGGCTGTACGCTGCCGGCGAGGTGGCGTGCACCGGCGTGCATGGCGCGAACCGTCTGGCGAGCAACTCGCTGCTCGAGGGGCTGGTGTTCGGGGCCCGTGCAGGACTGGCGGCGCTGCAGGATCGGGCAGCGGGTGTGGTCACGGGGGAGCCGCCCGATCCTTCCAAGGTGGCCCTTCCCCGCGCTCGAGGCTGCGAAGAGGCCAGGGCGGCGGAAATCATGCGCGCCGTCCGGCTGGAGAGCTGGAAGGACCTCGCGATCGTCCGGACCGGCGGCGGCATCGGCGAGGCGATCGATCTGCTCGAGGCGCTGGCTGAATCGCCGGCAGACCAGGGGCTCGGCGGCGCCGCGCCGCGCGTCACCCGCTCGGGCCTCGAGGCGATCAACATGGCCACCGTGGCCGGGCTCGTGGCGCGCAGCGCGATTTCGCGTCAGGAGAGCCGGGGCGCTCATTACCGGGCCGACTTCCCACGGCGTGATGATGCGCGGTTCGGTCGATCGTCGTTCATCAGGATCGGCATGCGGGAAGCCGCCATCAGCCCCACGGGGTCGGTGGCGCCTGGAGCGGCGAGGAAGTGAGGCGGTGATCGCGCCAGGGCGGGTCAGGCGGACGGGTCGACGTACTCTTTCTTCACGTTGAGCACCTTCCCGTCGGTCGTCTTGATGAGATAGAACTCAGCCCATTCCCTGAGGATGGTGACCCGGTCGCCGGGAGAAAAGTGGATCTCCGATGGCTCGGCCGCTTTCTGCAGGCGATGCAGCAGCGTGACCTCCTTCGTGATGACCGGCATGACCTGGACTCTCCTGTGGCTAGGTGATGAACCGCAGGCAGCGCCGGTAGCGTGACTTGGAAGGGAAGTGGAGGAGCTTGTTGCCGATGCTCTTCACGTGGTCGAGCACGCTCGTGCGGACGTATTCGCCTTCTTCTCCACGGAACGACCACCAGATGATGAAGGCCTTGCCCTTGACGTTACCCCGCGGAACGAACCCCCAGGATCGGCTGTCCTTGGAGTTGTCGCGGTTGTCGCCCATGCAGAAGAAGCTGTTTTCAGGTATCAGGACCTGGCTGAAGTCGAAGTCGTGCTCGCGATAGCTCCAGCGGTGCGGCGCAGGCTGCGCCGAGGAGAGCGGGGCATCGCCTTCCTTTATCTGGTTCCATGAATCGGGGTTCAGGTCCGTCTCATGGATCTTGTAGGGTTCGTCGAGCGGAGTGCCGTTGATGTAGACCGTCTTGTTCTTGACCTCGAGAAACTCGCCGGGCAGCCCGATGACCCGTTTGATGTAATCCTTCTCTGGCTCGTCGGGATACTTGAACACGATGATATCGCCGCGCTTGATGTCCCGGACGGGAAGCAGCGCCTTTTCCCAGGACATGGTGGTGGGCGCGTACACGAACTTGTTCACCATGATGTAATCGCCGATCAGCAGCGTCGGAATCATCGAGCCGGTGGGTATCTTCGACTGCTGGAAGACGAACGCCCGGGCGAAAATCACGAAGATGACACAGATGACGATGGTCTCGAAGTAGTCGCGCACGATCCCCTTGGGGATCTCCCTTGCCTCCGACAGCGGCGCCGGGGAGGCTGGCGCGTCCAGGATCCCCTCCATGCTCATGTCCCGCTCATCCCGAATCCGGTCAAATCCTGCTCCTGATCATGTCGACGGCTTCTTCCGGCGTGGCGGCGACATGCGTAATCTCGATCTCGCGCCGATCCACCAGCGCGAGCGTCGCGACCTGTTCGAGATAACTCCGCCAGGAGGCGCCAAGCAGGACGATCGGCCGGTCCTGCAGGAGCCGCGCCCTGTTCAGGGCCCAGAGAAATGTCAGCTCCGCGAGAGTTCCCGCCTTGCCGGGCAGGATTATATAACCGGCACTCCGCCCGATCAATTCACGGGTCCTGTCGAACAGGTCGGCTTCCTCCAGATGCAGCGTCAGGTAGGGGTTCGGCGCCGCGCGAAGCGGAGACAGCGCGCGCGTCGTGATCCCCAGGGTCGTCCCGCCCGCCTCGAGCGCGCCGCGGCTGGCGGCTTCCATCACGCCGGCGTAACCCCCGGTCACCACGACGAAGCCGCTTCTCGCGAGCAGGCGGCCCACCTGCCGGGCGGTCTCGTAGAGCGGGTCGGTCTCGATCGGATCGGACGAGCCGAACACGGCCACGGATCGGGACGCCGCCTGCTCGGCGGTCATCAGTAGCCGCTCGACAGGCCGAAGCCTCGGGCATCGGATGCCCCGCGCAGCCACCCCGTCTCGCGGTCGACGAAGATCGCCTGTACCTCGGCGCGGGGCGCGCGTTCGACGACGTCATGCCCGCGCCGCCTCAGCGCCTCGATCACGTCCGAAGGGAAACCGTCCTTGTCCAGGAAGATCCGGTCTGGCCGCCACTGATGGTGAAACCGCGGCGCGTCGACCGCCGTCTGCAGCTCCATTCTGAAGTCGACGATGTCCAGCAGCACCTCGAGAACGGCGCTGATGATGACCGCCCCGCCCGGCGAGCCGAGCACCAGCACGGGCCGCGCCGGAGCCGACGCGGTCGCCGGCGACGATTCGGCGCGCTCGAGCACGAGGGTCGGCGTCATCGAGGAGGCCATCCGCTTGCCGGGGGCGATCGAGTTGGCTTCTCCGCCGATCAGGCCGAACAGGTTCGGCTGTCCCGGTTTCACGCTGAAATCATCCATCTCGTCGTTCAGCAGGAACCCCAGACCTTCGACCACGGCGCCGTTTCCAAACCGTTCGTTGAGCGTGTAGGTATTCGAAACAATGTTGCCCGCCTCGTCGATGATCGAGAAGTGGGTCGTCGATGGCTTCTCCAGGGCCAGCGGATCCCCGGGGCCAAGCGTCTCGACGGGGGTGGCGCGCTGCGGATCGAACCCCGCCATCCTGGAAGCCGCGTACTCCCGCGACAGCAGGGCGGGCACCGGGATACTCACGAAGTCGGGGTCGGCGAGCCATCGTGACCTGTCTGCGTAGGCCCGCTTCATGACCTCGGAGACAAGATGCACATAGGCCGACGAGTTGTGCCCGAGCGATCTCAGGTCGTGCGGCTCGAGCATGTTGAGCATCTCGATCAGGCTCACGCCACCGGCGCTCGACGGGGGCACGGTGAGAATGTCATAGGAGCGGTAGCGGGCGACCAGAGGCTTTTTCTCGAGCGCCTTGTATCCCGCGAGATCGCCGCGGGTGATCAGGCCGCCGTGTCGTTGCATGTCGGCGGCGATCGCCTCGGCGAGGGATCCTTCATAGAACGCGCGCGGCCCCTGCCGGGCCAGCG
>DASROJ010000227.1:0-7155 GCA_035646975.1 Patescibacteria group bacterium
GTGCGGACGAAGTCCGCGCCGAGCCCGACGCCCGGCGTCGGGTGCAGCGTGTTGTTAGGCGTCGTCTTCACCTACGTAATAGATGGTGCAGTCCAGAGCGATGCCGCGGTCGGCCAGAGCCTTCAGTGCCCCTGCCGACAAGACGAAGCCACGTGACCATTCGCGAATGTTAAGTGTACAGGAGATTCTAATTTCATGATCTCGCAGAAGCCGAGCCCAGGCTTGAAGGTCAGAGGTAACTAGACCCAGCAGTTCGTCGATTTGAGGCTCAAGCTGATCTGAGGATGTTGTAACGGCCTCAAGCAGCCATGCCCCCGTTGAAGTAGGAATACGACGCGCCCCAAGTGCCTCGCCACGCTGGTGGCTACGTGTCGGTTCACAACCGAGTACCAAAGAAACCGTCTTTGGATTGAGATCTGGTGCATACACGCACAAGGTAGCGTGGACTTCGTCGATCAGCCCGCCCACGGAAACAAGCTGTTCTCGAGCCATCACGACCCCTTTGCCTTCGACGCCTAACGCCCACGCTCACCCGCGGCTGGCGACAGTGCGGACGAAGTCCGCGCCGAGCCCGACGCCCGGCGGCGGGTGCAGCGTGTTGTTAGAGGGCTGTCGTGCCGATTACTCCATGGCCCTCATGATAATCATTCCGACGACGAACGGCACTGGGATCGCAATCAGTGAGATTCTCTGGACAAGCTTTGACTCGTACCATGCCTGCTCTGGAGCAGGCGCTGGGGCGTCAGAGCCCGCCGTGATAGTCGTCGCATCTTGACGTAGCGCTCCTGACATCGAAAGAACCGCGTTCGAGGAGTCGATGTCTGCAGGTGCTAGGCTGCGCTCGTAAACTTGTTTCTGAACGAGGAACTGGATGATCGCGCGGAAGCAGTACAACCAGACAGACAGCCCAACGCCAAACCTCACGAACCAGTCGTTGTCAACCGTCGTCATGAGTGCGAAGGCAATGCATGCAGAGAGGATGACCTCCGCTCCTGAGGCGATGTAGACGAATAGCTTGCTTCGCGCGCCCATGAGCCTGAAAAGAAGATGGACAGCTGTTCGTCCGAACATGGCTAACTCCTTTCACGCGCACCAGCTTAGAGGCCCTCTAACTACAATTGGATTGCTTCTACATTTCCGTGTTATGTGGTGGCTGCCGAGATCATACTCCGAATTCGACGGAGCGAGCCTCGTGGCATCGGGCGGGCTGAGGCCCTGGATGGACCGGTCGCGGTGGCTGGGCCCTTGAAACGACAAAGGCCGCCCCGGCGATGCCGGAGCGGCCCCGATCGAGAACCGAGTTACCCGACCTTCTTCACGTTTTCTGCGGCGGGGCCCTTCTGGCCCTGCACCACGTCGAACTCGACGCGCTCGCCTTCCGCCAGCGACTTGAAGCCGCTTCCCTGGATGGCCGAGTGATGAACGAAGACGTCCTTCTGGCCGTCCTCACGCGTGATGAATCCGAATCCCTTCGCGTCGTTGAACCACTTCACGGTGCCAGTGACACGCACTGCCGTACTCCTTCTCAATGGGTAGAGTCGGAGTCCGGGGTCACCGCACTTACCGACTACCGCACGTCAGCGGAACTCCCCTCCGCGTGAGGGGGCGCCCTTGATGGACGCCTTGGCGCCGCGGGTCGAATCGTCGAATGCCGCGCCCTGAAATACAAAAAGGACCTGCATCGAAGCCAGGTCCTCTAGAACGCTTGTGCACTCATCTGCATATCGATTTGACTCGCGGACCAATATTGCGAGAACCCTACCAGAAGCCTTTCGGGGTGTCAATCACCGAAATGCGAGTTCGTCACTCATATCGAAGCGACTCAATCGGGTCGAGCCGGGCCGCCTTCCAGGCCGGGTAGATGCCGAAAAAGAGGCCCACGGACACGGAAACCACCAGCCCCACCACGACCGCCCACCAGGGGGTGGTCGCGGGAATGGGCGAAAACTTCGCCACGGCCGCGGAGATTCCGATGCCCAGCGCCACGCCGGCCACCCCGCCGATGCCCGTCAAGGTGACCGCCTCGGTCAGGAACTGCTGCACGATGTCGGGCCGGCGGGCGCCGATCGCCTTGCGAACGCCGATCTCGCGGGTGCGCTCCTTGACCGACACCAGCATGATGTTCATCACGCCGACGCCGCCCACCACCAGGCCCACCGCCGAGATGAAGATGAGCACCATGCTGATGCCCCCCGTCACCTGGTTGTAGGTGTTGATGAAGACATCGGGGGTCCGGATCGCGAAGTCGTTGGGCTGGTTGAACGCCACACCGCGGCGCCGTCGCAGCACGTCGACTCCTTCGTCCATCGCCTTCTGCATCAGCTCGGGCGTCTTCGGGATGGTGGCGATGACGCATCCTTGATCCTTCTGGATGTTTGGATAGATGCGATCGAACTCGGTGACCGGGATGAAGAGCATGTTGTCGGAGGCGTGAAACATGAACGAGCCCTTCTTCTCGAGCACGCCGATCACCGTGAACGGTTTTCCCTCCACGGTGATGACGCGGCCGATTGGATCGGAGTGCGGAAAGAGCGACTCGACGACGTCGGCCCCCACCACGGCCACCTGCATCGAACGCTCGACTTCCGATGGAGTGAAGAACCGCCCTTCGGTCAGGGCGCTGTTGTTGGCGAGCGGATAGTCCTCGTTCGTGCCGCCGATGGTGGGCCCGTTGGCTTCGTGCGATCCGTACCTCACCTTGCCGCCGATGTACTGGTAGCGCTCGGGTGACACGGCCGCGATGGACGGGCACAGCTCCTTGAGGGCCCGGGCGTCATCCAGCGTGAGGTTCTTGCGGTTGCGCTGATCCTCGGGCGCCTGGGTCGGGTCGCCGAAGCGCGGCTCCAGCTTCTGGAATTGCACCAGCGTGGAGCCGTAGCGCTGAAACGACGCGAGAACCTGGTCGTTGAACCCCTGGATGAGCGACACCATGCTGATGATGGTGGCGATGCCGACGATGATGCCGAGCACGGTGAGAAACGAGCGCAGCTTGTGGTCGGCCACGCCGCGCACCGCGAAGATCATGTTCTCCCTCACACCGCGGGTGAACATCAACCCTCCTGCCTGAGCGCTTCGACCGGTGAAAGACGCGACGCCTTGATCGACGGAACGACGCCCGAGATGATTCCCACGCTGGTGGCGATCACCAGCGCGCCAACCACGGTGCGCGCCGTCACCGCCACCGGCAGCGGGGAGAAGGCGCCGATGGCCGCCCCGATCATCGCGCCGATCGCCACGCCCACGGCGCCGCCGGCCAGCGCCATCATGGCGGCCTCCAGGAGGAACTGCAGGCGGATGGTGCCACGCCGCGCCCCCAGGGCCATCCTCACGCCGATCTCGTGGGTGCGCTCGGCCACCGACACCAGCATGATGTTCATGATCACGATGCCGCCCACCACGAGAGAGATGCCAGAGATGAATATCATCAGCGAGAACGCGACGGCGCTGATGCCCTGCCAGAGCGTCTGCAGCGCCGCCGCGGTGACGAAATCGAACGGATCGGTGTCGTGATACGTCGTCTTGCGCAGCCCTCGCAGGATGGCGCGGACCTCGTCCTGCGTGTGCGGCATCAACCCTTCGTTTCCCGACCTGACGAAGATGTCGACGCTGCGTCGCGTGCCGAAGTTCTTGACGAACGACGTCAGCGGAATGTGGACCACCTTGTCCTGCGTCTCGCCGAAGACGCTGCCTTTCTTCTCCAGCAGGCCGACGATCTTGTAGGGAGTGTCGTCGATCTTGATCATCTGGCCGATCGGGTCGAGCCCGGCGAACAGCTCCTCGCGCACGTCGGCGCCGATGACCGCGACCGGGCGCGAGTGGCTCACCTCGGAGTCCGACAGGTAGCGCCCCATCTCCAGGTCCAGCGCGTTGAGCTCCATCAGGTTGGCCGTGGCGCCGGTGATGGTGACGTCGGGCAGACGTTTTTCCTCGTGCTTGACCGGCTTGCGCCCGTTCACCGAGCCGGCCACCATCTCGCACGACTCGCAGCGCGCCACCACGGCGTCGAGCTCGTCCATCGTCACGTTCTTCCGCTTGATGGCCTCGATGAAGGCCTCACGGCTGGTGATGATTCCCATCTTGGTGACCACGAAGACGTCCACGCCGAGGGTGAGGACCTTTTCACGGACGTAGAGATTCAGGCCGCTGATGATCGAAACCACGGTCACAACGGTCATCACACCGATGATCACGCCGAGAAGCGTCAGGAAGGTGCGCAGCGGGTGAGCCCGCAGGGAGCGCAGCGCGACCCAGAACGTCTCCAGGACGATCACGGGGTGGGAGCCTTGGGAGGCGGATCGACGATTACCTTGGAGCCTTCCTTCAGCTCGCGCAGGGTCTTGAACGGGCCGGTGATGACCTTGCTGCCGGCCGCCAGCCCTTCGGCGATCTCGATGTCCAGCTCGCCGGTGATGCCAGTCTTGACGGGCTGGAACTTCGCCTTGCCGTCCTCGATCAGGAAGACTCCCTCTTCCTCTTCCCCGCGCTTGCCACCCGCCTTCTCGCGCAGCACCAGCGCCTGGATCGGCACGGCCACCACCTTGTCCTTCGACCCGGTCACGATCTCCGCGGTGGACGACAGGCCGGGACGCAGCCCATCGGGTGGATCTTCCAGCCTCACTTTCACTTCGAAGTCGACCCCCGTGTTGGTGGCCGAGCTGGCCGTGGCGATCGTCTTCGGGCTGCTCGCGATGTCGGTCACCACGCCATGGAACGTCTTGCCCGAATAGGCGTCGATGGTGACGGTGGCCGTCTGGCCCACCTTCACCGAGGGGATCTCGGTTTCATCCACCTCCATCAGCGCCTCGATGACCGACAGGTCCGAAATGGTCATCAACGCCGTGCCCGGGTTGTTCATCGTGCCGATGATGGCGACTTCGCCTTCTTCAACCGGCAGTCGTGTGATGACCCCTTCGATCGGCGCCGTGATGGTGGTCTTCTGCAGGCTGTCGCGCGCTCCGACGAATGAGGCCCGCGCCTGCTCGATGCGGCGCTCCACCGCGTCGTAATTGGCCCGCTGGGACTCGAAGTCGGTGCGGTACCGGGTGAAGTCCTGCTCGGACAGGACGCCGCCGGAATAGGAGCTCTTGGCCCGCTCGAACTCGAGCCGCGCCCGCTCGGCATTGGCCTTGGAGGCCTCGCGGTCTGCCATGAGCGCCTCCAGCGCCGCCTTGGAGGAATCCGCCTGCGCCTGCAGTATCGTTCGATCGATCTGCAGCAGGAAGTCCCCCTTCTTGACCCGTTCGCCCTCGCGCACCGCGAGGTTGACGATCTGTCCCGACATCGTGGCGGAAAGGTCGACCTTCTTCTTGGCCTCGATGCGGCCGTTGCAGGTCACGCGCGATACGAGGTCCGCGACCTTGGAGTCCTCGGCGCTGACGTGCATGACATCCTTGTTCTGCTTGCCCTTGGCCACCGCCGCTCCGATGGCGACGACGACACCGACGGCAATCAGGCCCAGAATCACCTTTGTTCGTGTGCTCATGCGGGGTACGTTCTCCTCACGTCTGGTGGATTTGCCCAGAGAATACCACGGGGCACGGGTCAGCGCTGCTTACGGGAAAAGGCGGCGCGGGTTGCGCCGGTTCGGCATCAGACGGGCGGCGGGGCGCCTGCTTCGAGCGCCGCGGCCAGCTCCTTGACCTTCTTGAGGTCGAGCTTGCCGGTGCCCAGCAACGGGATCGCCTCGATGCGATGGAACGCTTCGCGCCGGGGCATCCAGAGGTTGGGAAGCCCCGCCTGGGTTAGCTGCGCCAGCACCGAGGCTGGATCGAAATCCTCCCCGACGAACAACGCCACGAGCCGCTCGCCGCGGTCCGGGTCCGGCAGCGAGGTCACCACGCAGCGCTGCTCTGTGGCTCCCGTGGCGGTCTGGATGGCTTCTTCAACGCCGGCCAGCGGCACCATCTCTCCGGCGATCTTGGCAAAGCGCGAGAGCCGGTCGGTCAGCGTGATGAACCCGTCGTTGTCGAACCTGGCGATGTCGCCGGTGATGTACCAGCCATCGCGCATGACGGAGGCGGTGCGTTCGGGATCGCCGAGATATCCCTTCATGACGTTGGCGCCGCGGATGAGCAGCAGTCCTTCTTCTCCCACCTTGCGATCGACGAACGTCTCCGGGTCGACGATACGGGCAGCCACGCCGGGAATCGGCTGACCGATCGACCCGGCCTTGTGGCCGACCTGCTCGTTGCCCGGCTCGTCGATGTCCGGCATGCTCATCGTGGCCGCGGGCGACAGCTCGGTGGCGCCGTACCCTTCGAGCGGCTCGATATGGAACTTCTCCTTGAATGCGTCGGCCAGCGTCTTTTTCAGCTTCTCGGCGCCCACCACTACGTAGCGCAGCGACGCGAACTGGGCTTCGGTGCAGACTTTCGCGTACGCCTGCAGGAAAGTCGGTGTGGCCAGCAGGAAGGTGATCCGGTACTTCCCGCAAAGCTTGCCCACCGCCCGCGCCGCCAGCGGGTTGTTGTGATAGACGGCGGCAAAGCCGTTGGTCAGCGGCAGCCAGAGCGTCGCGGTGAACCCGAATGAATGGAAGAACGGCAGCACGCCGATCATCCTGTCGTCGGGTCCGATGTCGAAGATCTGCTGCATCGCCTCGACGTTCGAGATGATGTTGTGATGCGTCAGCACGACCCCCTTGGGCACGGCGGTGCTGCCCGAAGAAAAAATGATGGTCGCGACGTCGTCCATCGTCCGGCGCGATCCGGGAAACAACGCCGCGATGAGACGCACGGGAAGCAGCGTGGCGGCCAGCGCCAGCGCGCGCGCGGCCGGGCCGATCTCCTCGTTGAGCGACTCGGCCATCACCATCCCCTCGCGTTCGGGCATTTCGAGGGCCTCGAGAAACTTCCGCGACGTGAAGATGGTCCGGATGCCGCACTGCGCGATGGCCGCCTCGAGCGACTCGGCCGATGTGGTGTAGTTGAGATTCACCGGAACCTTGCCCGCCATCATCACCGCCACGTTGATCAGCGCGCCGGCCACCGAAGGCGGAAGCAGGATGCCGACCATCGCGTCGCCCCCGCCGTTCTGGCCGGCGGTGACGGCCGCCACGCGGCGCGACAGCGCAAGACTGCCGGCCAGCGCCCGCCGGAAGCTCAGCTCGGTTCCGCCGGAGTCGGCCAGGCAGAGCCGCCGCGGGTAGCGCTTCGC
>DASROJ010000228.1:0-13436 GCA_035646975.1 Patescibacteria group bacterium
CGTCGCCGCCACGTTGAATGCCGCCTGGTCCATCGATCGCTCGCCGGCTGTCGGCAGCCTCGAGCCAGGCAAACTGATGGATGCCGTCGTCGTCAACGGCGCGCTCACGGAGCTCATTCGCGTGGGTGCACCCGCGATTCAGACTGTTATCAAACGCGGGAAGATCGTCTTCCGGAGATGATCAGAAATGACCGCTGAACCACCCACGCCAGACCCGCAACCATCGATTCAGTTTGCCGAGATGGCGCTGGCCGATTTGATGGATGCGTTTTCATCGACCGATGCCGTGCCGGGCGGCGGCTCCGCGGCCGCGCTCGCCGGAGCCGTGGGCGTGTCGCTACTCCTCATGGTCGCGGGTTTCACGAAGACGAAGACCGGCGCACCGGAAGAAACCGCGGATCTCGCGGAAGCCGCCTCGCGACTGCATCCGCTTCGCGATTCGCTGCTGGAGCTCGTGGACCGCGACAGCGACGCCTACCGACACCTATTGACCGCTTTTCGACTCCCCAAGGAATCAGACGTCCAGAAGACGGCGCGAGTGGACGCGATCGATCGCGCGACGCGCGCGGCGATAGACGCGCCGCTCGACACAATGCGCGCGTCCCAACAGGCGCTACGTGGTGCGGTGGTCGTCGCCGTCAACGGAAGCCGCCGGGCCACGAGCGACGTCGGTGTCGCGGTGGAGCTGCTCGGCGCCGCCCTGCGAGGTGCGCGGCTGAACGTGCAGATCAATCTCGCCGGCGTGAACGACCCGGCCTACGTCGCGCGAGTCCGCGAAGAAGTCGAAGAACTCGAATCGGACGCAATGGCAGACATCGGGCACGCACGCCGCGCACTGGACGGGTGATTTGCGATTTGTGATTTGTGATTTGCGATTTGTGATTAGCGGTTCCGCAGCGGGTTCGGTCCCGGCGCCACGCCGGCGCCCATATTGATTCCCTGGACGGTGAACTGGAAACGAATCGGGTACTTGTAGTTGGGGAACACTTCCACGGAATCCGTGTATGCCGCGCTCGCGGTCGTGCGAAGCCCCTCCCGTGTCACCTGGACGTCGTCCTCGGCGACCGGCAATTCCAGTGCTTCCGCTTTCAGCAGAATCTGATTCTGCAGTTCACCCGGGACCAGGCGGCCGCCGAACGTGACCAGCTCCTGGGACTCGTCTTTCAGCTGGTAGTACCTGGACGCCGCGTAGCCCACACGCGCCGCCGCGTTGACGATGGCGGCCGCGATGAGGAGCTTGACGACGGTCTTCACGTACGTACGGTTCGGACCGAAGGGAAGAAATCTTTAGATTTGCGAATCGCAAATCACAAATCACAAATCACAAATCGCTAATGGATCTGGTGGAACAATCGGCTCCAGCGGATGGTCGTGAAGAACCGTGCGATCCCGCCGGACGGCTGCCCTTCCTCGCTGTCCTCGAAGGACCAGTAGATGAACGCCGCCTTGCCTTTCACGTACTCGCGCGGGAGAAAACCCCAGTAGCGGCTGTCTTCGGAGTTGTCGCGGTTGTCGCCCATCATGAAGTAGTGATTGGCCGGAACCGTGACAGGGCCGTAATGAACGCGAACGTCGAAGTCCTCCTGCGGGCTGTCGCCCGGAGGTGGAAACAGGTAGTGGACGTACGGCTCGTCGAGCGGCTTGCCGTTGACGTAGACCTTCTTGTTGCGAAGCTCGATCGTGTCGCCGGGAAGTCCGATCGTGCGCTTGATGAAGTCGCGCTCGGGGTCTTCTGGGAATTTGAAGACGATCACGTCGCCGCGCTTGATCTCGTCAATTGGCAGCAACATCTGCTCGAGACGGCTGAGCGTCGGGCCGAAGATGAACTTGTTCACCAGCAGGTGATCGCCGATGAGCAGGTTGTTCTCCATCGAACCGGTCGGGATCTTGAAAGCCTGGACGATAAAGGTGCGAACGAACAGCGCGAGGATCACCGCCACGCAGATCGACTCGAAGTACTCGCGGACCGTGGACTTGTGGTACGCGGCAGGCGGCTCGACGGCCGGCGTCTTCATTGCTGGTCTGGCCATGCGCTCCTACAATTTTATTCCGTCCCCACCTTCAACACTGCCAGAAAGGCCTCCTGGGGAATTTCCACCCGCCCGACCCTCTTCATCCGCTTTTTCCCTTCCTTCTGCTTCTCCAAGAGCTTGCGTTTGCGCGTGATGTCGCCGCCATAGCACTTGGCGATGACGTTCTTGCGCATCGGCTTGACGGTCTCGCGGGCGACGATGCGCGTGCCGATCGAGGCCTGTATCACCACTTCGAACATCTGGCGCGGAATCACCTCGCGCATCTTCTCGGCGAGCGCCTTGCCGCGCACGTACGACTTCTCTTTGTGGACGATGAGCGACAGCGCGTCCACCGGGTCTCCGTTGACCAGGATGTCGAGCTTCACGAGGTCCGACACCTGGTAACCTGTCAGATGGTAGTCCAGACTGGCGTATCCACGGGAAAGGGATTTCAGCTTGTCGTAGAAATCCAGCACGATCTCGTTGAGCGGCAGCGCATAGGTCAGCAGCACCCGCGTGGGCGACAGGTACTTCATCTCGACCTGCGTGCCGCGACGGTCCTCCGCCAGCTTGAAGATGCCGCCGAGATACTCGGGCGGTGTGATGATGAGCGCGGTGATGATCGGCTCCTCGATGGCGGAGATCTCCTGGGTGGTCGGCATCTTCGTCGGATTGGAGATCTCCAGCAGGTCGCCCGAGGTGGTCAGCACGCGATAGCCGACGCCGGGTGCCGTGGTGAGCAGGTCGAGGTTGAACTCCCGCTCCAGACGCGCCTGGATGATCTCCATGTGCAGCAGCCCGAGAAATCCGCACCGGAACCCGAACCCGAGCGCCGTGGAGCTCTCCGGCTCGTAGAAGAACGACGAGTCGTTGAGCCGCAGCTTTTCCAGCGCGTCGCGCAGGTTCTCGTAGTTGGTGTCGTCGGTGGGATAGAGCCCGGCGAACACCAGCGGCTTGATCTTCTGGAACCCGGGAAACGCGGTCACCGTGGGACGCTTGTCGTCGGTGACCGTGTCGCCTATCTGACAGTCCGACACGTCCTTCATCCCGGCCACGATGTATCCGACCTCGCCCACCGACAGCCGGCCGGTGCTCTTCATCTTGGGGGTGTAGATGCCGACCTCTTCGGCGTCGTAGGTGCGGCCGGTGGCCATCAGCCGGATCCGCTGGCGCTCCACGATGGTTCCTTCGATGACACGCACCAGCATGATCACACCGCGATAAGGGTCGTACCACGAGTCGAAGATCAACGCCTTGGCGGGGGCGTCCGGGTCGCCCTGTGGCGCCGGCACCCGCTCGATGATCGCTTCGAGGATCTCGTCGATGCCGATCCCCTCCTTGGCCGATGCCAGGATGGCGTCGGTGGCGTCCAGCCCGATCACGTCGCGGATCTGGTCGCGCGTGCGCTCGGGCTCGGCGCTCTGGACGTCAATCTTGTTGATCACCGGGATGATGGCAAGGTTTCCCTCGATGGCCATGTAGGCGTTGGCCAGCGTCTGCGCCTCCACGCCCTGGGTGGCGTCGACCACCAGCAGCGCCCCTTCGCAGGCCGACAGGCTGCGGCTGACCTCGTAGCTGAAATCCACGTGGCCGGGCGTATCGATCAGGTTGAACAGGTACTTCTCGCCGGCGCGGGACAGATAGTTCAGCGCCACCGAGTGCGCCTTGATGGTGATGCCCCGCTCGCGCTCGAGGTCCATGTCGTCGAGCACCTGGTTTTCCATCTCCCGGGCCGTCAGGGCAAAGGTCTTCTCGAGTATCCGGTCGGCCAGGGTGGACTTGCCGTGGTCGATGTGCGCGATGATGGAAAAATTCCTGATTTTTTCCGCTTTCATCTGACGGCTTGTCCTCGCTCGCGATTTGACGTGATGAGCCGGGCAGTATAGCGCACGGGCCTGCGGGAGTCGTTCAGCGCCCAGCCAGTGCCCGCCTCTGAGACGGACGGTCTCAGAAGTCTCACTGTGAGAGAGGCCGTCGGCCGCAAACCCGCATGGGACGTGAAGCAGCGCTGGCACGACGGTTGCCACTGTTCGCATGTTCGGATGTACGTATGTTCGTGAGCTGCCCGCCAACGTCAGTCGTGTGATTCCGCGGGAGTCGCTCGACCGGAAGGCGCTAGAGTCGTGCTCCGGGGTCGGCGTTGAGCGAGTAGCCGGCTGTGCGCCCCTGGATCAGATGGTGATAGCCGGCAGAGGCGATCATCGCGCCGTTGTCCGTGGTGAGCAGCGGGCTCGGGTAGAACACGGGAATCCCGAGCCGCTCACCGGTCTGGCGCGCCGCCTCGCGCAGCCGGCTGTTGCAGGCCACGCCGCCGCTCAGCCCGATCGAGCGGGCCTGGTGCAGCCGGGCGGCCTTGATGGTGTGATCGATCAGGTACTGGACAAGAGATTCCTGAAAGGATGCGAGCAGGTCCAGCACCTTGGCTGGGACCTGCTGGAGATCTCGGGCCGGCGATTCAGCACCACCCCCATTGCTGGCCGGGAGGACGTCGGTGGTCGCGTGGCCGTGAAGCTCGCGGGGCTTCGACGCGGCCGCGTGGCCATCGACGTGCGTCCCCGATGAAACGGGCCGGATGCCGTTCGCCTGCACGTACCGCAGCACCGCCGTCTTCATCCCGCTGAAAGAGAAATCCAGCGTGCCATCGCTCATCCTCGGGCGGGTGAAGGCGACGGCTCCGGGATCGCCGAGCTTCGCCAGCCGGTCGATGATCGGCCCGCCTGGGTATCCCAGCCCGAGCAGCTTGGAGACCTTGTCGTAGGCCTCCCCGGCGGCGTCGTCGCGTGTGTGCGCCAGGGGGCGATACACCCCCGGCTCGGGGACCAGGTACAGCGACGTGTCGCCCCCCGAGACCATCAGCATGATCATTGGCAGCGGGATGTCCGCGTGCTCGATGAAAACCGAATGGATGTGCCCCTCGTGATGGTTCACCGCCGCCAGCGGCAGCTCGTGCACCATCGCCAGCGCCTTGGCCACCGAGACGCCGATGAGCAGCGAGCCGACCAGACCCGGCCCGAACGTCACCGCGATGCCGCCGAGCTCTTCAAGCCTCACCCCGGCGGTGTCGAGCGCCTCGGTCACCACGGTGTCGATGGCCAGGATGTGCTGACGCGAGGCCAGCTCGGGCACCACGCCGCCGTAACGGCGATGAATCGGCACCTGCGAGGCGATGATGTTGGACAGCACGTCGCGCGGCCCGCGCAGCACGGCGGCCGCCGTCTCGTCACATGAGCTCTCGATGCCGAGGATCAGCTCAGATTTCAACGGGGTGGGCATCCAGCAAGGATATCACCCGGAGCTATCGTCGCTGGGCGAACAGCCCGGACAGACTCTCGGTGTAGGGAGACTTCGCCACGCCGGCGTCGGTGATGATCGCGGCGATGTACGTGTGGGGTGTGACGTCGAAGGCCGGGTTGGCCACCGGCACTCCTTCGGGGGAAATGGCCTGGTCCTTGAAATGGCTGACCTCGCGTCCGTTGCGTTCTTCGATCGGGATCTGATCGCCCGACGGGATTTTCAGATCGACCGTGGTCAGGGGCGCCGCCACATAGAAGGGAATCTTGTTCTCATGGGCCAGCACCGCCACCGAGTAGGTGCCGATCTTGTTGGCCGTGTCGCCGTTGGCTGCGATCCGGTCGGCTCCCACGATCACCGCGCCGATGTCTCCCTTCTTCATGAAGTGGCCCGCCATGTTGTCGGTGATCACGGTGACCGGGATGCCGTCCTTGGCCAGCTCCCACGCGGTGAGCCGCGCGCCCTGGAAGAACGGCCGCGTCTCGTCGGCCAGCACGCTGATCTTCTTGCCTGCCCCCACCGCCGCGCGGATGACACCCAGCGCGGTTCCGTATCCCGACGTGGCCAGTGCGCCGGCGTTGCAGTGCGTGAGCACCTGCCCCGAATCCGGCATCAGCGCCGCGCCGAACTGGCCCATGCGCCGGCAGGCCTCTTCGTCCTCGCGGCGTATCGACAGGGCTTCTTCCACCATACGGGATGAAATCTTCGCCGGCGGGGCGTCGCTCATCGAGAGGTAGACCTGCTTCATCCTCTCGATGGCCCAGAACAGGTTCACCGCGGTGGGGCGCGTGGCCGCCAGCAGATCGGACACCCGGTCGAGTCGCTGCCTGAACGCCTTGCCCGGGAGATCCTTCGCCTGCACCGCTCCGAGCGCCACGCCCATCGCCGCCGCCACGCCGATGGCCGGGGCGCCGCGAATCACCATCGTGCGGATTGCCTCGGCGACTTCTTCAGGGGTGCGCAGGGTGAGATAGTTCTCCACCGTGGGCAGCGCCCGCTGGTCGAGCATGACCACACCGGCTTCGCTCCACTCCACCGTGTGGAAGGTCATGCCGTCCTGGGGAGTCTCCGGCATTTGGCTCATGGGGCCGATGATATACTCCGGCCGTCATGTCTGACAAACTCCGATCCGGGCCTTTCTCCACCGATCCGGACCTCGAGCCCGACATCGTCTACGACGAGAGCCGCACCACGGGTCCCGACGCCGGGCAGGACATCGGCTACCCGGGTGAGCCGCCATTCACCCGCGGCATCCAGCCCACCATGTATCGCGGCCGGTTCTGGACCATGCGGCAGTACGCCGGGTTCGGCAGCGCCGCGCAGACCAACCGCCGCTTCCGTTACCTGCTCTCCCAGGGGCAGACCGGTCTGTCGGTCGCCTTCGATCTGCCGACCCAGATGGGATACGACTCGGATCATTCGATGGCGCTGGGTGAAGTGGGACGCTCCGGCGTGGCGATCGACTCGATCGAGGACATGGAGACGCTGCTCGACGGCATTCCGCTCGACAAGGTCTCCACCTCGATGACCATCAACGCCACCGCCTCCACGCTGCTGTGCCTCTACGCGGCAGTGGCGCGGCGGCGTGGCATCCCGCTGGACGGTTTGTCCGGGACGATCCAGAACGACATCTTGAAGGAATACGCCGCGCGCGGCACCTACATCTATCCGCCGGGCCCTTCGATGCGGATCGTCACCGACACCTTCTCCTACTGCGCGAAGAACCTGCCGCGGTGGAACCCGATCTCGATCTCCGGCTATCACATGCGCGAGGCCGGCTGCACGGCGGCGCAGGAGGTGGCCTTCACCCTGGCCAATGGCATCGCCTACCTCGACGCGGCGAAGACGGCGGGTCTCTCGCTGGAGGATCTCGCGCCAAGCCTCTCGTTCTTCTTCGCGGCGCACAGCAACCTGCTCGAGGAGGTCGCCAAGTTTCGCGCCGCGCGCCGCCTGTGGGCTCGCCTGATGGTCCAGCGGTACGGTCTGACCAGCCCGAAGGCGCAGATGCTCCGGTTCCATACGCAGACCGGCGGCTCGACGCTGACCGCCCAGCAGCCCGAGAACAACATCGTGCGTGTCACCATCCAGGCGCTGGCCGCCGTGCTGGGCGGCACGCAATCGCTTCACACCAACTCGATGGACGAGGCGTTGTCGCTGCCCACCCAGACCGCGGCCACCGTGGCGCTGCGCACCCAGCAGATCCTCGCCGAGGAGTCGGGCATCCCCAACACGGTCGACCCGGTGGCCGGCTCCTACTTCATCGAGAGCCTGACCAGCCGGATCGAGCAGGAGGCGCGCGAAAAGATCACGGCGATCGACCGGCTCGGCGGTGCGGTGCGCGCCATCGAGGAAGGACACATCCAGCAGCAGATCCAGGAAGCCGCCTACCGGTACCAGGCCGAGGTCGAATCGGGTCAGCGCGGCATCGTGGGAGTCAACCGGTATGTCGATGACCGCGGCGTCAGCATCCCGCTGCACCGCCTCGAGCCCTCGCTGGAAACGGATCAAGTCGCCCGGCTGCGCGCGTTGCGAGCCCGTCGTCCGGCCGGCGCCGTGACGACGGCCCTGGCGGCGCTGGAAGCAGCGGCGCGGGGCCGCGACAACCTGCTGCCGCGGATTCTCGACGCGGTCGAGTCGCTGGCCACGCTGGGCGAGATCGCCGACACGCTGCGCAAGGTCTTCGCCACTTATGCGGAATCGCGGGTATGAGCGCCTACGAGTACCTGCTCGATGTCAGGGGACTGCGCACCTGCTTTTTCACCCAAGGCGGAGTGATCAAGGCGGTGGACGACGTCTCGTTCAGAATCGCCGAAGGGGAAGTGCTGGGTCTTGCAGGCGAGTCCGGCTGCGGCAAGAGCGTGACCTGTCTGTCGCTCATGCGACTGGTGACGCCGCCCGGGCGCATCGTGGGGGGCGAAGTGGTTTTCAAAGGACGCGACCTGCTCGGGCTTGCCGAAAAAGAGGTGCAGGCGCTCAGAGGCTCGCAGATCGGCATGGTGTTCCAGGAGCCGGCCTCCGCGCTCAACCCGGTTTTCACCATCGGCTACCAGGTGGCCGAGTCGGTGATGATCCACAAGGGAGCCTCGCGCAAGGAGGGGCTCAAAGAGGCGGTGCGGATGCTCGAAGAAGTCGCCATCCCCGACCCGGCCCGACGCGCCGGCGAGTACCCGCACCAGCTCTCCGGTGGCATGCGTCAGCGGGTGATGATCGCCATGGCGCTGATCTGCGCGCCGAGCCTGCTGATCGCCGACGAGCCCACCACCGCACTGGATGTCACCATCCAGGCCCAGATCCTCGACCTGATGCTGCGTCTGAGGGAGAAATACCGGCTCTCCATCCTATTAGTAACCCATGACCTCGGGGTGATGGCCGAAATGGCGGACCGGGTGGCGGTGATGTACGCCGGCAAGATAGTCGAGCTGGCCAGCGTGCGCGACCTGTTCAAGGCGCCGCTGCATCCCTATACCGCCGGGCTGATGAACTCGATCCCGGGTGTGGCGGGGGGAGGACGCTCCGCCGGCGGCGAGCGGCGCAGGCTCCACGCCATCGAGGGAGTGGTGCCCGACCTGCTGCATCTGCCGGGTGGCTGCTCATTCAACCCGCGCTGTCCCGACGTGATGCCCGAATGCCATGAGGCTTCCCCGGCGCTGCTGCCGCCGGCGCCGGGCCCCGGTGCGTCCTCTGCCACCGGAGCGAGGCAGGTCGCCTGCTTCAAGTACAAGCCGGTTGCCGAGGCACCGTCGCCGGTGGACGGGCGGGGCTGGGATCCGGTCAAAGGGAGGTAGAAGTCGGTATGCCGGCGTTGCTGGAGGTCCGCGGCCTGAAAAAGCAGTTTCCGATACGCAGCGGCCTGTTCGGACGGGCCACCGGACAGGTGCGCGCGGTGGACGGCGTGGACTTCCTGCTGGAGCCGGCCCAGACGCTCGGGCTGGTGGGCGAGTCGGGCTCGGGCAAGACGACCCTGGGGCGGTGCGTTCTGCGGCTGATCGAGCCGACCGCGGGCACCGTGACGTTCGAGGGGCGCAACATCCTCGACTTCGACGCGCGCACGATGCGCGCCGCCCGCCGCCAGATGCAGATCATCTTCCAGGACCCTTATTCCTCGCTCAACCCGCGCATGCGGGTGGCATCCATCGTCGGCGAGCCGTTCGCCATCCACCGTCTGGCTCGCGGGGCGCAACGAAGGCAGATGGTCGTGGATCTGCTGCGCACCGTGGGGCTGGACGCCTCGGCGATGGATAAGTATCCGCACGAGTTCTCCGGGGGGCAGCGCCAGCGGATCGGCATCGCCCGCGCGCTGGCGCTCAAGCCGAAGATGATCGTGGCCGACGAGCCGGTGTCGGCCCTGGATGTCTCGATACAGGCGCAGATCCTCAACCTGATGGTCGATCTCCAGAAGCAGTTCGGCATCGCCTACCTGTTCATCGCTCACGATCTGAGGATGGTCGAGCAGATCGCCGACAGGGTGGCGGTGATGTATCTGGGTCAGATCGTCGAGCAGGCGAGCACGAAGGAGCTGTTCGCCCGGCCGATGCACCCATACACCCAGGCCCTGCTGGCGGCCATTCCGGTCATCGACCCCGAGACGCGCCGGCGCCGCCTGATCGTGCCGGGCGACATGCCCAGCGCGGCCGCGCCGCCTGCCGGATGCCGCTTCCACACCCGCTGCCCCGTGGCCATCGGGATGTGCAGCAGCGTCGAGCCGCCTCTCATCGACATCGGCGGGGGCCACTTCGCCTCCTGCCATCTGGTCAAGCCGGGCGCGCCGGGGCCGGTTGTCCCCGCCACCCGCAACTCGACGCCGGCTTAGGCTTTAGACCTCGATCACCCCTTGACTCGGCCGGGTCATGATGCCAGTATCGGGCCTTCCAACGACTCTTTAAGGAAACTCTTATCTGAAACTGTGCGTATCTATGCGCGAATCCCGGTTGCTGACCGAGCCGCCGTGATGTCTCCGGCGGGCCTGCGAACCGATTCCCTGGACAAGCGTTGAATCCATCGATGCCTGGAAGCAAGACAAGACTGAGATGAGAGGGGTGTGATGATGACGCCGAGCAAGTACGCACTGGTGCTGGCCATCGGGCTGGCGTGGCCGGCAACGCGGGCGGGAGCGGCGGCGCAGGAGCAGCCGCCCACGCCTCCGCCGGTGGAGGAGACGGGGCCACCGCCCGTGAGTCTTTCTCTTGCCGATGCGATTCAGATGAGCCTGAAGAACAACCTCGATATCAAGATCGCGAAGGTCACGCCACAGATTCGCGAGCAGGACGAAGCCTTCCAGGAGGCGGCGTTCGATCCGAACCTCGGCTTCAGCGCCACCTACCAGGACAACTCGCGGCCCAGCTCCAACGTGTTCGACGTCGGCGCGCAGGGCACGCTGGTGAGCATCGACTCGAAGGTGCAGAACTACCAGGCGGGGATCTCGGACAGGTTCCGCTACGGCGCCAGCTACTCGGCGAATCTCGACCTGACCTCGTTCACGTCGAACTCGGCCAACGCGGTCTTCCCGACCACCTACCAGGCCTCCCTCGATTTCGTCTACAACCAATCGCTGCTGCGCAACCGAGGCAGGGAGGTCAACGAGACGCAGATCGTGATCGCGCAGAACAACCAGGCGATCGGCAAGAGCCAGTTCCGCCAGCAGGTCCTCGACACGCTGAAAGCCACCGAGGACGCATACTGGGAGCTGGTCTTCGCGCGGCAGAACCTCGACGTCAGCAAGGAAGCGCTGGGCCTCGCCGGAGAGCTGCTCAAGCTCAACAAGATCAAGGTACAGGTCGGAACGCTGCCACCCATCGAGATAACGCAGGCGGACGCCGAGGTGGCCAGCCGCGAGCAGGGGGTCATCGTCGCGGAGAACGCCGTGAGCGACGCCGAGGACAACCTGCGGCGCGTGATGAACATGCCCAAGGACGGCGGCAGCTGGGACAAGCCGATCGCACCGAGCGACGAGCCGTTGTACGTCGAACGCCCCGTGGATCTGCCTCGCGAGCTGGAAACCGCGGTCAGCCACCGCCCCGATCTCGAGCAGGCCCGGCTCAACACCAAGACCTCCGACTCCCGGCTCGCGTTCGACCGCAATCAGCTCAAGTGGGACCTCGGGCTGCGGGCGACCTACACGCTGGCGGGGCTGGCCGGTGACTCCGGGGATTTCCTCACCAGGGTGGCCACCGCCTGCGCCGATGATGGTGTGGACGGAATTCCGGCCACGGGAGACCCCGGTGAGGGGGATGGCATCTGCGAAGGCGCGCAGCCTGCCACAGGCTCAAACCCGGCCGGTCCCGGCGAAACCCTCACGTTCGGCAACCTCCTGCTGGCCCAGGGCGCGGACCAGGGGTTCGCCGACGCGCTGAAGAACATCACCGGGGGAGACTTCCCTTCGTGGAGCGTGTCGCTGTTTCTCGGCATCCCGCTGGGCAACCGCTCGGCCGAGGCCAGCTACAGCGGCTCGCGTCTGGCCAAGGAGCAATCCGAGATCAGGTACGAGAACGCGCTGCTGAACGCCGAGGTGCAGGTGCGCACCGCCGCGCGCGCCATCGTCACGGGCAAGAAGCGGATCGACGCGGCCGAGAAGAACGTCGAGCTGCAGAGAAAGAAGGTCGAGGCGGAGCAGAAGAAATTCGAAAACGGCATGTCGACCTCGTTCCAGGTGCTCACCTTCCAGAACGATCTGATCACCGCGCTGGGCACCAAGAACCGCGCCCTGGTGGATTATCGCAAGGCCCTCAGCGCGCTCGAACAGGCGAAGGGAACCCTCGACGACTATCTCAAGGTGAATGTGCAGTAGACCCGGATTCGGAGGAGTTTCATGAGCGAGCAGGTTCGGGAACAACCGGCCCCCAGGACCACCATCGCCCGCCTCGTCGGCGTGATCACCTCGCCCGGCGAGACGTTCCAGGATATCTCCCGCCACCCCGGGTGGCTTCCCCCGTTCATCATCTACCTGGTGGTTTTCTGCATCGGCTTCGGCGTCTACTCGGCAAAGGCAGACTGGATCACCATCATCACCGACCAGATCGAGAAGAGTCCCATCATGAAGATCTTCTCCGACACCCAACGCGACCAGGCGGTGCAGCAGCAGACGGCGGATTTGCGCAAGTTCTCGAGGGAGCAGCTTGCCGCGGTCAACGTCATCCAGTTCGGGTCGGGTCAGCTCCCGTCGCAGCATTTCATGGTGATTTTCATTTCGACGTTGTTCGTGATGGTCGGCGCGCTGAAGGACCTGAAGCTGGGGCGCGCGTGGGTCAACTTCCTGCTCTGCTTTCTGATCATCGTCGGCTACTTCATCGTCTTCGGCATCGCGAAGATCACCTTCCGCGATGCCCCCGGCAGCCAGCTGCTGCTCTCGGGCACCGCCTCCATCGTCATGGTGGGCGCCTGGGCCTGGCTGTTGAACCGGCAGGCCAGCCGGGACGTCGAGTTCCACAGGATGCTCTCGGTATACATGTACAGCGGCGTCGTCCTGATGATATCGATTCTGGCCCTGATGACGGCTTCGCTGGTTCACACGGGCGACATCCAGGTTGAGGTCGACAAGATGGTGCCATCGAACCTCGGCGCGTTCATCGACACGGGCAACGCCGTGGTGCAGGCGCTTTTCAATTCGCTCGACCTGTTCACCATCTGGTTCTTCGTGGTCCTCACCATTGGCTTCAAGACAGTGACCAGGCAGACCACCGGCATGGCGGCTTCGATGACGTTTCTGCCCTGGGGGCTGTACGTCATGGTCAAGATCGCCTGGGCTGCGGTATTCGGATAAGAGGTTTTTCCCGGCCATGAAGAAGATCATCATCCTCGTGGGAGTCGTGGCTCTCGTCGTGACGCTTGTCATTTTCGGGGCGAAGCAGAGGAGCCACAGTGGGATCAAGGTCTACGAGGAGGAGGCCCGGAAAGTCGACCGGCTCGTCACCACCGTGAAGGCGTCGGGGGAGGTCGAGCCGAAGATATTCGTCAACATCTCTTCGCAGGTGCCGGGGCAGATCGTCGACCTGCGGGCGAAAGTGGGCGACCGTGTCGGCAAAGGCGACATCCTTCTGCAGCTGGACCCGGAACAGTACCGTTCCACCGTGACGAGGCTGGAGGCCAACCTGAGACTCGCCCGCATCAACCTCGACAAGGAGAAGACCTCGCTGACCA
>DASROJ010000229.1:0-4628 GCA_035646975.1 Patescibacteria group bacterium
CCAACCCGAAGCATTGGCCGGCCGCGGAGATGAAGAAGATGATGCACGAGCACCTGGACCTGACAACAGCCGAGGTGGTGGCCCAGCTGCAGAAGGACTGGACCGGCGACATCGCCGCCTACGACAGGATCCATGAGCAGATTCTGAAGATGGCGGACATGCTCAGCTCGGGGATCATCCACCAGCACCCGGGGAAGCTCAAAGGCTGAGCTCCCGCCCGCGCGGCGAGCCGGATGCCGCGAGGCCGATTGTCTTCGCCTGGACGCTTGTATTACCGTTCGCGGATGAACGCCTTCGAACGGCGCCTCAGTCTCTGGGTCGCTGCCTGCATGGTCGTTGGGATCCTGATCGGCAAGTCATTTCCTGACGCCGTCGCCCGGCTGAGGGAGATGCAGTTCGGAGCCGGAAGCCAGATCAACATCCCCATCGCCCTTCTGATCTGGCTGATGATTTACCCGATGATGCTCCGGATCGACTTTGCCTCCATCCGGCGCGCGGGCAGCCGGCCGGCCGGGCTCGCCGTCACCCTGGTGATCAACTGGCTGGTCAAGCCATTCACGATGGCCTTCCTCGCATGGGTCTTCCTCAGATACCTGTACGCGCCGTTCGTCGCCCCGGCGCTGGCCAGCGAGTACATCGCCGGCCTCGTCATCCTGGCAGCGGCGCCCTGCACCGCGATGGTGTTCGTCTGGTCGCAGCTCGCCGGCGGGGACCCGGCCTATACGCTGGTCCAAGTCTCCATCAACGATCTCATCATGCTCGTCGCGTTCGCCCCGATCGTCAAGCTGCTGGTTTCGGGCGCCTCTGGTCTCGAGGTGCCCTTCGGGGTTCTTTTCTACTCCGTGCTCATCTTCGTCGTGGTCCCCCTCGTCATCGGGTCGGCCAGCCGGGTGCTGCTCATCCGACGCAACGGTCTCGAATGGTTCAACGGCCGGTTTCTCAGCGCCTTTCAACCCGTCACGGTGGTGGCCCTGCTCGGCACGCTCGTCGCCATCTTTGCATTCCAGGCGGACAACATCACCAGCCGGTGGGTTCACGTGTTTCTGCTGGCGATTCCGATCCTCCTGCAGGTCTACCTGAACGCCGGGCTGGCGTATGCGCTCATGAGGATCCTCAGGGTGCCCTATCCCATCGCGGCCCCCGGCGCCCTCATCGGCGCGTCGAATTTTTTCGAGCTGGCCGTCGCCACGGCAATCGTCCTGTTCGGCCCGGGTTCCGGTGCGGCCTTGGCCACAGTTGTCGGCGTGCTGGTGGAAGTTCCGGTCATGCTCTCGGTATGTCGATTCTGCGTGGCGACTCGGCCCTGGCTCGAGGGTCCGGTTGAACCGGCGCCGCGGGCAACCGGGTCGGTCGGGACGGGCTCCTAGATGATGCCCGCTCGTACGGTGGTGATCTTCGCGTGCGTGCAGAACGCCGGGCGTTCGCAGATGGCAGCCGCGTTTTTCAACGAACTCGCCGACCCTGCGGCCGCCAGGGCCATCTCCGCGGGCACGCGGCCCGCGTCTCGTGTTCATCCGGAAGTCGTCGAAGCCATGAGAGAGGTGGGATTCGATCTCTCGACCGCGCAGCCACAGCTTCTCACCTCTGCGCTGGCTGCCGGCGCCGGCCTGCTGATCACCATGGGATGTGGAGAGTCCTGCCCCGTCGTTCCGGGCCTCGAAGTGCGGGACTGGCAGGTCGAGGATCCGGGCGGGCAGAATCCCGATGGCGTCCGCCGGATTCGCGATGAAATCAGGGGGCGTGTGAAAGAGCTGATCGGGTCGGAGGGATGGGATCGCAAGCCGGCGAGGCAGGTCCCGTGACCAGGCGGCCATCGGTGGATCGCATGTTCAGGGTTCTCGCGGACCCGGCCCGGAAGGTGAGAGTAAGATGTCGGTGAAGCCGCCGCCGCGGCCGTCGTGGTGGCCGGTGTTGACAGATCCTGAGCATGCTGAGCATGCTGAACATGCTGAACATGCTGAACATGGAGCCATGAATGCAGAGTAATCCGCCAAATGGTTTTCCCTTGTATCGTGTGCTGACCGGACCGGACGATGCCGCGTTCTGTCACAGGGTCAGCGAGGCGCTGGACATGGGCTACCGCCTGTTCGGCGCGCCCGCCGTCACGTTCAACGGCAACAGCGTGATCGTGGCACAGGCGGTCATCTGGCCGTCGCTCGACCCGGCGAACGCACGATCGTGATCCGGGAGCCGATCGGATGCTGCGTTGAGGGAATACGGGCGGCGGCGAACCGACCCGACGTGGTCAGGGGATGACGCCCGGGCAGATCGCCGTCATGGTGGCTGCCGCCGCGGGCGGTGGTGTCATGAACGCGCTGGCCGGAGGCGGCACACTGCTCACATTCCCAGTGCTCGTCCTTCTGGGAGAGCCCTCCATCCAGGCGAACGCCACCTCCACGGTGGCTCTTCTGCCCGGCGCCGCCGCCAGCATGGTCGGCTACCGACGGGAGGTGGCGACCCACCGGGAATGGCTCAAGACGCTTTTCATCCCGAGCCTCGCCGGGGGAGCGGTGGGCTCGATGCTCCTGCTGCGAACCCCCGAGAAGGCGTTCGCGCATCTGGCGCCGTTTCTCGTTCTCTTTGCGACACTGCTCTTCCTGCTCCAGGCGGTGCTGGCGGGACGGTTCGGTCCGACCTTGCCGAGACCGCGCGACGCCTCTGGAATGCTCGTCCTGATGATGTGCCTCCAGTTCGGGGTGGCGGTCTACGGCGGCTACTTCGGCGCCGGTATGGGAATCCTCATGCTCGTGATCCTGGGGTTTCTCGGGGTCAGGGACATCCACGCCGCGAACGGCCTGAAGAACTTCTTCGGCATGTGCATCAACGGGGTGGCGGCCGGCTATTTCATTTTCCGTGGCGTGGTGAACTGGCCGGCGGCGCTCGTGATGATTCTCGGCGCCACGATTGGCGGCTACACCGGGGCGCGTCTCGGGCGCCATATCGGCAAAGAGAAGGCGCGCGCGGCCGTGGTGGTGATCGGCTTTGCGATCACAGGTATCCTGCTCTGGCAGAGCCGTTGATGCAGAACAGCAGGCAGCCCGGGAGGAGATCAGGCACTCCTGTCCTCGCTGCGATTCGGTTCTCGGGTTTGAAATCTTCGTCGGGGGGCTGCTGACCGGGCGTCCGTGAACCGCGAGGCTTCGTTCGGTCTGGTCCCGTGGAGATTCTCGTGCGTGGAGCTGATCCATGATCATCGCACTGGCCTCACCCCGTATCGCCGCGTCGATGGACGACGGGCTGGACAGGATCAGGCGGCTCCTGTCCGAGGCTGCGGCCCGGGGCGCGGAAATCGTCTGCTTTCCGGAAGCCTATCTGCCGGGTCTGCGGGGGCAGGATTTCGAAGTCTTTCCGTTCGATCAGGCGCAACAGGAGAGGGCGTTGCAGCGCGTGGCGCAGTGGGCGCGAGACGGCGCGATCACCACGATACTCGGAATGGAAAGGCTCACCGCGGCGGGCCGCCAGATCGCTTCCTATGTCATCGACGCGAGCGGCCGGCTCCAGGGATACCAGACGAAGAACCAGCTCGACCCGACCGAAGATCGGTTCTATGTGCCAGGCGAGACCCGGCAGCTCTTCGAGACGAAAGGAGTGAAGTTCGGCGTGGCGATCTGCCACGAAGGGTGGCGCTATCCCGAGACGGTGCGATGGGCCGCGGCGCGGGGCGCCAGCATTGTCTTCCATCCGCAGCATACGGGCAACGAAAAGGAAGGCGTGCATCTGACGCATTGGGGCGATGCGACCAACCCCTATTACGAGAAGGCGATGATGATGCGCAGCATCGAAAACACGATCTACTTCGCCAGCGTCAATTACGCGCTGCGTTACCCGGAGTCGGCGACGAGTCTCATCGACCCGTCAGGCCTCTGCCAGGCATTCCTGCCCTACGGGGAGGAGGGGGTCCTGGTGCAGACCATCGACGTGGAGCAAGCCACCGGTCTTCTCGCCTCCAGATACGCACCCGAGCGTTATCGGGAGTCCAGATAATACTTTCCCTCCCATTGATTGCGATTGACGCCTGAGGCTCATCAACGTATAAGGAGGGCATGCTCCGGCTCCCCTCCCGAGCATGAGTCAATCGGCTCGTCAGACGTGCCCGTCTTCCCTGGGGGGGTCTTCATGCGCCGGTGCCCTACATGGTCACCGTGGTGGGCGGCGGCCCCGACAACCGGCCTGCCATTCACTCGCACATCACACGACCGGTCGCAGTGGCCTCCGAAGGGCGGATGCCGTCCTGCCGGTGGAGAAGTCCGCGGGTGGATGCAGATAGCGCCATGAGAACATGAGAATGCGCTTGACGGCTCGCGTGCAAGTCATGTTAGGATTGAAGCAATATTGATTCCCTCCGCAGAACGGAAAGAAATGCGCGCACCGGCCATTGCCTTTCTTGCCGCAGCATTGTCGTTTCTTGCCCCGATGCAGGTCCACGCCGATAAGATCCCTGGAGCATCCGGCAACCGGTTCCAGTTCGAATTCGAATGGGCACTGGCAGAGAACGGTCAGGGAGCGCTTGGATTCACAATCGACGACGTGTACTTCACCTGGTCGGAGCAGCACCCGACAGACCAGTCGAACACCAGCGCGAACGACTGCGCCAACATCCCGACACGGCCGGGTGCGAACCCAAATGC
>DASROJ010000230.1:0-2655 GCA_035646975.1 Patescibacteria group bacterium
TGAAGCATCCGGTCTTCTGAAGGTTTTCGAGCTTGAGCCAGATCTCCAGGCCGGTCATCGCGCTGAGCGTGCGCGAATGCGTCAGCGGCGTGCGATGCACGTTGCCCTCGATGGTGCGGGCGGCCTGACGGATCGACTCGAGGCTCAGCTCGCCCAACTCAATCTCCTTTCACCCGCGCGATGGCGTCCAGCTCGACCTTCATGCCGAAGGCAAGACCCGCCGCCGCGATGCACGAGCGCGCCGGCATCGGCGGCTTGAAATACTCGCGGTAGATCTCGTTGAACCGGCCGTAGTCCTCCATCGAAGCCAGGTAGACGGTCACGCGCAGCACATGCTCCATCGAGGAGCCGGCCTGCGCCAGCACCGCTCGAAGATTGTCCAGCGTCAGGCGCGTTTCGGCCTCGAAGCTCAATGGTTTGTAGACCCCGGCGGTCATGTCGACGGGGCCCTGGCCGGAGGTCAGGATCAGATCTCCGATCCGGGTAAAGGACTCGAACGGCAGCGACATGCGGCACTCTCCCTGCCCGGGCCATCATGGGCGATGACGGGCCATGTTGACTTGCGATCGGGCCGCTTTATAGAATGCGCGTCCCGTGTGACAAAACGTTAGAATGGAGGCCAGTGCGCCTGTAGCTCAGCTGGATAGAGCGCCGGTTTCCGGAACCGTAGGCCGGGGGTTCGAATCCCTCCAGGCGTACCAAACATTTTTGCCGGTGGTGAGTGTAGCTCAGTTGGTAGAGCTCCGGATTGTGGTTCCGGCTGTCGAGGGTTCGAGCCCCTTCACTCACCCCAACCTTTCCCCCCGCCCCTTGCCGGGGTGGGCGGCAGAGTGACCTGATTCCCAGCTCAACGGTTTTCCGCATCGGCCACATCTGCTACCGGTACCGCCAGTACCTCTCCATGGCGCTGCTCGCCGCGTCGATCCTGATGGCCCGCCCGCTGACCGCCGACGCCGCGACGAACCGCGCGCTCGACCTGACGGCGTTTGTCCTGGTGCTGCTGGGCGGCGGCATCCGATCCTGGGCGATGGGGTATCACTTCTGGCGGCGGCCCGAAGGACGCCGGGCGGAGCGGGCGCTGGTGACGGCGGGGCCCTACGCGCTGGTGCGCAACCCGCTGTATCTCGGCACGCTGCTGATCTCCGCCGGTGTGGCGCTGATGTCCGGCTCGACAATCATCATCGTCACCTACCTGCTGGTCTTCTGGCTCGGCTATTACGCCATCATCATGTGGGAGGAGCAGCGGCTCGACTCGCAGTTCGGCGACCGCTACCGCGACTACTTCGACAGCGTGCCGCGTCTGGTGCCCATGCTGCGCCGGTGGGGGAGACGCGAAGGAAAGTTCAGCCTGCCCACGATGATGCGCTGCATGGAGCCGGCCAAGACGGCGGCGTTCCTGCTGGCGCTCTGCCTGATGGCCTGGCTCAAGACCCACCGAACCTGAGCGACCGGGGCGCCAACCCTGCGTGCCTGAAGGGAAATAAGCAATCCTGATTACCCTACATACAAAAAGTACAGGATGTGTGCTTCTTGCAGGCATGCAAGCCCCAATAGATGACGCGTCGGGGACTCCACCCTCAGGGTGGAATCGGGAGCAGCGCCTGAGCGCTTCCGCGCGACGTTGCTTGGAGCTAAAAACGGACCGGCCGGGCCGGTTCGTGGAGGCCCAGCGGCCATGGAGACGGGTAAGATCAAGAAGCTCATGAAGGATCGTGGGTTCGGTTTCATCACGGCGAACGACGGCAAGGAAGTGTTCTTCCATCGCACCGAGTGCACCGGCGTGGAGTTCGACACGCTCGAGCAGGGGATGATGGTCGGCTTCGAGCTCGAGATGGTACCTAAAGGACCGAGGGCCCGCAGCGTCTCGAAGGCCTGAGTCCGCGCTGACCTGCATTTTTTGAGCCTTCCGGAAAATCTTCCTCAGAAATTCCGATCGTACTGATCTCGCAATGACTTAGACCTGCCTCAGCGGGGAGTTTCCACCCGCGCCTCAAGAATCCTTCAAGACCCCCTCCGTAATCTCGCGCGCAGGAAGTCACTCACCAACCACGAGACGGAGGGGGTCGGATCATGAGGTATTCGGGGTCGAACGCGGGACGCATCCTGCTCGCCGTATTGTCGCTGCTCATCTTCCTGCCGGTCTGGGCCGTCAAGCCCTCCGCCAGGCCGCTGCCGGATTTCGATGCCGCCGGGGGATTGAAGGTCGGCCTGCCGGCCGGGGTGTCCGCATCGCCCCCTCATCAGGCCGCGCTGCGCGGGCTGGAGAAAGCCGCCTCCGCGAAGATCCGCGTCACCTACAACGCCGTCAGCCATGCACCGCGAAGCATCGGCTCCGACAGGCCGCTGTCCTCGCCGTCGAGCCTGGACCACGAGACGATCGCCCGGGGCTTCCTGCGTTCGCACCGCGACCTCTGGGGATTTTCGGACCAGGAGGTGGACGACCTGAAGCTCGACGCCGCTTACACCGATCGCCACAACGGCGCCAGCCATGTCTTCTTCACCCAGATGCAGGCCGGCGTGCCGGTCTTCCCCGGTACCCTGAGCGTCAACCTCAACGGCAAGGGCCAGGTGATGAGCGTGCAGGGGGATGCCTTCCCGGGTGCGCGCGCGGCCCAGGCGGCCCGGCTGAGCCCCGAAGAGGCTGCCGAGATCGCG
>DASROJ010000231.1:0-6720 GCA_035646975.1 Patescibacteria group bacterium
CCTTCCGGGAGCCGGCCGTCGTCGCGCCGGCCGGTGGGCTCTTGTGCGCGATGACGATCATCGGACCGTTGAGCCCCGCCGCGGTGAGGGTCCATGATACGGGTGCGAGCATCCACGAGAGCTTCACCAGGACCCATCCAGCCCAGACTCCTGGCAGAGCCGCGCGGTCGGGGTTTTCTCCCGCCCGGAAGTACCTGACGAGGCGCCGGCCGATCTTGGCCACCTGGCGGTGAAACGATCCCTCCTCGATGCGGGTTCTCGATCGGACATCGATCGGTCCGTCGAACCCGGCGGCTCGCAGGGCGCGCCGCAGGGAATCCGGTGTGAAGTGATACAGATGACGCGGCGGGTCGAGGCCCCAGTGGAGATACCGGACGGTCGGGCTGCTGAAGTTCGGTATCAGGATGACGACGCTGCCTTCCGGCTTGAGCAGGCGGCGGGCTTCGGCCAGATACGACATCGGGTCGTGAACGTGCTCGAGGGCCGACCAGAAGGTCACGACGTCGAACTGCTCGGGAGGAAGCCCCGACTCGGTCAGCGGCCGATTGATGATGTCGACTTCCAGCTCCCGGACGCCCCACTCGGCCGCCTCCGCGGAGACTTCGACCCCCTGGACGCTCCAGCCCTGCTTCTTCATGCGCGCCAGGAACATCCCGCTGGCGCATCCCACGTCGAGGACGCGTCGCGGACCGCCGGCCGGACCGGCTTCCTTGCAGAGGGCTTCCTGCTCGGCCAGCGCGTCGTCGCTCATCCTTCGCACCGGAGGTGCGAGAACGCCGATGTCCTGGCGTCGTTCGTAATACCGCGTGGGATAGAACATCCCCATGTCCTCGCGGACCGGCCGGGGGTTCAGATAGGCGAGACCGCATCGCGGGCATCGCTCGATCAGAAATGTGTCCCGCGTCAGCCCATAGCCCCAGTCCCTGACGGCGATGAGCCTGGTGGCGGCGGCGTTGCCGCAAAGACAGCAGGCGACCCGTTCGAGACGCGCGACACGTCCGTCCGTCAGTGTGGCGTGGTCGGCGGGTTCGGGAAAACGCGGCTGGCCCCGCCTTCGGACGACGAACGGAAGCTGTTTCGTCCGGCCCTCGCGCGTCAACGGTGGATCGCTCCCTTAGATCGTCACATGGTCACGAACGCCGCTTCTGGGCAACCGGATCAAAGCGTGAATGTTGCCGAAGCGGAACCCCCTCTTGCGGCGCAGCAGTATATCCTCCGGCACCCGTGTTCCTGCCCACCGGCGAAGGATTGTCTTCATCTCCAGGAGTTGCCTCAGCAATGGGTATGCCACAGGGCTGTCTGGAATCACTGCAAGGGCTTGCTGCTGTCGTGGTGGATGATTGAGATTCGCAGAAGGCGGGATTGCGTTGGGCTGTGAATTCGAAGCACGCAAAGCTGGGCGATCCGGTACGGAAAACTGCAGCCTCAGGATCGGGTGCGACCGTCGGCTGGCGGGAGTCGAGCTTTCCGGATGGGCTGGAGGCGCCCATCAACAGTGTGCCGGCTTTGCAAGCTCATGGCGTCGGGATTGCAGGAAACAGGAAAGATGATGTGTGTCTTGTTTCCTTTGCGCTTCGAGGGTCGCGTCGTATACTTTCCGGGTTGGGGGGTCGGCGAAAACATGACCGGGATTGGTCTCATCGGGCGGCGTGCGCTGCTGGCCGCTCTTCTGGTCATCGTGCCCCCGGCGGTGGGCGCCGGGACCCCCGACGGGGTTGATCTGCTCACTCTTCCCGTGCGGATCGACACCAAGGTTCCCGCCTTCCTGGAGGAGCGTCTGGCCGACATCGAAAAAGTCGCCTCCGCCCTGCCACAGATGGACCGGAAGAAGGCCTATTTGATAACCCTTCCTCTGCAGAACTACCTCGAGGATGTCGTGCTTTCCGACAACCGTCCTGCCATCCTCTACCCGCGCGCGATCGCGTGGGTGATCGGACAGCAGGCGGCGCTGGGCACGTCGAAGAAAGAGATTGCACGTCTGCTCGTCACCTATTACCAGCGCGATGCCTATAGCGCGATGCATGTGAACGATCCAGCCCATGGCGTGTCTGAAGCCACCGGGGGGAGGCAGGAATGAACCGGATCGTCAGGCTGGTTGTGCTGTTTTTCGCCATGATGCCGGCGCAGGCGCTCGTCCGCGGCGCCGACCAGACCGACACCGGGAAGGATGAGCCGGCGTTCACCTGGGGAGGCGAGATCCGTTTCCACGGTGGAGCCCTCAACAGCGACGAAGGGTTCGGCCGAACGGGTGGCTCGGTGGAGACCCGGCTGTTCCTGGATGCCTCCATGCCGGCCCATTTCAAGTTCTTCGCCGAAGTCGGCTCGGGCAACGAGCAGGGCGCCGACGATCCCGGTCTCGAGCGACTCTATGTCCAGTATTCCGCTCCCGGCGCGAAGGACTTCAACGTTTCGGCCGGCTGGATTCGCCTGCCGTTCGGACGATGGGACGCATTCACCCTGAGCCGTCCGCTGGTGAAGGACCGGCAGTTCTTCAACGACTCGCAGGCGTTTTTCCAGCTCAGGAGAACCAGCGCGGGTGTGGGCCTGCATGATTCGATCGGACCCTTCGAGATCGATCTTGCCTATGTCAGTCGCGCGCCGACCGATGAGTTCCAGCTGGCCCAGGGGGCAAGCCATGATGCGGTCGGCCGTCTCGGATACCGTCACGCGGGGTTCTCCGCCGGCGTGAGTTATCTTCAGGGGTTTGGAGACGATCGAATCGACACCGCCACCGCGTCGGTGGACCTGGGCAACATCACCTCCTGCGGGCTGGACCTCGAACTGAGCCGTGGCGCGTTCACGTTCGGCGGTGAAGGGGTGATCGTCGACATCGACGGACGGACCAGCAGGGGATATTACCTGCAGGGATCCTACGACCTGTCGTCTTTCGCCAGGGGACTCCGGCTGCTCGGCAAGTACGACGTCCTGCACGAGGATACCGACGGTTCCACGCAGCTGTTCCGGCGCGTCACGCTCGGCGCGCGCTACTCGCTGCGGCGGGATCTGGACCTCGATCTCGAGATCGATCAGGACTACACCAACCACAAGGTCCGTGGCTTTGGCGGCTCTCACCTGATCTTGGGGTTGCGCTACCGGTTCTAGTGACCGGCCAGGTTGCCACACTGAATCTTCAACAGCGGGTCTCCCTGTTCGTCATCCCGGCCATCGCGCTGGTCACCTGGGCCGGCGGCTACCTGGTCGTCTGGTCCATGGGACGATACTACGATGCGCAGGCCCGCGAGTCGGCCGTCGCGCTGGCGCGCACCATCAGCCTGAACCTGCGCCGCGAAAGCGACCTGTCCGATGCGCGTCGGCTCTATTCACTCATCCGGCAGATTCAGAAGAGCGAGCCCCGGGTGCTGGGCGCCACGATCGTCGACAAGTCGGGCGAGATCACCGGCGACCTGGTGGAAGAGAGGGTCTTCTCGCGCGCCCAGGACCCCGACATCCTCGAGGTCCTGCACGGCGGGGGCCGGGAATCGCGAACCGCCATGCGCGAGCCGAATGTGATCGAGGCGACGGTGCCGATCTTCTTCGAAGGGTCCGGCGAGGTGCTCGGCGTCTTCCGGCTGCAGTACGATACGAGCGCGCTCATCGATCTCTATCACAGGGCGCGATGGAGGATGTTCCTGACGGTCTCGGGCATGGCCCTGCTGCTCGTGCTGATGCTCCATCTCGTCATCCGGCATTCGGTGTCGGCGCCGTTGCGGGTGGTCACCGAGCGGGCCGAGGCGCTCGCCGGCGGCGACCTCTCCGCGCGCGTGCCGGCGCAGGACACGGTGGAGCTGGCAAAGCTGCAACGCAGCTTCAACGAGATGGCCGCGAGCCTGCAGGATTCCCTGGCGGCTCTGGACAGGCGGCGCGAGGCGCTCGAAGCGGAAGTCCGGTTGCGCACCTCCGAGCTGTACGCGGCCAAGGTGAACCTCGAGGATCTCAACAGGATTCTCGAGGCGAGAATCGAAGAGCGCACGCGCCAGCTCCTCCACGCAGAGCGTCTGGCCGCCATCGGAACGCTGGCCACGGGTGTCGCCCACGAGATCAACAACCCGCTGGCGACAATCCTGGTCTGCGCGGAAGGGCTGGACAAGTCGTTGACAGCCCGGCGGGACAGTCTTCCTCCCGAGCTGGCGGAGAAGTTGCAGACCTACCTGGGACTGATCACGGACGAGGCCAGACGATGCCGCGGCATCACGGCGCAGCTGCTGGATTTCTCCCGGAGCAGGTCGGCGGTCCTGGCATGTTTCGATCTTCGTTCGGTGATCCAGGATGCCGTGACCCTCGCGCAGCCGCGAGCCGTATCCGAATCGAAGACGCTGGAGGTCGAGCTGGAGGACATCCCGTTGCCCCTGCGGGGAGATCCCGGGGCGATCAAACAAGTGTGCATCAACCTGCTCATCAACGCGCTGGATGCGTCGCTGACGAACGGCGCCGTGCGCATCGCGGGCTCGCGCCAGCAGGACAGCGCGCGGATCGAGGTGATCGATTCCGGGCGTGGTCTGGAGACGAGGGATCTCTCGCGGGTGTTCGAGCCGTTTTTCACGACGAAGCCGGCGGCGCAGGGCACCGGGCTGGGCTTGACGATCTGCGACATGATCGTTCACCAGCATGGAGGCGACGTCAGGCTGGAAAGCGCCGGACCGGGACGCGGTGTCCGGGCCACCGTCATCCTGCCACTCGACACTGCGTCGGGGCGGGTCGAAGCATGAAGCAGACACGGGTTCTCATCGTCGACGACGAGGCGAATTTTCTCAAGGTGCTGCACCGGGAGCTGCAGGACCTGGGATTCGGCGTCACCGCGTGCGGCTCGGTCGACGCGGCGCTCGACTCGTTGCGCAACCAGCCTTGTGAAGTGGTCGTCGCCGACCTGCACATGCCGGGCAATGGCGGCATGAGCCTGCTCAAGGCGGTGCGGGAGGATGGGTTCGGCGCCGAGGTGGTGATGCTGACCGGCGGCGGCACCGTGCAGAGCGCCGTGGAGGCGATGAAGCTCGGCGCCTACGACTATGTCCTCAAGCCCGTCGACCTCGGCAAGCTGGCCGCTCTCATCGGGAAGGCCGCCGAGAGGGTCGAGCTGAATCGCGAAAACAGGAAGCTGCAGGGGCTGCTGCGTCGATCGCCCGAGCCGAGCCGGATCACCACCAGGAGCGCGATCATGGAGCGGGCCATCGCGCTTGCGAAACGCGCCGCGGTCTCCGGTTCGACCGTCCTCATCCAGGGAGAAACAGGCACGGGCAAGGAGCTGTTCGCGCGATTCGTTCACGCGGAGAGCCCGCGATCGCAGCAGCCGATGATCACCGTGAACTGCGCCACGCTGCCAGACACCCTGGTGGAGAGCGAGCTGTTCGGCCACCGCAAAGGCGCCTTCACCGGAGCGGACACCCATCGGGAGGGAATGGTGGAGCTGGCGGACGGCGGCACGCTGTTTCTCGACGAGGTGGGGGAGGTTCCCCTCGCGCTGCAGTCCAAGCTGTTGCGGCTTGCGCAGTTCGGGGAAGTCCGAAGGGTCGGCGACTCGGTGCCGAGGATCGTCGATGTCCGTCTCATCGCGGCCACCGCGCGGGACCTGCGCTCCGAGGTTGCCAGGGGAACCTTTCGCGAGGATCTTTACTATCGGCTCAATGTCGTCGAGCTGTCGATCCCGCCCCTGAGGGAGCGCCCGGAGGACATTCCCGTCATCGCGCAGAGCATCCTGGCCCGCTGGGCCGGTGCCGGAAATCCGCGCCGCTTCTCACCCAGGTCGTTGCAGATTCTCCAGCGTTACTCCTGGCCCGGAAACGTCAGGCAGCTCGAGAACCTGGTCGAGCGTTGTCTCGTGCTGGGCGACGAGGATCTGATCGATCTGGAGCGCACCGCCTTCGGCGCGGAAATCACCGCCGCGATGCCTCCCGGCGCGGAGCCCGTCGCGGCGACGCTCGAGGAAGTCGAGCGCCACCACATCCAGACGACGCTTCGAAGGCTCGGTGGCAACCGGGAGCAGACCGCGGAGGCTCTCGGGATCTCGCTGCGGAGCCTCTATTACAGGATCAAATCGCTCGGCATTGAAACCTGAAACACTGCACAATTCGTCGTCTCCCACCGATAATTGCACCCTTCGACGCCGCGCCGGGCTCCGCGTCGCGGATTCTTTCGAGGGAGCCGAACCACCGGCCTGATGGCACCCGACTTGCTCTGCCGTGGAACGGGTCGCCGGGCGGATGGGCCGTCCGGCTGGTAACGCGGCATCGATTGGCTGGACGCAGAAGTCGCGCGCGATGCCCGCGAAATGACAGGAGGGCTCATGAGCAGATCGAGAGTTGTCCGGGTTCTCAAGCTGAGCGCGGTTCTATTCGCTCTTTGTGCCAGCGGACCGGTATCGGCCCAGGCGGCGAAGAAAGCCCCGCAGTTCACGGACGATTTCAGGCTGCAGGACTGCACCTTCTCCTCGGTGGGAGCGAATCCCTATTTCATCGTCCAGCCGGGGTACCAGACGGTATTCAAAGGTCTCGAGGACGGTGTGGCCGTGGTGAACACCATCACCGTGCTCAACCAGACGCTCGAGCTGGGCGGCGTGGAGACCCGGGTGATCGAAGAGCGCGAAACCCACGACGGGCAGCTCGCGGAAGTCTCGCTCAACTATTTCGCGATTTGCACCGAGACCAACAGCGTCTTCTATTTCGGCGAGGATGTCGATATCTACGACGGCGGGGTGATCGTCGCGCACGACGGCACGTGGCACCACGG
>DASROJ010000232.1:0-3905 GCA_035646975.1 Patescibacteria group bacterium
GCAGCTCGTCGAGCGGTTCCCGGTTCTGGAACGTCTGCGTCCGTACCAGTCTCAGATCACGTCGCGTGTGGCCGACATCGCCGGCAAGGCGGGGACCTACCTGGCGGGCAGTCTGTCCTCCCTGGCCGGCGGCACCGTGAGATTCATCTTCAATCTCTTCGTGATGCTGTACGCCATGTTCTGCTTTCTCATCGACGGGCGCGCGCTTCTCGGGCGGATCCTCGATTACATGCCGCTGCCTGAAGACGACAAGCGCCGGCTGCTCGCGCTGTTCCTCTCGGTGACCCGCGCCATGCTGAAAGGAACGTTCATCGTCGGCATCATCCAGGGAGCGCTCGGCGGGTTGTCGTTCGCCGTTGCGGGGATTGAAGGCTCCGCGCTATGGGCCACCGTCATGGCCGCCTGTTCCATCATTCCCGGTGTCGGCGCGGCCATCGTGTGGGTTCCAGCCGTCATCTACCTGGGGTTGACCGGCCACTGGGTGGCGGCCATCGGCGTGACGATCTGGTGCGCGGCGGTGGTCGGCAGCATCGACAACGTGCTGCGGCCGCGGCTGGTGGGTCGCGACATCAGCATGCCCTCGTTGCTGATCTTTCTTGCCACGCTCGGCGGCGTGTCGCTGTTCGGTGCCGTGGGCCTCCTCTTCGGCCCGATCATCGCCGCGCTGTTCCAGAGCGTCTGGGAGATGTACGGCCACGCCATCTCGGGCGTCTCGCGGCTCCCCCCGGAAACCCCCACGGCGACATAAATTCTCGCCTTCGATTCATAGAGAGAATGAGAGCCAAGGCCCCGCCAGCGACTCCACGCCGCTGCACGTCGCATGGGCCGACGGCCCCGCCTGCCCGGCCAACCTTCAGCTTGGCTTGAAGATACGACCCATCCGAGCATGGCGGCCGCAGCCGCCTCCCCAGACGGGAACAGTCCTTGCAAAGCCTGCCATCCGCGGCCGGCGTCGCTCGAGATGCCATCGGCCGATCGGGACGGGACCGAACTCAACAGGAGGAGTGGATGCGTCGTCCAGTCGGGCTTGCAAGAGCCATCATCATGTCGGCCATCGCGCTGACGCTCGCCCTGTCAGGGTCGGGAACTTCATGGGCCCAGGGGTGCATTCTCATCCGGCAGAGCGCGCCGTTGTTCGGAACGTCGGAGAATTTTCTTGCCGAGCCGGGCGAGATCAGCTTTTCGATGTCGTACCGCACGAGCCATGCCGATGACCATTACAACGGAACGGCCTATCAGAGCCAGCGCAAGGAGGTCGGCAGCTACGTCGTCAACAATCAGCAGGCCTACGATTTCTACGCCAGCTATGCCGTGACGCGCCGCGCGTCCATCTCGATGAGCGTGCCGTTCATCGAGGCTTCCTGGTCGGTGCCCACGCCATTTGCCACCACGGGGCCGCGCGCCGAACAGAACGGCGAGGGGATTGGCGACCTCACCGTTTCGGCGGGCTACTGGCTGCTCAACCCGGGCAGGCATCAGACAGGCAATCTCTTCCTGTCGGGAGGGATCAAGGCGCCCACCGGCGATTACAACCAGACCGACAATTATCCCGACCTGATCACCGGAGCCAACAACACCTCGAAGGTGGTGGATCAGTCGGTCCAGCCGGGAGATGGCGGCTGGGGATTCGTCGTGGGGATTCAGGGGTTCAAGCAGGTGAGCAAGATGAGCTTCTACGGGGCCGGCAGCTACCTGGTGAATCCGCGTGACACCAACGGCGCCCCGTCGGTCGTCGTCGGGCTCGGGTTCGCGGGAAACCCGGCCCTGGCGTCGGTGCTGGTCAACACGGTGGCCGACTCATACCTGCTGCGCACCGGCGCAACCTTCCATCTCAAGGGTGGGTTGTCGGCAAGCCTCGGGTTCAGGATGGAAGGCGTGCCGCGATATGACCTCATCGGCGACAGCCACGGCTTCCGTCGCCCCGGCTACGAAACCTACGCCGAGCCAGGGCTCATCTACAGAACCGGGCGTTCCGCGTTCTCGATACATGTGCCGCTCGCGATCGTCAGGAACCGTCAGCCCAACCCTTACTCAGGCGACCCGGGCGACGCGACGTTCCCGGATCATCTCGTGCTGGCAAGCTACTCGCATCAATTCGGCCCCTTCGCCCGCTTGACGCACACCAAGGGCATCGGAAGCTGATTCGAAACGCGGGTTGACTGGTACCCCCCGGGGCCGCCGAGCTTCCATGTTGGCTCGGCGGCCCTTCCCGTTCACGGGCCGCCGGCGATGACAATCGCCCACACTAATAAGGTACCCTGTCATTCAAATCACGGTATATTCTCAGCGTCCGGTAAGCCATGACGCAGGCAGCCGCGGGATTCAGGGGGAGTCGCGCCGGCCAATCGGCCGAATTCAAGGGCCCGGGAAGGTCTCGAAGGGGGAGTTACCACAATGAATGGCAGCCATCTCGACAAGCGCATCGTTTTGACCGTGGCAGGGTTTGCTCTGACGCTGGCCATCTCCTCGTCCGGGGTCCTGGCCGGGACATCCGCCGGCCTCGGCCCGGGCAACGCACACCGGCCCATGCGCGGAGTGGAGATGCTGCGCCACTGGAACCACATCGCGATTGACATGAGCGGGCTCGATCACACTCCCGTGGCGCCGGGAGAGGCCCGGGTGTTCGGAGAGGAGCTCGGTCCGGTGCGGGCGAGCCGCGCGATGGCCATCGTGCACATCGCCATTTTCGACGCCATCAACGCAATCCACGGCGGATATCGCAGCTACACGGGAATCCCCGCCGCGCCCCGCAATACCAGCGTGGAGGCGGCGATCGCCGAGGCGGCGCACGATACCCTCGTGGAGCTGTTCCCGTCCCAGACGGCGGCGTGCGACGCCGTTCTCGCCGACGACCTGGGCCGCATGCCGGCGGGATTGCCCCGCAAGAACGGGATCGACCTCGGGCGGCGGGCCGCCGCGGCGATTCTCGCGATGCGGGCCAACGATCACTCCGATGGACACGAGCCCCGGATCGGCGTGGATTTCTTCCCCGGTGTCAACCCCGGCGAGTGGCGCCAGGATCCGATCAGCCTGCTGCCCGTTGCCCTGGGAGCCCACTCCGGAGAGGTGACCCCGTTCGTCCTGACGATGCCCAATCAGTTCCGCGTGCCGCTTCCGCCGGCGCTCGACAGCCAGCAGTACGCCATCGCCTACAACGAGGTCAAGCAGCTGGGCGGCGACGGTGTCGTCACGCCGACGAGCCGCACCGCGGATCAGACCGTCGCGGGGATCTTCTGGGCCTATGATGGAACTCCCAGCCTGTGCGCGCCGCCGCGGCTCTACAACCAGATCGCCATGCAGATCGCCGGTCAGATGGGCATCGACATGATCCAGACCGCGCGCCTGCTGGCGCTGGTCAACACGGCGATGGCGGATGCCGGCATCGCGGTCTGGGAGTCGAAGTATTACTACCAGTTCTGGCGCCCGGTCGCCGGCATCCGCGAGTCCGATCCGGGCACCGGGCCGACTGGCGCCGGCGACGGCAACCCCGACACGGCTGGAGACATCACTTTCTCGCCGCTGGGCGCACCGGCCAGCAACCTCGCGGCGGTGAACTTCACACCGCCTTTCCCGGCCTATCCTTCCGGGCACGCCGGGTTCGGCGGGGCGCTCTTCGAGACCCTGCGGAATTTCTTCGGCACGGACGACATCGCCTTCACCTTCGTCTCCGACGAATTCAACGGTTCGACGAAGGACCGCAACGGCAACGTGCGGCCGCTCGTCTCGCGCACCTTCAACTCTCTCTCCCAGGCGGAGGAGGAGAACGGCCAGAGCCGCATCTACCTCGGCATCCACTGGGCCTTCGACAAGACCGGGGGCATCGCCGCCGGCAACGCCATCGCCAACTTCGTCTTCGACAACGTCCTCCGCCCCCGCGGCCACGCCGCCCGAGGGGACGGCAAGGC
>DASROJ010000233.1:0-11361 GCA_035646975.1 Patescibacteria group bacterium
CGCTCCCATCGGTGACGAATCCGGCCAGAACGATCCTCCCTTGACCGTCGAAGACCACGGCATTGGCGCCCTCTGAAAACCCGGTCGGCGTGATGGCCACCAGGCCATTGGTGCCGAAGGAGGCATCCAGGGTGCCGTCATCGTTGTAGCGGGCGACGCCGAATCCTTGATGGGTTCCGTCGCTGGTCTGCCCCGCAACGACGATCCTGCCTGACGCGTCGATCGCGACGGCATGGCCGGCATCGCCGTGGCCGCTGAACGACGTGGTCAACTTGCCGTCGAAGCTGAACGACGTGTCCAGGTCCCCGTCGGCGGCGCGGGCCTGCCGCGGCAGAGCCGCCATCAGCAGCATCACCATAATCATCCTGGCGGCCAGGAGCCGCCCCTTCCCGTGAGCCTTCATCGCATCCTCCTGTTGTCTCGTCACCGGCAGTGGCGCCGTGAATCCGGCCTTCACAGAGACCAGATCGCAAAGCGTCACCAGAGGACGACAGGGGTGGGATGAAAATCGCCGGAAAGGACCAGGGGGCGCGGTCAGACGCGGTGGCGTGAAGCGCGGGGTTTGCCCCCCACCTCGATGTAGCTCAGGAACGCCCGCGTGAGCTCGCGCTTGAGCGCCTGATCGTCCTTGGGCAGCAGATGCCGCCAGGGCTTCACGCTGATGGGCATGACGACGAGATCGTACAGGGTGCTGATGATCATCATGAGACCCAGCGAGACCGCCGTGCGCGGATTCGGGTGCCGGATGTCCTTGCGCCCCGCCAGGATGAGGTCCACGACGCGCTCGAAGCTGCGAACCTCCAGCTTCTCCGCCTTCTTGATGAACTCCGTGTTGGCCCGACCCTGCGTGAAATGACGTAGGGCGCGCAGCAGGGCGGCGTTGGCGCGGTAGGCGACGACCATGGCGCCGATGATCTGCTCGGCGAAGACGTCCAGGGGGATCTTGGCGGTCATGTCCGGCGTCATGGTCGCCCTCAATCTCTCGTCCTGACGTTGCAGAATCCCGAGGATGGCGGTCTCGATCAGCTCGTCCTTGTCGTGGAACCGGCGATACACCGCGCCCGGCGTGAGCCCGGCGTGCTGCGCGATGCGGGGAATCGTCGTTCCGTCCACCCCGTGCTGCCCCAGCACGTCGGTGGCGGCCTTGAGCAGCTTGCGCAGCGATTCCCGGCTGCGCTCCTGCCGGGGCTCCAAGGTTTTCCTGGGCTTGGCCATGGCCTCCTTTATACCATTTCCCCGCCTGCGGCGCGGGCGAGAAATCCCCCTTGACAGCGTTCAGATGTAAATGTAAATTCACGTTTTCATTATGACAAGCCCCTGGAAAAAAAGAGCCACGACGCCGTCGAACGGAGAGCGGTCGATCCGGCAAGGAGGAATCGAGATGAACACTGTCAGCATCCCCATGTCCGCGCGCCCGGCCGTGACGACGCACCCGTTGCGCAACGGCCACTTCGTTCTGTGGTGGCTCGGCGCGACGACTTCGCTGTTCGGAGACCAGTTCTACCTCGTGGCGCTGCCCTGGATCGTGCTGCAGCTCACCGGCTCGGCGGTCACGATGGGAACCGTGGCGATGTGCGCGGGGATCCCGCGCGCCGCGCTGATGCTGATGGGCGGCGCGGTCACCGATCGCATCTCGTCGCGAAAGATCCTCATGGTCACCGCATCGGCGCGCGCGGTGTTCGTCGCGGCGATCGGGTTCCTGCTCTGGGTCGACGCCCTGCAGCTGTGGCACGTCTACCTGCTTGCGTCGGCGTTCGGCGTTGCGGACGCGTTTGCCATGCCGTCCGCCGGTCCCCTGCTGCGCTCGCTGGTCAAGCCGGAGCAGCTTCCAGAAGCCAATTCGGTGTGGCAGAGCAGCGCGCTGCTCGCCGGCATTGTCGGCCCCGCCCCCGCCGGCATGATCACCAAGAGTCTCGGTGCCGCCTGGGCATTCTTTCTCGATGCCTTCAGCTTCCTGTTCGTCATTGCCGCGCTGTGGGTCGTGCCCGATCCGCCCCCGGCGCCTTCCTCGGCCAAGGGGAAGATCAGCGTCTGGAGCTCCATCGGGGAAGGTCTCTCGTATGTCATGAAGGACATCCCCCTTCGTTCGCTCATGCTGCTCGCGGCCGCGCTGAATTTCTGCCTCTCCGGGCCTCTCACGATCGGATTGGCCTATATCGCCAAGAACCGGTTCTCATCGCCGACGGCGTTCGGGGGATGGATCTCCAGTGTGGCCGCCGGAACGCTGATCGGAATACTTCTCGCCGGGGTCTACAAGTCGCGCCACCGCGGTAACCTGCTGCTGGGAACGGCCGCGATGCTCGGTGTTGCGATGGCCTGCATGGGCCTTCTCACCGGATTCTGGTCGGTGGCCGTGCTCCTCCTCGTCATGGGGTGCTTGAGCGGGTTCATCAACGTCCAGATCCAGGCCTGGCTGCAGCAGCGGGTGGAGCGCTCCGTTCTGGGGCGCGTGAGCAGCGTGGCGATGCTCTCGTCGTTCGGGCTGATGCCCGTCTCGATGGCGGTGGCCGGCTTCGCGGTGGAATGGAGCGTTCCGTGGATGTTCGCCATCGGTGGCGCGGCGGTGACGCTGGTTGCCGCGTTCGGCGCTCTCCAGCGGGAGGTTCGAGCCATCGAGTAGCGGCGAGACGAGATCCTTCCAGGGCACAATGAGCTTCCACGCAGGCAACGGCTTAACTCAGTCGCTGGCGTGCCCGCGGCTCCGCGGGTCCAATCGGTCCAAATTGTGGTACATTACTTTCCTGCTTGACTGATCGGATGCTGGTGCGCTCATGGGCGGACACCTGAAGCAGGTCGGGGCTCGAGCAAGCCTCTCGATCCTCTTGGTCCTTTTGATTCTAGGCCAAGGGGTCTCACGCGCCGGAGCCGTGTGCGGGGATGCGACCTGGATGGCGCGAACCGTGCCATCACCCTGCCGCGAGGCCCTTGGTCCCTGGTTCTCGAGTGGAAACCTCGCGGTATCGCTCGGATATCGGTACAGTCCCGCATCCAATACCTGCTTCCAGAACACCACCGTGGGCCAGCCATCCACTCGAGATTCTTACGCCATGATCGTCGCCGACCAGTACCTCGTGGTCTGGGGAGGCAAGGACGGCTCGGGACCGCTCGGCGATGGCGCGGTGTACGACACCCTGAATGACACCTGGACGCCGATGTCGCTGGTCTCGGCGCCGACGGCTCGCTGGGGACACAAGGCGGTCTGGACTGGCTCCGAGGTGCTGTTCTGGGGGGGCCGGGACAGTGGTTCCTACTTCGCCGACGGCGGTGCTTACGATCCGGTGGCCAACACGTGGCGTCCGATCCCTGCCACGTCTGCGGTGCCCGCGCGAGCATTTCACTGGGCCGTCTGGACCGGCAGCGAGATGATCGTCTGGGGCGGAGCCACGACGTCCGGTGGGTCGAACACGGGTGCACGTTTTCAATACGGGACAGGAACCTGGCTGCCCATCTCCACGACGGGCGCCCCTGACATGACGTACGGCACTCCCGAAGCGGTCCTCTGGGCCGGGACCCGGTTGATCGTCACCGGCGGCTATTACAACCAGACCGTCGAGCGGCCTCCCGGGTTCTTCGGGTTCGAGCGCCACTACAGGCCGAACAGCTATCTCTACGATCCGGTCGCCGACGCATGGAGCACGATCGGCAGTCTCAGCTACGCCCAGGGATTCTCGGCCGTCTGGACGGGCACAGAGGCGATCTTCTGGGGAGGGGCCTACTGCAGCGAGTACTTCACCTATCCGGGCCCGAACTACTGGCATTTCTACTGCGACAGCTACGGCGGCGGGACGCGCTTCAATCCAGCCACGGGAACGACCAGCTCCGTATCGAACACCGGCGCGCCTCAGGAACGTTACCGGCACACAGCTGTCTCGGTCGGCTCTCATCAGATGCTTGTCTGGGGCGGTTCTGTCGCGGTGAACCAACCGCCCAGCTATTACGAGTACCAGCCGGCGGCCGATGGCTGGTACGTGCCGAACTACGACATCGATGCCGACGAAGACGGGCAGACCCAGTGCTCCGGAGATTGCGATGACACACGCGCCAGCGTCTATGCGGGAGCACCCCAGATCTGTGACGGGATCAACAACGACTGCAGCGATCCGGCCTGGCCGCAGGTCCCCGCGGCGGAATTGGATGCCGATGGGGATGGCTACACCACCTGCGGCGGTGATTGCGACGATGCCGACCCCGCTACCAATTCGGCAGCTCCCGAGATCAACGACGGGAAGGATAACGAGTGTCCCGGCTCGCCGGGAGCCGGCGCGTTCGACGAGTTATCCGCTGATCTGTCCTGGGTCGGCTCCGCGTCGACTCCCGACTTCTGCTGGCTGCCTCAATCAGGCGCGGTCCTCTACGAAGTCGCAAGAAGCGGCGTGGCTTCATTTGCCGGTGGATGTCAGATCGAATCGACGAACGCCACATGCTGGAACGAGCCCGAGACACCCTCACCGGGACAGGTGTTCTTCTACCTGGTCAGGCCTCAGACGCCGCACACCGGCAGCTGGGGACAGGATTCCACCGGAGCCGTTCGCTCGAACGTCTGCCCGGGGACCGCCACGGCCTACACTTTCACGTTTGCCGACACCGCAGCAGACGACATCGTCAGCACCAGACTTAGTGACTTCTTTACAATGGTGCCGAGCACGCCATCGAGCTACCTGTCGTTTGCAGTCGATGGCAGCCCGACAGGCGGCGCGTTATGCACCGAGAGGGCGGACTTCTATCGCGATCTGTACCTCGGCTACGCAGGCACCACGTTCGGTGCCTTCACCTCATCCGGCTCGTGGAACAAGTGGTATCGCGATGGTACCGGACCCTGGTCCGGCCCGACCACCGCGAGCTTCACCAACTACGTCGGTGCCTACTGCTCTGAAAAGTGGGCCTGGTGCCCGGACTACGAGATGGGCAGCCTGATGCTGTACGTTCGCCCTGGCGGCCCGAGCTCGTGCGAGCTCGCGCAGGACTTTCCCGCGGTCTGCGGCGCCGGAGCATGGCGCCTGAAAGTCAGAATCTCCGAGGACCGGTTCGTCGCCTGCGGGTTCTGAGTCGACGCACGCAGCATGGAAGACTGTCCCAGTCCCTCCTGCACACCCGACGCTGTAACTCGATTCAGAGAAACCGCAACCTGACCGTGGTCGGGAATGAGGAGGATCGAGCCTGTGTCAACTGCACTCCCATTATCACCCCTGAATCGCACCCCTCGTCGTCGACTGGCCCAAGTATCCACGCTGCCGCCAGTGCGACGAACTGTTCGGGGACGGCCCGCCGCGAGCTGCGGCCATCATCGACCTGAAGGTCGCCGGCGCGTTCCACGGGCACTGCTGGCCCGCCTTCGAAGCGGTCAAAGGCCGCAAGGTCCAGGCGATCGTGCCGTACCCGACGGACCCCATGAGGAAGACTTAACCATCGACATCCTCTACCGCCCCATCGGATACACCGGCGAGTTCGTGATCTGGGCGAGCCTTCAGCCGCTCGACGGCAAGGCTCAGCTCGAGCGCGGCCAAGAACTCGCCCGGCAACAACGGGCCGACGGCGGGTGGGAGGTTGCGATGGAGGCCGATGGGCAGCGGGTCGACTGACGACGAACCGGATGGATGTCTGCATCACAGGGAGCGCCGTGGTGGGCGCTCCCTGCATAGCTGGCGCTTAGTGGCCGCCCTGATTACCAGGCTGACCTTCGTAACCGAGAAGGCCGTTGCCTCCATGACCACCCTGGTTACCCGGCTGGCCTTCATACCCCCGGAGACCAGGTGCGAGCCCGGCGATGGCCAGGGTTGCAGCAAGTAGCAGAGCACCGATTGTTTGCATCAATCTCACCTCCCCCATGCGCGTTAGAGCGGATTGCTCCATATACCTTGATCTGCAAGGGTTTTCAAGGCGAAAACGGCTGAGGAGTCTCGGAAGGGACACCCAGCCACACTCGGCGGGGCCCATGGTGATCTGCAAGCAGTCGCGGCATGCCTCGATCTGCTCGGGAGCCGGACGACAGACCTGAATCCATGCTAGGAACCTGTTCGAGAAACACTCCGGATCGACTCAGGACCGCCGCCGTGCATGATGGCGGCATGACGACAGAAACCTTCCGACCCCACGACCCCGATCAGATGCTGCTGATGCCGGCCATCGAATCGATCAAGAGGAAGATGGGCCGCAAGCCCAAGGCCATGCTGGCCGATGCAGGTTACTGGTCGGAGAAGAACGTCGAGGCTCTCAACAAGGACAGGAGCTGCCGCCGGTGAGCGGCAGGCCGCCAGCCGGCCTGTCGGTGCGCCAGAAGATGGCGCGCAAGCTCAGGACGGTGGCGGACAGGAGGGCTTACAGCCGGCGCAAGATGATCGCCGAGCCGGTGTTCGGTCAGATCAGGCAAGCGCGAGAGTTCCGTCAGTTCCTGCGGCGCGGAGTGGAAAACGTTTGGAACGAGTGGGCGCTGGTGTGTACTGTGCACAATATCCTGAAGCTGCTCACCGCGATGGCGGCCGCGTGAGTGACCCGGGACGTCAATCAGAGCTGATTAGCCGGACAGGCTCCCAGCTTTATCTACTATGCAGGGTGGGTTCTCTTGGTTATGCCGGTCATAGATGGCATTTACTTCGCTTTGTTCTAAACGAAGGGCACCGAAGGTCACCATGTCGTGTACACTCGGACATTGAACGGGATAGCAACACGTTTCACGCGTCGCCGCGCGTCGGGCCCGGAGCGGACTTCATCCGCAGACTCGCCCGTCGCGGGTGAGCGTGGGTGTTGGCCGGACGCTTCGTCGCGTGTACGTTGGAGGGTTACTGACATGGCACATCGCTTTCGGGGAAGAGCACTTGTCATCGCGTGTTTTATCCTCTTCTTCGGTCTTCCCGCAATTCCGCAAGACACAAACAAGTCTTTGGTGCCTGCGCCATCCAAAGAGACGTATACCTACAAGACGGTGGGGGACTGCGAGATAAAGGCCGACGTCTATCGGCTACCCGGGGATGAGGTTCGTCCGGCCATCCTCTGGATTCATGGCGGGGCGCTCATGTTCGGTGACCGCGGCACGTTGCCGGCGGATCAGGCTGAGCGCTATGCCCGAGCTGGTTACACAATTGTCTCCATTGACTATCGACTGGCGCCGGAATCTAAACTCCCTGCAATTCTAGAGGACGTCGATGATGCCTATCGATGGGTGCGGGAGAAAGGGCCACAGTTGTTTCACGTCGCCCCCGACCGCATTGCCGTCGTGGGAAACTCGGCCGGTGGATACCTGACTCTGATGGCTGGATATCGGCTGATGCCTCGACCCAGGGCATTGGTGTCATTCTACGGTTACGGCGATATCACCGGTGAATGGACGACCCGGCCAAGCAAGTTTTATCTCGAGCGCGACCGGATCGCGAAGGAAGACGCCGAGAAAGTGGTTGGTGGGAGGGTGCTCTCTGAAAGCCCCATATTCCCACGAGTCACATTTTACAATTACTGCCGCCAGAACGGCCTTTGGTCCAAGGCAGTGACCACCTTCGACCCCGAGGCAGAGCCGTCAAGGTTTGAGCCATTCTGTCCAGTCCGTCACGTCACCAAGGATTACCCACCGACGCTGCTGCTCCACGGCGATCGAGACAACGACGTCCCATTCGCGCAGTCCGTGCAGATGGCGGCAGCCTTGGAGCAGCATCAGGTGCCGCATCAGCTTCTTCGCATGGAGGGGTTCGATCATCTTTTCGACAAGTTTCCCAACGGCTGGGAGCCAAACGCAGAACCCATTGGCCTCAAACACCCGAAGGTTGCCGAGGCATTCGATCAGGTGGTGACTTTCTTGAACAAACATGTTGGTCGCTGATCAGGTGTCCTTCCTGAAAACCCGATCCTGTAACTTGATTCAGAGAAACTGATCTTCCCCCGATTTTGTGGACTCCCAGACGAGCTGGTGTTCTTGCCAGCTTGGGATGTTGCCTGGCGTCGAACGCGCGACAGGCCTGACAGCGCCGACACAGTCGGGCACCTTCGTCCATTTCCTTGTCGCCGGCCGAGTCGCCCTTGTCGGCGCGGTCCGGCGCATGCATGGAATGCCCGCGCGGCGCGGCTTCGGCGTGCTTGACACCCCGGCGCCCGGCTCCAAGATTGTTCGGATGACCACGCGCGAGAGTGTCGGAGACGACGCCGCCAGGACGGCGAACGAACAGCGCCGTGAGCCGCCGTTCGGAGCCCCGCACGTCTTTGTGCTGGTGGCGGTGGACGGGGAGGATCCATTGCTGGCCCACCGCCTGACGCGGCCCGAGACCTGGATCGGCCGCGGTTCCGAGTGCCACCTCGACGTCGAAGACGATCAGGTGAGCCGCCTGCATTGCAGCGTGCAAGTGGACGGACCGATCTGCGTTATCGTCGACACGGACAGTCGCAACGGAACGCGCGTCAACGGCCGGCGGATCAAGCAGGGCGTGAAGGTTCGTCTGCGCCACCTGGACGAGATCGGCATCGGCACACACCGGCTGCTGCTGCTCTCCGGCCGTGCCCCCGACCGTCCGAAGCCCGACGCCTAGACCCGGCGCCACCCACGGAGAACATCATGGGCCGCAGCACCAGGCTCCTCGAGAAGATGGGGCTCACCGCGCGCCGTGCCCGCGGCGCCCGCGGCACCCGCGTCGGCGGGCATGCGTCGCCTCCGCCCGCCATGGGGCTGGTGGGACGCTATGTCCTGCGCGAGGAGATCGGTCGCGGCGCGATGGGGGAGGTCTGGCGCGCCGAGGACCCGCGCATCCGGCGCGCCGTGGCCGTCAAGATTCTCAATGTCCCCGAGGGTCTCAGCGCGTCGCAGGTGTCCGATTGGGAAAAGCGGTTCATCCAGGAGGCGCGCGCCGCCGGCGCGCTGACGCATCCGGGGATCGTCACGGTCCACGACGTCGGCATGACGCTGGACGATCGTCCCTTCATTGTGATGGAGCTGGTGGAGGGACGCAGTCTGGACGCCATCCTGCACGAGGGCCCGCGTCCCCCGACGTGGGCCTGCCTGGAATGGGGGGCGCAGATCGCCGAGGCGCTCAGCGCGGCGCACGAGCGTGGCATCGTCCACCGTGACGTAAAGCCGGCGAACATCCTCATCGATCAGGAAGGCCGCGCCCGCATCACCGACTTCGGTATCGCCCGGCTTGCAGAATCCGATCTGACGAGGGTCGGGGCGTTCCTGGGCTCGCCGGCCTTCTCCTCTCCCGAGCAGATCCTGGCAGCCGCGGTGGACGGCCGGTCCGACCTCTTTTCGCTGGGGGCCACCCTCTATCTGCTGCTCACCGGAGAGCGCCCGTTCCGGGGCAACGACCTGTCCGGCCTGACCTACGCCATCTGCCATCTCGACCCCATCCCGATGCGCCAGCTCTCGCCGATGCTGCCGCGAGTCGCCGAGGCCGTCGTGATGAGGGCGCTCGCGAAGGACCCGCAGCGCCGCTTCCCGAAGGGGAGGGACATGGCGGACTACCTGCGCGGCGCGGCCGGAGTGTCGCTCGAGCCCCAGGACGAAGAGGCGACGGCTGTGGCCACCGCCGACTCCCGGCCAGTGCGGGTGGGGCGTGTGGAGTGGGGGCCTCACCTTCGGCTGGCTGAGCGGTGCGCGATGATCGTCCTCTTGTTCGCGATGGTGTCGGCGGGCGCCATGGCCCTCTCCAAGGTGACCCGTGGCCTTCCTGGTGGCTCGGCCGAAGGGCGGCCAACCGCCATCGAGCCGGCTTCCCTTGGGGCGCCGACGACCGTGCCCTGGGCCGCGTGGAGCCAGTCCGCACTTCCGCAGATCGATCTGCGGGTGGTCCACCATCTGGAGGAGGGAACCGTGACCGTCTGGTCGGGCCAGCGACGACTGCTGCGAGCGCCGCTCAGCAGACATGAGCGCGGCGAGGTGAAGCAGAAGCCGGCTTCGATCGAAGAGATCTGGACGAGACAGGACTGGACGCTCCGGCTGCCGGAAGGGGACCACACGATACGCGTGGAAGTCTCCACCGGCGACGGCCGCGTCCAGGTGGAAGGAGTCACCACCGGCGCCGTGCGCGCGGGGACATCCGCGCGCCTGCGGGTGTGGGTGAAGGATCGGCCCGGGCCGAATCTCGAGCTGACGTGGAGCAGTTACTGACCGGTGACCAGGGAGGGAACACCCATGACAAAGATGACCAGGATGACCAGGACCCAGGCCGATGGTCGGATGACAGGCACCGAGCTGGACAAGGAGCTCCACCGGCCGAGACTGAAGTCCGGCCTGGTCCCGCACGACACACGCATCTATCTCAAGGTGGAGCGCGGCCCCGACCGGGGAATGGTGTTCGATCTCTCATCGGGCGGGTCGTATCTGATCGGCCGGGGCGCCGGCGACATCCCTCTGTCGGACGACAAGGTCTCGGGCCGACACGCCGAGATCAAACTGCTGGGGCCCGAGGCCTACCTGGTGATCGACCTGGCCAGCACCAACGGCACGTTCCTCAACGGCGTCCGCGTCGAGCGGACGAAGCTGTGCCACGACGACGAGATCCGCGTGGGCGACTCATTCCTTCGCCTCACCGTCCACGAGGGAACGCTGCCCCTCAGCCGCAGCTGACTCCGGCCTGGAACCGGAGACGGTGATCACGGCCTGAGTGCCAGGCAACGCGAAACTGCGGAAGGCAGATTGTGCTTGGGCAAGGGCTGCAAGAGAGATAAACAGGTTGCTCGGCCTCAGCGCGCAAGTGAGCGTGCCTGCCCGCCGGAGGACCGTGGTGGTCGGCCGGGCGATGAGGATCTACTGAGCATCCTGAAGGACCCTTCTCACGAGGAACACGCGTTCACCCTGACATCGTTGGGCGGTCAGTTCGATGCGGAACGATTCGACGTCAGGGAGATGGGTGTCGATCGCGGTCATCAGTGGCGACGCACGCCTCGCGAGTCGCTGCGCCAGGAAAAGGCCCCGGGTCGCCAGGTAAATGTTCAGGCGGCCCGGTGCCGCGGCGAGTGGAACCTGTGCAACCGGTCGAATACGGCTCGCCGCTGCCACCAGGCGATGTCGACCTGCTCAAACAACCCCTCCCGCAGGCAATAAAACCAGCTTATATTGGTGTCTACGAAATCGGGGGAACACCACGACACGATGTCATCTCGCAAAGTAATCAGTGGCCTCCTCGTTCTGGGATGCATGGCGCATCGCAGCATTGTGTACGGTAACCCCGGAAGCGGAACCGAGGCCCGCTGCGAGGTTTCAGGTCATGGGGCACCATCGGTCGTTTTATTGGAGCACAGTCAGATAGTCGAGGATGATTTTGTCTCAGCGGCGTTGCCGGCAGTGGTTATGTATGATGATGGGTATGTGATTTTCCGAAGCAAGGAAGGCGGGGGCATCTGGCATCTAAGTGCTGGTGTTATTCGTGATCAGCGGGAGAGCATTCT
>DASROJ010000234.1:0-4404 GCA_035646975.1 Patescibacteria group bacterium
GGGCTTGCGATGCCTGGAGCTGCTGCACAGCGAGTCGTCCTTGGCCTTCAACGCGCCGCCGCCTTCGCCGGCCTGGCGGTCATCATCGCGGGTTGCGCCGTTCTACTCGGCTGGTCTCTCGACATCGCCGTGCTCAAGAGCCTCCACTCCGACCTCGTCGCGATGAATCCGATTACTGCCGTCGGCTTCATCCTGTCGGGCGCGCTGCTCTGCATTCCGCGGAGAGTCGCAAGCGGGCCGCGGGCGACCCTCTCCTTGAGGGTGCTTGCCGCCGGCATCATGGTCATCGGGCTGGTCAAGCTTGGCGAACTGCTGCTTGGCTGGCATGTCGGTCTGGACCAGGTGCTGTTCTCCGACAAGCTGGATGCCGAACGTGCCTTTCCGCCCAACCGGATGGCTCCCAATACGGCTCTGGGCTTCGTGCTGGCCGGCGGAGCGCTTTTCCCCGGCAGTCTGCGACGGAAACGTGGTCTCGGACTGTCTCAGTTACTGGCCCTCCTCGTTGGATTGCAGGCACTGATCGCGATCATCGGCTACACCTACGGCGTGAGGCCACTCTACGGGATGTTCTCCTTCATCCCGATGGCGGCCCACACCGCGTTCAGCTTCGGGCTGCTCAGCGTTGGCATTCTCCTGATGCGCCCCGAGGACGGGCTGGTGCGGGTGCTCACCAAGGATGATGCCGGTGGCGTCATGGCCCGGCGATTGCTGCCGCTGGCTCTCGGCTTCCTGCCGATTGCTGGATGGCTTGGGCTGGAAGGCCAGCGCGCGGGTCTCTACGAAACCGAGCTTGGCCTGTGTCTCACGACACTGACGAGCATCCTTGTGCTCGGCACGGTCATCTGGGTCAACGCCAACACGTTGAGCCGCCTCGACGGGCAGCGACACTTTGCCTCGCAGGCGTTGAAGACGGCCAACGAAAACCTCGAATCGCGGGTCGGAGAGCGCACCGCGGAGCTGGCCGCCTCCAACCAGCTGCTCACCGAGGAGATCGCGGAGCGGAGATCCACCGAAGAGGCGCTGCAGCGCAGCGAGCATCAGTTTCGTCAGGCTCAGAAGATGGAGGCCGTCGGCAGGCTGGCCGGAGGCGTGGCTCACGACTTCAACAACCTGCTGACCGCCATCCTGGGATACAGCCAGTTGGTGAGAGCCCGCCTGACACCCAACAGCAAGGAATGCCAGGAAATCGTGGAGATTGAAAAGGCCGCAAAGCGCGGCGCCGCGCTGACAGGACAGCTGCTGGCGTTCAGCCGGCCACAGGTGCTCAAGCCGCGAACGATGAATCTCAACGAAGCGATCAGCAACATGGACAGGATGGTCAGACGACTCCTGGGAGCGGACATCGACATCCTGACGTCGCCGTCGCCGTCGCTCGGAGAAATCAGAGTCGACCCTGACCAGATCGAACACGTCATCCTCAACCTGATCATCAATGCCCGTGACGCCATGCCCGAAGGGGGCAAGCTCACCGTCGAGACGGCGGACGTGGAGATCGACGAAGGTTTCTCGCGTGACCGTCCGGATTTGCATCCGGGCCCGTACGTCCTGCTGGCGGTGAGCGACAGCGGGTGCGGGATGAATGCCGAGACCAGGGCCCATGTTTTCGAGCCCTTCTACACGACCAAGCAGTCCGGCAAGGGGACCGGACTGGGACTTTCCACGGTCCACGGGATCGTGAAGCAGAGCGGCGGACACGTCGAGGTCTACAGCGAACCGGGAAGGGGCACGACGTTCAAGGTCTACTTTCCGCGCGCCGACATGGCGACGGAAATCTTCCCCGCGCCTCGATCCGCGCCCCGTTCCGAGCGAGGGACGCGCAGGATACTGATGGTCGAGGAGGACGCACAGGCTCGGGCGGTCATCCTCGCAGCGCTCACGAGCCGCGGGTATGAGGTGGTGGAGGCCCGCGATGGGCCGGAGGCTCTCGCCCTGTGCGAGCGGGAGCCGGACCGCTGGCCCGACCTCGTCCTGACGGACCTGATGACGCCGAAGATGTCGGGACGCGAGCTGGTCAGGCGCCTCATCGCACATCACCCCGGCCTGAGGGTTCTCTACATGTCCGGCTTCGCGGACAAGGCGGTGCTCCATGAGGGTCTGATCGATCAGACAATGGCGTTCCTGCAGAAGCCGTTCACGCCCGATGCGCTGCTGGAAAAGGTCAGCGGGGTCCTCGACGCGCACCTGGCGGCCGGGCTTGCCGGCTCGACGGGCGCCGGGTAGCGGCTCCGCCCCCGGCTCACTCGCAGCGAAGCGACACGAGAGGATCGACTTGTGTTGCCCGGTGTGACGGGATGTAGCTGGCGAGCAGGCCGGTAACGAGCACGAGACCCGCGACGGCGACGAACGTGACAGGATCCGTCGCGCTGATCTCGTAGAGCTGGGATGTCATCAACCGGGTCAGGCCCAGCGCGAGCAGCATGCCGAGGGCCACCCCGGCGATCGCCATGCGGACACCATCGCGCAGGATCATCATCATCGTGTCACGGGGCGTGGCCCCCAGGGCCATCCGGATGCCGAGCTCGTGCGTCCGAAGCGAAACGGTGTAAGCCAGTACGCCGTAGATCCCCAGCATCGCAAGACCGAGCGCCAGGACACCGAAGATGCCGAACAGAAGGCTCATCAGACGGGGCTGCGTGACGGCGTCGCCGAGCACCTCCGCCATGGTGGCGATCCGGATGATGGGGTGGTCCGGATCCACGGCGCGGATCTCGTGACGCAGGGTGGCCTCCATCGCGCGGGGGTCGCCGACGGTGCGGATCACCAGGGTGAAGCCCCGGCGCGGATCCTGGAGCTGCGGCACGTAGAACTCCGGGGCGCCCTCGGCATCGAGTCTGGTCTGCCGGATGTCTCCGACCACACCGACCACCGTGACGGACTGGGGGCCGAACCGGAACGAGCGGCCAATCGGGTCCGTGGTGGGCCAGAAGCGCAGCGCCATGGAACGACTGATGATGGCCACGGCAACGGCGTGCTCATCGTCAGCGGCGGTGAACGCACGACCCTGCAGCAGCGGGATGCCCATCGCCCGGAAGTAATCGGGGCTGACCTGGTGCTCCGGAACGAGCGGTTCGGCGCCGGAAGCAACGGCAGGTTGCCCCTCGACGATCACGGGCCACTGTTCGGCGACGCCGAGCAGAGGAAGGTTTCTCGTCGAGCCGGCGAGCCGCACGCCGGGAGCCTGCCGCACCCGGTCGAGGACCTCGCGGTAATAGGCCATGTACCGCTGCCGGTCGGGATAACGGGATGACGAAACGTTCATCGTGACGGTGACCACACCTCGCGGATCGAAGCCGGGATTGACATGCACGAGCCGCTCGAATCCCCTGATCATCAAGGCCGCCGACATCACGAGCACCACGGCAAGCGCCGTCTCGCCGACGACCAGCGTCGTCCAGAGCCGCCGACGCCCGGAGCCCGGGGTGGAACCGCGACCGCCGAAGCTCAGCGCGGACTGCGGATCGGATCGGGACGCCCGGATCGCCGGCCCCATGCCGAATATCGCCGCCGAGAAGATCGACACGAGCAGAGAGAATCCCAGGACCCGCCAATCCACATGGATCTCGTTCTGACCGGGCAGAAGGTCGCGCGACAAGGCCAGCAGGGCGTCGAGCCCCCAGACGGAGGCTGCCAGACCGAGAATCCCTCCGCCCACCGCCAGCACCAGGCTCTCGGTCAGGAGCAGCCGCACGACACGACCCCGCCCGGCGCCGAGGGCGATCCGGATCGCGATCTCGCGCTGTCGGGCCGTGCCGCGCGCGATGAGCAGGCTGCCAACGTTCGCGCAGCCGATGAGGAGCACCATGCCCGCCGCGCCCAGCAGCAGCCACAACGCGGCGCGTAGCCTGCCGCCGACCAGCGCGTCGCGCAACAGCACGACGGTCACCGTCGAGCGCGCCGCGTTGGTGTCGGGGTATTGCGCCATGAGCTGACCGGCGATCGCGTTCATCCCGGCGCGGGCCTGCTCCAGCGTGACACCGCCAGCGAGCCGGGCCACGACGCGCTGGTAGCGCACGTCCCGCCGGCGCGGCGCGCGCGCAGGATCGATCAACGACTCGGGCGCCCACAGGTCGATGTTCGCGTCGGGAAAGTGGAACGCCGGTGGCATCACGCCGACGATGGTGAAGGGCTGTCCGTCCAGGGTGACGGTGCGCTGCGTGATCGACAAGTCGCCCGCGAACCGGCTCAGCCAGAGCCGGTGGCTCACAACGACCACGCGATTGCGCCCTGTCTCGTTCTCGTCGAGCCGGATCGCGCGCCCCTGGGCCGGCTGGACGCCGAGGGCGCCGAAGAAGTCGGGATCGACGTAGGCCGTGGCGACCTGCTCTGGCTCGCCGATGCCGGTCAGCGTCAATCCGCGCGAAAGCGTATTGATGAGCGCGAGATGGTCGAACAGATGGTTGCGCT
>DASROJ010000235.1:0-10980 GCA_035646975.1 Patescibacteria group bacterium
GCCTCGGCCTGCTCCAGAATCTGTACGATGAGGTGGCCGCAGAGGCCGCTAGGAAACCGGCAGCGGGTAAACCGCCGAAATCCTCTCGAGCCTGAAGTTCTTCAGGCCGCCATCCAGATGGCACTGAGCGATGAGCGAAGCCGCGGTGCCGTGCGCCATCATCGTGATCGGTGTGACGAGGCGCGGGCCCGAACCCTTCGTGCCCCCCTGGTATTCGATCATGACCGGCGTGGCCGACCGCATCGCCTTGAGCAGCAGCACCGCACGCGCATCGACCAGGGGCAGCGAGGCCAGCATCCGTTCGTCGATGCCGAGCCGCAGCTCCGAGCCGTTCATCCGGACCAGCTCATCCATCGCGATGTCCGGGGGCAGCTTCGAGAGAATCCGCAGGAACAGCTCCTTGCACGTAAGAACGTCGGGCATGGCGCGGTGCGCCCGCCCCCTGGGTATCCCCAGCATTTCGGCCACCGTGCCGAGCCGGTAATTCGGCGCGCCGGGAAAGACGGCCCGGGCGAGGGTGCAGGTGTCCAGGGCCAGGTTGCCCGCCGTGTCACCCGCCCGCATGACGGTCTGCGGGCCGTCGGCAAGGGTCATCCGTACGAGCGGGACCAGCAGCATCGAAACGTCATAGGGGGCGTTGTGCGCCACCAGCACGGCGCGGTCGACGAACCGGAGGAAATCCGGCAACACCTGCTGGATACGGGGCTTTCCCGCAACCATCTCGTCGGTGATTCCGTGGATGGCCGTCAGCTCGGGAGGGATCGGGATGCCCGGATCGACGAGCTGTTCGAATACGTCCAATTCCGAGCCGTCGCGACGAAACGCGACGGCGGCGATTTCCACGATTCGATCGCCAATGGGCGACAGCCCTGTGGTTTCCGTGTCGAAGGCGACGAACTTCTCCGCGCTCACGGCATCATTCTACTACCCCCGGCAGGTTCCGCTGATATAATCTCGAAGTGGCCCGGCTCATTGGCAGGATGGGTATCCCGGGTGGCGGATTCAGTCTTCGTCCACCCGGTGGCGAGAATGCTCTTGGCCCGGGGGCCTGTACGCGCTAGGATGGAGTCGCACTGGACGGCTGTCGATTCGCGGGAATGGAGAAGGAATGCCAATTGAGATGAAGGGCGGGGCAAAGAAAGGCAAGAAGGATTACATCGACCGGCACAAGGTCGATCGGGTCGAGTTGTTCTGGCCCCATCACGAGCCGCTCAACCCGGACGCCGATATCGCCGATATCATCGTCTACATGGAAGACGGCTCTCGCTATCGGGGCACGGTCACGACGCTCCAGTTCATCAAGGAAAGCATGGAGCGTGCGGCGCGGGAAGGCGGAGAGGTGGAGGGCGACTACTGGTTCGGCGACGCGATCATCATGAAGCGGATCGACGAATCGAAGCTCTCGACCATCGTCGAGGACATCATCGACTCATTCATGTTCGAGAAAGCCTTCCAGCGAGCCGAAGCCGGCAGCATGGCCTGATCGGCGTCAAGGGTCCCGATCAGCGGACCACCTTGCCGCCAGTCCTGACCCAGGCCTGGAACCCACCGATCATCGATTCGATGTTCTCGTAGCCCATCTGTTTCAGATTGTCGGCGACGAGGGCGGATCGATTGCCGCCAGCGCAGTAACAGATGATGCGTGTCCGTGGGTCGGGGATCATCTGCGGGATTCCCATCTCGGCCACTCCCCGCGGGATGTTGAGGGCGCCTTCGGCATGCCCCTGACGGAACTCGTCGGGCTCCCGGACGTCGACGATGGTGACACCGCCGCCCTGGATGGCCTGTGCCGCCGCCGCGGCGTCGATTTCCTTGATCCGGGTCTTCGATTCGGCCACGAGATCCATGAAGGTCTTAGGCATGGCGGCGTGCCTCGCTGTTGGGATGCGACGACGGCGGCGCGATCCAGTCGTTGGTCTTGAAGATGCCCGCCAGAAGGGTCCGGTCCCGCTCGGTCGGCAGCGCCGCGGCCAGGTAGGCCGGGTAATCCGCCCTGTTCATCGGCTCGCCTTCGAGCGAGTAGCACTCCTGCGCGTACTGCCCGATGGCGCGATTGAACTTCACGTCGGGGATCTTCAGCTTCGGCCCATCGGCCGGCAGCAGCGCATTGAGCGCGTTCACGTGGTTCGAGATGTCCTGCAGGTAGAGGGTCCTTGCATACTCGTTGAGCGTCGTGCGATCGGGAGACGCCGGGTTGATGTCCTCGTCGAACCGCCCCTTGATGCCCCACACGTAGGCCCACTCTGCGGACGACGAGCCGTCCACGCCGAACAGGTCGAACGCGGTCGGTATCCACTTGTTGAAATGACGCTGGATGACGTCGATGGGGATGATGCCGGCTTTCAGGATTCGCTTGAGCCCGGTGTGGCCCGTGCCGAGATGGAACGCCTCTTCCTTGAGCATCGGACCCATCGAAGCGGCCAGCGGCGCGAAGGCGGAGTGCGACAGCATCTTGAGCTGGAACTTGCCGTCTCGATCGATGAACTCGGTATAGGTATAGAAGTCCAGCCACGTGTCGACGTCGACATTGAACGACCCCAGCAACCGGGTGTTCTTCCAGGATCGGCGCTCGAGCTGTTTCTGAGCTTCGACCTTCCCCGAATAGCCGAAGTGGTTGACCAGGATGTGGCACATCTGCCATCCGTGCCGCATCTCCTCGCGCATCACCCTGACCAGCGACTGCAGGTCGTACTCGGACGGCGCGGTGGCGGCCAGCGTCCGCTGCTGCTCCACCGAGCCGAATTCGGTGTCGCCCTGGTAGACGATCATGTGCTGCAGCGCGTCGCGGATCCGCTGGTCGGGAACATCGAGCAGGCGCTTCCAGCGTTTCTCGCCCTTGTAGTCGCCGAAGAGGATTTCCTCTCCGGGCAGCTCGCCGTACTTGGCCTCGAACTTGAAGCCTTCCACCAGCTCGGTGGGAAAGCCGATTTCCTTCTGCCAGGCGTGAAAGTAATCGACCCAGTCATCGAAGGTGTTGATTCGGGACTGCATCCGGCGAATCCTCCAGAGGCGCTCTCGGCGTTCCTTGGGCAAAATGATGTGCAAGTCTAGCACAGACGGGGCGTTAACAGCGTGCGGGAGTCTTTCAGCGCCGTGTCAGACGGCCACGTCCCCGGGAATGGATAGACCCCGGCACCGCAGCACCGCCTCGATCACCTCGCCGATCATGACGTTGGGGGTGGAGGCGCCGGCGGTCACGCCGACCGTGAGCTCTCCTTCGGGCAGCCAGCAGGTCGTCACCGTCTCTTCGCGCGAGCCGTAGGGCTTGTGGCGGATCGCATCCTTGCCCTGGATGCAGGCCGCCGAGTTGATGTGGTAGGTCGGGGCGCTGTGCCCGCCGATCGAGGCGAGGTGGTTCGTGTTGCTGCTGTTGTACCCGCCGATGATGACGAGCAGGTCGACCCCCTCCTTGATGAGGCGCATGACGGCATCCTGACGGTCCTGCGTGGCGCTGCAGATCGTGTCGAACGAGCGGAACCGCTCGGCCATCTCGGCCTCACCGTACCTATCAACCAGCGTCTTTCGCAGCCTGTGCGCGATCGCGAGGGACTCGGAGGACAGCATCGTGGTCTGGTTGGCCAGGCCGAGCCGATCCAGGTGGCGATCCGGGTCGAATCCGGGCGAAGCTCCCGCGCGGAATCTCGCGAGGAAACCGTCCCGGTCGACGAGCCCCTTGCCCGACTGTGTGATGTAATCGCAGACGATCCCGGCTTCCTGCATGTCCCTGACGATCAGGAACCGGCCACCCGTGTACATCAGCGCCCGTGAGGCGGTGGCGCGTGTTTCCTCGTGCTCGTACTTGCCGTGGATGACCGAGGTGAATCCTTCCCGCGCGTACCGCTCGACATTCTTCCAGACGTTCAGCACGGAGCCGCAGGTCGTGTCGACGAGGATGCTGCCCCGCTTGCGCAGCGCGGCGAACACCGGCGCGGTGACGCCGAATGCGGGGAGGATCACCACGTCGGACGGGCCGAGATCCTTGGGCAACTCGTCGACCCGCCCCTGCGCCGCCAGGCTCGAGAGAAAGCGGATCCCCATCTCCCGCAGCCTTTCGTTGACGTGCGGGTTGTGGATGATTTCACCGGTGAGGAACACGCGCCGATCGGGAAACTTCTCCACCGTCTCGTAGGCGTACTCCACCGCCCGGTCGACCCCGTAGCAGAACCCGAACTCCTGCGCGAGCCGGATCGTCAGGTCGCCCGCTTTCAACAGGCCCTTGGCATCACGAAGCCTGTCGACCAGCGCGCTGTGGTAGTCGCGATGGAGGGTTCCTTCGATGGCGGCCTTCAGGCCGAATCCGCGCTGGTAGTAATCTTCGCCGGGCAATTCCGTGTGCCTCCGTACGTTCAAGTATCAACGGTGTCATGGTAGCACGGTGGGGCGGGAGGCTGTCCGCCCGGGCATCGGCCAGGGTGGTCATTCCAGCGGCCGGATTGCCAGGAAGCCCGCCCCGACCCATTCTGCCCGGTTCTTCCCTGTGTTAGACTTCGCGCATCATGATCAAATCGCTGCTCTCGCGACAGGTGGTGAAGCGCCCCGATCGCCTGCGTATCAAAGGCCGCGTGCTCCTTCTGGCCGACGATGCCGGTCTGATCCGGCGGCAGCTCGAAGGAGAGGAAATCCCGTACGGCGGCGATCTCAAGCTGCGCGACGACATCTCCACCGACGAGATCACGCCGGCCTACATCTGCTTCCACTTCGATCAGCGGCTGGGCGACTTCCCCTATCTCGGCCTGAGAGCGGGCGGGGAATTCCCGATCAAGGCAGGCGACGTGCGCAAGGGCGGATTCGTGGCTTCGGCGGCAGGCAGCCGCCGCGGCAAGGGCTCCAGCCGCGAGCAGTCGCCTTATGCGGAGATGTGCGCCGGCATCCAGGTCGCCATCGCCGAAAGCATCGAGAGGATCTACAAGCAGAATTGCCAGAATCTCGGTCTGCTCACCAGCACCGACTTCGGCCTGATAGAGCGGATCCGGCGCGGCGAGGACATTCCACTGGTGGAGTTCACCCGGGGTGAGGACGACATCACCCGCCAGATCATCGAGTATGGAGGGCTGTTTCCCTTCAATGTCGCGCGGCTGCAGGGCAAGGTCACGCTGCCGCGGGTGGAAACAGCACCCAGGCCGATGACGCTGGGCGAGAAGATCCTGGCGCGTCACCTGGTGGGTGACCTGGCCAGGGATGAGACAGGCGTACCGGCGGTCAAGCCGGGTGACACCGGCTTCGTCCGTTGCGACATCCGGTTCAGCCACGAGTACGTCACGCCCATGGCGGCCATCTTCTTCGAGTCGCTGGTGGGCGAGCAGGAAAAGGTGAACGATCCCTCGAGCATCTATTTCTTCCGCGACCACCTCACCTTTCTCGACGAAGTCATGCCCCCCGAGCGGGTCAAGATGGGGCTGCTCGATCTCGCCCACCAGCTCGAGGCCAAGCAGAAGGCGTTCGCCGCCAAGCAGGGAATCCGGCTGCACGGCGAGATCGATGGGCCGGTGAAAGGCTCCGAGGGGATCTGCCACAGCATCGTCTATCAGGATTACGCGCTGCCTGGCCAGGTCGTGGTGGGGAGCGACTCGCACACGCCGCATTCCGGAGCGCTCGGGTGCGTTGCCTTCGGCATCGGCACCACCGACGTCTTCAATTCCTGGATCACGAAGGACGTGAGGGTCAGGATTCCCGAAACGGTTCGGATTGTCGTCAAGGGGCGCAAGCCCGCCAATGTCACCGCGAAGGACTTCATGCTGTACATCCTCGCGCATCCCTACGTGAAGAGCGGCAAGGCTCTGGCGAAGATCATCGAGTACTGCGGGCCGGCTGTCGAGGCGCTGGAGATCGACGAGCGCGCCACGATGACCAACATGGCGGCCGAAGTGGGCGGGTTCACCGGCATCGTCGCCCCCGATGCGAAGACGGCCGATTTTCTCGTGCGTCATCGTGGCATGACGCGCGCCGAAGCGGAGCGTCACTGCGAGGGGTGGTTCTCGGACCCGGACGCCGCCTTCGCCGAGACGCTGGAGTTCGACGCCTCCACGATGCAGCCCATCGTCGCGTCTCCCGGAGATCCGGGAAACGGCATCCCGATCGAAAAGCTCGGCGCGCGGGTGAAGGTCGACATCGCCTATGGAGGGTCGTGCACCGCAGGGAAACGCGAGGACATGGACATGTATGCCAAGGTGCTCGCGGACGCGCTGGCCGCGGGGCGCCGGGTTCACCCGGATGTCAGGTTCTACATCCAGTACGGCGCACAGGAGGTCAAGCAGTACTGTGTCGAGAAAGGGTACGCCGGGATATTCGAGCGCGCGGGCGTCCACATCGTAGAGCCTTCGTGCGGCGCGTGCATCAATGCCGGCCCCGGTGCGTCATCCAGCAAGGATCAGGTGGTGATCTCGGCGCAGAACCGCAATTTCCCCGGCCGCTCCGGGCCGGGCCAGATGTACCTCGCCAGCCCGCTCACCGTGGCGGCCTCGGCCGTCGAAGGATTCATCGCGCCGTACGAGCCGGCCGCAGTCACCGCCTGACACCGGACCGCCGCGCAGGCCTTGCGCACGCATCGCGCCACCAGCCGCCTACTCCACGAAATCCGAGATGAAGATGCTGGTCTGGTAGATCGATGCGCCGTCCCGGTTGGAGGCGAAGGCCAGATGGCGTCCGTCGGGTGAAAAGACCGGGAAGCCGTCGAACCCCGTGAAGTCGGTCAGCCGGAGAGGCTGGGCCCCGGGGGCGCCCGGCGCCGCGTCGACGTCAAGCAGATAGAGGTCGAAGTTGCCCCGGTTGTCGGCCGGCGCGTTCGCATTGGAGCAGTACACGATGCGATGCCCGTCGGGGTGCCACGACGGCGCGAAGCTCGTCCCGCCACCCTGGGTGAGCTGCCGCTTGTCCGACCCGTCCGCGTTCATCACGTAGATCTGAAGCGCCCGGTAATCGTCGGTCCGGGAGCCTCGATAGATGATCCGCCGGCCATCGGGCGAAAAGAAGGCGCCGCCATCGTAGCCCTTTTCGAAGGTGAGACGTTTGATGTCGGTGCCCTCGAGCGTCATCGAGTAGATCTCCAGGTCGCCGTCTCGATCGGAGGTGAAGACGATCCGGTCGCCCCGGGGCGAAATGGTGGCCTCGGCATCGTATCCGGGGGAGTCGACCAGCTTGTGCAGCACCTTGCCCGTCAGGTCCGCCGTGTAGATATCGAAGGCCCCATCGAACGACCAGTCGTACCGTCCGCCCTTGTCGTATCCCTGCGGGGGCGCGGGGGGCTCGCCCGCGCGCGCGTGTGTCGAGGCGTAGAGGATCGTCCTGCCGTCCGGGAAGAAGTACGAGCAGGTCGCGCGGCCCTGTCCGGTGCTGACCAGCCGCTGACCGGTGCCGTCGACGTTCATCAGGTAGATCTGATCGAACCGCCGCCCATCGCGCTTGGACTGGAACACGATCTTCGTTCCGTCGAACGAAAAGTAGGGCTCTCCGCCGTCTCCCACCGTGGTGAGCTGACGCGTGTTCTCGAGCCGGGGATGGTGAGAGTCGCGTTCTGTCCGCGCGGGCTCCGGGATGACCTGCGTGGCGTCCAGACAGACGATGGCAAGGCCGGTCACCAGCAACATGCGTGCGTTCATTCCTCTGCTCCTCCAGGCGCAATCGGCGGCCGGCTCCCCGCCGATGCCGGGGCGAAGGATCCGGAGCTATGATAGGTGACCATGTTACCTCGATTCCGGCTGCTGCGACGCGTCATGGTTCTCAGCTCGCTGGTCTGGTGGCCTTGCCTCGTGTCCGCCGAGGCGACCCCGCGCCCGGATGACGTCGTCGGATTCCTCTACGTCAACAACAACGGTCGCGCGAATTCGGTGCGCGCCTTCACGGTGAGCCGCGACGGACACCTGGCGTCGCTGGCCGATTCGCCATTTCCGACCTTCGGCGCCGGTGGCTCCGGGGGATTCCCCAGCTTTCCTTCGGCCCGGCCCACGCTGGCGCGGAAGGAGCGCGTTCTCTACGCGAACAACATCCAGAGCGGCTCCATCTCAGCCTTCATGATGGCGCCCGACGGCGTCCTGTCGCCGCTCGTCGGCTCGCCGTTCGCGGTCACCGCCCCGGAGCCGCTCAACCCGGTGGAGGCCCTGGCCGCGCATCCACTGCTCCCGCTGCTGTTCGCGGCCGATGCGACCGGCCTGGTGCGCGTCTTCGATCTGGCGCCCGACGGCGGCCCGGTCGCCTCGAGCGCCCCGTTCATGTTCGTGGGAGATCGCCCCGAGGATCTGGCGGTGAGCCCCGATGGAACGCTGCTCGCGGTTTCCTCCGGTCTGTCGGGCGGACGGATCCACATCTTCCAGATCGCGCCGACGGGAGACCTGACGCTGGCGCCGGGTTCCCCCGTGGAGCTGCCGGGGTCGTTGTTCGCCGGGGGGCTGATCTTCAGCCCCGATGGCGCCCGACTGTTCGTGGCGAGCGAGGCGGTCGGCGCCGGCCGGATCCATGTCTTCGACGTGCGGCCGTCAGGCCAGCTCGACGAGGCCCCCGGCTCTCCGTTCGGACTCGGCGTCCTGGATTTCCCCGACGACCTCTCGCTGTCGCCCGATGGCCGGCTGCTGATGGTCGCGGACCCGTTCACCCAGGGCATCGCGACGCTGTCGGTGGCCGCCGACGGCCGGCTGGAGGATCTCTCCCGTTTTGTCCCGGCGCCGTCCGCGGACGAGCCCTCGGGTCTCGTGCTGACACCGGACGGCCACCTGCTGTTCACCGCGAACTTCACGGATCGCAACATCGGCATCCTGCAGGTGGCCGGCGACGGCTCGCTCACCCCCTCTGCCTTCTCGCCGGTGCTCGAGGCGCAGGATGACGGTCTGATCAGCGGCGGCATCCTCTTCGTGCCCGCCGATCTCGACGCGGACGGGCTGAGTCTCGACCGCGACAACTGCCCTCTGGCTCCCAACGATTTGCAGCAGGACGTGGATGGCGATGGGGTCGGCGATGTCTGCGACGATTGTGTTTCGCGGTTCAACCCCGACCAGGCGGACGCCGACGCCGACGGGTTCGGCGATCTGTGCGACCCGGATGCGGATGGCGATGGTGTCCCGTCGGTGGACGACAACTGCCCCCGCAGCACGAACCCGGCGCAGGCCGACGCCGACCGGGACCGTCGCGGGGACGCCTGCGACAACTGTCCCGGCACGGCGAACCCTTCGCAGGCGGACGGTGATGCGGATGGCGTCGGCGACGCCTGCGCGGATCAGCTCGAGGGGTTTCTCTACCTCAACACCAACGGTCGTTTCAATTCGGTGGCGTCGTTCCGCGTGCTGCGCGACGGGCGTCTCGATCCGCTTGCCGGCTCGCCCTATCTCACCGCGGGCAGCGGAAGCCTGGGTTCCTCGGGAAGGCTCGCCTTTCCCGGAGTCGTCCTGGCGCGGGGAGGGCGCTACCTGTACGCCACCAACGCCGACACGCGTGCGGTGGCGGGCTTCGCGGTGCAGGCGGATGGAAGACTCGCACCCCTGCCCGCGTCACCGTTCGACGTCGCCCGGCTGACGCCGGCCTCGATGGCTGTCAACGAGCAGGCGGGAATCCTTTACGTCGGATTCGCGCAGGCGGCCTTCATCCAGGTGCTGCGCATCCAGACGGACGGCACGCTGAAGCCGGCGCCGGGATTGCTGCAATTCGGAGGCGTTGCCATCGAAATGGCGGTCAGCCCGGACGGGAAATTCCTCGTGATGACCGCGTTTCGCGGAGCCTCCTACGAGGCCCTGGTGTTTTCGCTCGACGCGAATGGTTTCCCCACCCTCGTGCCCGGTCCTCGCTTCAGCAGACCCGTGGGCGCGTTTCCCTCCGGTCTGGCCTTCAACAAGGCGGGCGATGTCGTCTACATCTCCGACGAGGATCTCGTCCATGTCCTCACGCTCGACGGTGGCGGTCATCTCACTCCGGTTGCCGGCTCACCGTTCCAGTCTCACGGCGCCGGTGGCAGCACGGTGGAAGTGTCTCCGGACGGCCGCTTTCTTTTCGTGGCCGATGGAACGGGAAACAGAGTCTCCAGCCTGAGAACGGAGCTGGCCGAAGGGCGACCCGGCGCGTTCGCGCTGGCGGAATCGCCCTTCGCCAACGCGCCCGGCGGGCTGGAGCCCGCCGGACTGGGACTTTCGGGCGACGGCCATCATCTTTATGTGGCCAACGTCAGGGCCGACCTGATCTCGGTGTTCGACATCGGGGGGGATGGGACGCTGCGCCGCAGCCGGTACTCTCCTGTGCCCACCGGAGCCACGGGAGGGCAGGCCAGAGGCCGCATCGGTTTTCTCGGCACCGATCCTGACGGTGACGGGGTGCCGATGCCTTCGGACAACTGCCCGTTCGATGCCAACCCTTCGCAGATCGACAGTGATGGCGACGGGTCCGGCGACGCCTGCGACACCTGTCCGGGCCTGCGCAACCCCGGGAACCTCGACACCGACAAGGATGGGCAGGGGGATGCGTGCGAGGACGATCCGGATGGCGACGGGCTTCGGAATGCCGACGACATCTGTCCGAACTTCTACGACCCGGTGCAGCTCGACACGGATCACGATCACATCGGCGATGAGTGCGACCCCTGTCCGTTCGACACGCTGCCCGATCTCGACGGTGACGGCAGGTGCGGCGTCGACAACTGCCCGAACGACCCGAACCCGGGTCAATCGGATGCCGATTTCGACGGCGTGGGTGATGCCTGCGACAGCGACGCGGATAACGACACACTCGTCGCATCGAACGACAATTGCCCGCTGGTGTCGAACCCTTCGCAGAAGGACAGCGACGGTGATGGCGTGGGCGATGCCTGTGATCTCTGCCCGTTCCAGCCCGATCCGCTGCAGGAAGATGCCGATGGCGACGGCGCGGGAGACGTTTGCGAGGATCTTCCCGCGGCGCTGCTCTACGTGACCAACAACGACTCGAGCGGAAACACCGTCAGCGGCTTCAGGGTCACCTACGGGGGAAGCCTCGAGCCGTTGAAAGGGTCTCCCTTCGCGGCGCTCATCC
>DASROJ010000236.1:0-4548 GCA_035646975.1 Patescibacteria group bacterium
GCGCCGCAGGGCCCAATCCCCGGCGATTCCCAGCGCCACGCCGGCAGCGAACGCCAGGGCAATCGGCCATCCGGGCCGTGACACCGCCGGTGCGCCGCTCGCTTCGGCGGATTGCGGCGATTCGGCGGCGGGCTCGTCCAGCATGAAGCGCGCTTCGCCGATATCGCGAAGCCGCTTTTTCGGATCCCGCTCGAGACATCGCATCAGCAGGCGGCGCACGTTTCGAGGGGTGGACCGCGGCAGCTCGTTCCAGTCGACCTCCTGCCGAAGCACCGCCGCGAGGGTGTCGCTGACGGTCTCGCCCTTGAAGAGCTGCGCGCCGGTGAGCATCTCGAAGACGACGACGCCGAAGGCCCAGATGTCGGCCCGCCTGTCGAGCGTTCTGCCTCGTGCCTGCTCCGGCGACATGTAGGCGGCCGTGCCGAGAATCATCCCCGCCATCGTGCCGGCCTGCGCCAGCGTCGGAGAACGCGACAGGTCGCTCGATCCGCCGGTGTCCGGCTCGTTCGAGTAGGCCTTCGCCAGACCAAAGTCGAGAACCTTCACCTTGCCGTCAGGCGCCAGGGTCACGTTGGCCGGCTTGAGGTCGCGGTGGACGATTCCTTTCTCGTGCGCCTCTTCGAGCGCATCGGCGATCTGTCTCGCCACGGCGATCGACTCGTCCACCGGCACCGGGCCACGCTTCAACCGCGCGGCAAGATCTTCCCCTTCGGCAAGCTCCATGACGAGGAAGTGGCGGAGTTGTCCGCCCGGGAGGGTCGCGGTCTCAAAACCGTAGAGATGGGCGATGCCCGGATGGTTGAGCGAGGCGAGCAGCCTGGCCTCGCGTTCCAGCCTCGCCAGCCTCTCCGGGTCGGCGGCGAACGCCTCCGGGAGCACCTTGATCGCGACCTCGCGCCCGAGCTTCGTATCGCGGGCACGATACACTTCGCCCATGCCGCCGGCGCCCAGCGGGGCGCCCAGCTCGTATTGGCCGAATCGTGTGCCGGGCTGGATCGGCATGACGCGTCAGCATAGCAGCGAATCCATCCCCCGGGGCGGCTCAGCGCCTGCGCCGGATCAGCGCATCCAGGCTCCACTCACCGCCGCCATAAGCCGCCATGAACAGGAAGATGAAACAGAACAGGACCGCTGGCTCGCCATGGTTCAGAATGGGCCATGCTCCGTTCGGGGCATGAAACTGCCAGTAGGCGACCGCCATCTCCCCGGACAGGATGAAGGCGACGGGTCGCGTCAGCAGACCCAGCATGATCAGGATGCCCCCGAAGAACTCGAGAATCCCCCCGACCCCCACCTGGGACATCAACGGAGCGGTGGCTCCCTGCGCTCCGGGCATTCCGCCGAACCAGCCGAGAAGCTTCATGCTGCCGGCCTGAAAGAACAACAGCCCCGCCACGACCCTGAGCAGAAACCAGGTGATCGGCACGAACCTGTTCATCTGCATTCACCTCCTCCACTGTTTCCGGTGATCTCTTCCCGAACGGTCGAACACCATTCAGAAAACTATTTATTCGCCCGATGATTGTCAATTGACGGCTTCATTGACATGGCGGTGAGCCGTGTTCCGGAAACCGACACCCGGACGGTGCCATCGCCCGACCGCGCCACCGATAAACGACTGGAGAGGTGACTCAGGTATCAACCCGCGCGATATCAGGGAATCTCCGATACTCGGAACCCCAGCCGCGTGATTGAATTGACGTCGACACCTGTACCGGAAGGGCAATGGCGGGGTCCTGCGACAACGGTTGCGAATCTCCGCAGTCAGGGTCCGCACTCAAAGGAGGTAGGAATGAAGAATCTCGTATGGCTGGCAGCGGTGGCAATCGCGTTCGGCATGGTGGCGTTCGCCAGCGACAAGGTCGCCGAGCTGGATGGCACGAGCTGGAAGGTTTCCGTGGTCCCGGACGACATGGCCAAGACGAAGGGTGAGAAAGAGTACAAGGAAACCATTACATTCGCGAACGGCTCGGTGTCGATGACCGAGGGCCAGAAGGTCGGATTTGCCTCGTCATCCTATGACGTGACGAAGTCCGGTGACAAGGACTGGACCTTCAAGTCCGAGCAGTCGAGCGACAGCTCCGGGCGGGCGATCTGGACCGGCACCGTTCACGAAAAGCATGTCGAGGGCAAGGTGATCGTGACGCGGAAGGGCGGCGCCGTCATGACTTATACGTTCAAGGGCGAAAAGCTGGACTGAAAAAATCCCCCCAATCATCCCAGGGCCTCGCGCCGTGGACCGGCGCGGGGCCCTTCGCTTTTCCCCTTCAGTCCGGCAGATCGTTCCTGAACACCAATCCGCCCTTCACCACCAGCCTGACGCGTTGCATGGTCGTGATGTCCTGCAACGGATCCCCATCGACCGCGATGATGTCGGCGAGCTTTCCCGCTTCTATCGAGCCGACCCTGTCCGACCATCCCATCAGGTCTGCCGCGTTCACCGTCGCGGTCTGCAGCGCGAAGGCCGGCTTCATGCCCAGGTTCGCGACGTAGTCGGCGAGCTGCCCCGCGTTGAGCCCATGCGGATAGACGGCGGCGTCCGTACCGTACGCGATCTTGACGCCGGCCGCTGCGGCGCGCGCGGTGTTCTTCTTCATCACCGCCGCGACCTTCTTTTCCTTTTCTATCAGCTCCGGCGTCATCCGTGTCTCCGCCGTGTGAGCCAGCAGCCAGTCGTTGAGGAAGGTCGTCGGCACCAGGTAGGTGCCGTTCTTCTTCATCGTCGCGATGCCCTGGTCGTCGATGTAGGAGCCGTGTTCTATCGAATCCACGCCTGCCTCGCTCGCCCAGATGATCCCCTGCCCGCCGTGCGCGTGCGCCGCCACCTTGCGTCCCATCCGGTGAGCGTCGGCGACGATTGCCTTGAGCTCTTCCTGCGTGTACTGCGACGCCTCGGGGTTGTCGCCCTTGGAGAGCACACCGCCCGTGGCCATGATCTTGATCAGGTCGGCGCCGAACTTGATGTTCTCGCGGACTTTCCGCTGCACTTCGTCGATGCCGTCCGCCGCGCCGTCCGCCTCGACATGGTACTGGTAAGGAAACCAGTTGTTGTCGCCGTGGCCGCCGCGGATGCTCAGGGCCGGACCGCTCGCCTGCATCCGCGGTCCGGGGACGTCTCCCGCGTCGATGGCATCGCGCAGCGCCACGTCCGTGAACCCCTGCGCCTCCACGTTGCGCACCGAGGTGAACCCGGCTTCCAGCGTCTTTCGCGCATTGCGCGCGCCGATCAGCGCCTGGCGCGGGTACGACTTCAGGAACTCCCATACACCGAACTCGGGGTCCATCGTCAGATGCGTGTGCACGTCGATCAGTCCCGGCAGCACCGTGCCGCTGCGGATGCGCAGCGTGGGCACGTCCTTGCCGAACCCGGGATAATCGATGCGACTCTTCTGCTGGCGGCTCTCGCCCGGCTGCGGCGACACCTTCACGATCTTCTCGCCCTCGATGAATATCGCCTGGTCGGTCAGCATCGCGCCGCTCTTCGCGTCGAACATCCGCGCGGCGACGATCACGAGCCGTCGAGGCTCCGCCGGCGCGGTCGTCTGCGCGCCCGGAGCGTTCATCAAGCAGAGTCCCATGATCAGGAGCGCCAGCATCCGCCGCGTCATTATTTGTCCTCGCATCGTGAAATGGCCGCGGTTGCCGACGCGGCGACGTTCGACCCCGGTGGTTCCCCCTTGTTCCGACTAGGCTTGCCGCCGCAGGGCCTGGATCCTGGGTGTCCGGCTCTTCGGGCTGTCGAGGCTGAACGAGCGCGCATCGCCGAGCTGGTCGCGCACGTAGGCCTCGGTCTGCTTGACGGCGGCTTCGAGCGCCCGGTCCTTCACGCCGAATGTCGCCCAGACGATCGATTCCGAATCCATGTCGTACTCCCAGAGACCGATCACGCGCCCGCGGTCGAGAATCGCATGGCTCGGAAGGTCTGAAATGGCGCCCGTGAGGAGCTTCCGGCCATGGTCCTTCACGTCCATCAGGCTCCTGGCGTCACGGCGCGCCGCCGCGATCGAGTCGAGCGAGGAGACCAGCGCGTAGCATGGCTTGCCGGGAGTCTTGAAGGCGCGAAACGCGGCGGCGTCCTCGGCAAGCAGAAGACGATCGCTGCCCGGCTCGGCGGCAACGAGATCCAGCGGCTCGGCGATCTGCTTGCAGGCCTTCACTCCCAGACCGGTGAACCACTGCAGCTCAGCCGGCGTCGCGGGGCCCACCCAGCGGAAGAACCGGCGCGCGGTCTCGGTCAGCGCGTCATCCACCGATCCGCGGTGACGCTCGAGCGGATTCGGCTTCCAGCGCGCGTAGGCGTAACGCTGGTTGTCAAGACGGCCATTCACCGGCACGCGCCGGATGTCGCCTCTGGCCTGCAGGCGCCCGAGCCCGAGCGGCAGAGTCGTGGTGAGGCCCTTCTTCCTGCCCTCTTCACCCAGTGACCGCGAAGCGCTGCCGGTCGCCGCCCGGATCCCCTCCGGTTCGAGCGGACCGTTTGCGAGCGCCTTGGAGATGGCGTCACACAATCGGTCGATCTCCTTTTCGGTGACGCCCAGCTTGATCGCC
>DASROJ010000237.1:0-13921 GCA_035646975.1 Patescibacteria group bacterium
GTGCCCCAGATGAACTGGTCGAGCATCAGATCGCCCAGCACGACGACCTTCCTGCCCGCGGCGCTGTTCAGAAGGCGGCGGGCCGCCTCACGCTCGATCATCGATGGTCGCCTGATCGACCAGCATGACGGGGATGTCGTCCTTGACCGGGTAGACGCGGTTGCACTGGGAGCACTTCAACCCGTCGCCGCCGGCGGTGAGTTTGACCGGCGTCTTGCACAGGGGGCAGGCGAGAATCTCGAGCAATCTCGGATCTAGCGGCATCGGCCGGAAATCTACCACGAGCGGGTCATTTTGCCAACCGCGGGTTCTTGGAGCATACTATGTCCCTTGCAGTGCCCGCCCGGCGGGCATCCGGAGGACCGACACCGCGTGAGAATCCTGATGATCCGCCTGTCCGCGATTGGCGATGTCGTGCGCACCCTTCCGGCGCTGACCTGTCTGCGCCGCGCCTATCCTCAGGCCCACATCGCCTGGGCGGTGGAGGAAGCTTCCCGCGACATCCTGCTCGATCAGCCCGACCTCGATGAAACCATCGTCTTTCCCCGCCGAAGGCTGGCGCGCGCGCTGCTGCACCCGGGCGAGCTCGGCGGGGCCTGGGCGGCGCTCGGTCTGTTCGGGCACACTCTGAAGGATGGCCGCTTCGATCTCGTCATCGACTTCCAGGGCACGTTCAAGTCGGGCCTCATGGCGAAGCTGACCGGCGCGCCACGTCGCGTCGGGCTGGGCCGGGGCCACGCGCGGGAAATGGCCCACATCTTTTATACCGAGACGGCGGTGCTGCCGGCAGGCAGACAGAGCCGCGTGGATCGATCCCTGGCCCTCGTCGCGCACCTGGGGGTCGCCACGGAAGGCGCCACGGCTCAGATTCCCGAGCGAGCCGCCGACGCCGCCTACATCGAAACGTTTCTCGCGGGACTCACCGGCGCCACGCACGATGGTCTTGCGACGCACCCGGCCGTCGTTTTCCCGGGCACCAGCCGCGCCCAATCGCACAAGCGCTATCCTCCTTCTCATTTCGCGCAGGCGGCCGATCTCGTGGCGCAGCGCACCGGCTCGCCCGTCGTCGTGGCATGGGGGCCCGGCGAGGAAGAGATGGCCGGCGAGGTCATCTCGTCGATGAAGACGCCCGCGACGCTCGCTCCGCCGATGACGCTGGGCCAGCTCACCGCGCTCATCCGGCGCTCCCGCGTTTTTCTGGCCGGGGACACCGGGCCCATGCACATCGCCTGGACGATCGGCACGCCGGTGGTGGCGGTGTACGGCCCGACCGACCCCGTGGTCAATCGGCCGGGCGGCGAGCACAGCGCGATCGCCTACCAGAAGGTGTTCTGTAGCCCCTGCCGAAACCGGGGATGCATCGCGCGAACCTGTCTTGAAAACCTTCCGCCCGAAAACGTCGCCGAGGCCGCATTCGGCGTCATCCGCAGCGCCGAACATCGAAAGACTCCGCCGCTGTTCGAGACCATGGGTCAATCGATGAGCCCCTCGACGCGATCGTCGATTCGCCCCCCCGGATGACGTTCGACCCCAAATCGATTCACCGCATCATGGTCCGGGCCAACAACTGGATCGGCGACGTGGTGATGATCTCTCCCTCGCTCAAGGCGCTGCGGGAAACGTATCCTGGCGCCCGCATCGAGGTGGTTGCCAGACCGCATGTCGCCGATTGCTTCGCCGGCCATCCCTGGGTTGACGAGGTCGTGCTGCAGGATCCCCGGGGCCGGCACCAGGGCATCGGAGGTTTCCTGCGTCTCGCGTCGGACCTCAGGAAGCGCCGGTACGACCTCGCCGTGCTATTCCAGAAATCGTTTGGCGCCGCCCTGCTGGCCTGGTGGGCCGGGGTCCCCCGCCGCGTCGGTTTCGACACCGACCGGCGCAGGTGGCTGCTGACCCATCCCGTCCACGAAGACGACAGCATGCGCTCGATTCATCACGTCGAGTACTTTCTGAGAGTCGCGCAACGGGCCGGATGCGACACCACCGACATCCCACGCCGCGTCTACTTTCCCCTGGACGACGCGAGCCGCGCCTTCGCCGACCGGTTCTTTCTCAGCGCCGGCGCTTCACGGTTCGCGTTTCTTGCCGCGTTTGCCACCGGCGCCTCCAAGCCGCCTCGCGCGTGGCACGCGGAACGCTTCGCACAGCTGGCCGGCGAGCTGGCGCGCGAGCAGGGCGCGGGAATCCTCGTGGTGGGAGGAAAGAGTGACCGGGCGGAGGCGGATCAGCTGCTCGCCGCAGCGGGCAGCTCGGGCATCGATGCGGTGGGGCTCACGACGGTGCGGCAGATGGGGGCCCTGATCGAGAGGTGCAGGGTGTTCGTGGGCAACGACAGCGGGCCGATGCACATCGCCGCGGCGCTGGATGTGCCATCGCTCGCCCTGTTTGGTCCCGGCACTCCGTCGAAGACCTCGCCCTGGATGCCGCCCGATCGGTTCATCGCGCTGACCAACAGTTTCCACTGCTCGCCCTGCCGGCAGGATTTCTTCCGCGAGTGCGACCCGGCTGCCTCGCTCAAGCCTTACTGCCTCGAGACGATCACCGTGGCGCAGGCTTCCACCGCGCTCAACGCTCTGTTGGCGCGGTCGAGCGTGGTCTGACCTTGTTGGATCCGGTGGCCTTCCAGCCCAGCCGGTGAAACAGCAGCGAGGCGCGGTGCCTGGAGAATCCCTCGATGTACCGCCGCACCTGGCCTGGCTCGCGGTCGGTGTAGGCGCGCAGGAAACGGACGATGTCGCTGAAACGCCGGCGACGCTCCTCGGTGGAAGTTGCGGGCGTCCATTTCTCCGCCGAACGATAGAGTCGCACGAGGTTGTCCAGACGCGGGTCGAACCTCAGGGAGCCTCCCATCGTCGAATGCTGCAGATCGATCAACCAGGCGCTGTAATCGCCCTGCGCCGACCTCACGACCAGGATGTTGCCGAGGTTCAGATCCCCATGCTTGAACCCGCGGTCGTGAGCCCGGTTGATCGCGTGGGCCGCCGCGTCGATCACCGCGCGCCGCTGTGACTTCGCAATCGGTGTCGCGAGCCACTCCATCAGGGAACGGGCGCCCTGCAGCTTGATCGACGCGACATACGCGCGTCGGTACCGCGTCAGGCGGCCGGGGCCCGCCGGCGCCGACATGGCGAAGGCCAGCAATGCCACGGGCACTCCCTTCTTCCACGCGGTTTCCGAGATGAAGATGTCCGCCACGCTCTGGTAGTTGTCCTTGAAGACATCCCCCATCAGCCTGCGGTAAAGCCCGCCGCGAAGCTGCCGCTTGAGGATGATCGTCTCGCCGCCTTCGCCCGGCAGCTCGAGGCGCGGCCCCCGGCCCTGCATCGGGCCGGTGGCCTGGTGTGTCGGCTCATCGGCGAGCAGCTTTTCCGGATCGCGTGCGGCAACCTCCAGCGCGTTCTTGTAGTACGCCGGGCGTGTGATGATGTAGAACCCGTGCGCCTCGGCTTCGACGAATCCGGTGGGCATCTCCACGATGCATCTCCTTTATCGGACGAGTCTGAAGTATAGCTCCTCGGCCCGATCGACCATAGCCTGCACGCCGTAGCGCTGGACCTTGAGGTTGCCCGCCTTGCCGAGCTGCTGCGCCTGCGCCGGATCATGGCGCAGCTTCATGATGTTGAGCGCCAGCGCTTCGGGGTCCGCGCCTGGCACGATCAACCCGTGCTTCCCGTTGTCGATGATCTCGCGTATCCCCATCAGATCGGTGGAAACCACCGGCACCGACATGGCCATCGCCTCGCGCAACGCCACCGGAAATCCGTCGCCCGAGGTGGCGGGATGGACGTAGACATCCATGGCGGCCAGCAGCTCCGCCACGTCATCGCGCGGGCCCGTGAAGGTCACCGCGTCACCCATGCCTGCGCGGGCGGCCTCCCGTTCGAGATGCACGCGATCGGGGCCATCGCCGACGATGACGACCCTGATGGAGTCTTCGCCGGGCGGCGTCCGCCCCGACCTGATCCTTCCGGCAGCCTCCAGCAGCACCTCGACCCCCTTGCCTCTCGTCAGGTGGAGGACCGACCCGACGACGAACGCATCCGCCGGAAGTCCCAGACCTTGGCGCGCTTCCTCTCGACGACGCCGGGCATCGTCACCGGCGGGCGCGGGCCTGAAGGCCTCCAGATCCACCGCGGTATGGACGACCGAGATGCGATCCTCGGGGATGCCGGATCGCACCAGCGCCGACCAGACCCACTCGGAGGACGCGAAGAACTGATCGACCCGGCTCACCGGTGTGCCGCGGGGCAGCACGCGGTTGCCATAGCCGATGTCGCCTCGCACGGTCAGAACGATCGGGACGGGCGGCAGGCCCCTGCCGGCCAGGACAAATCGCCGGAGGGCATCCGGATCGTGCGCGTGCGCCACGTCCCACCTTGCCGCGCCGCCCGAGCGCAGGCGCCGCAGATCGAACAGCCGGCCAATCGCCCCACTCGAGAAGGTGGCGAACTCCTGGCCCACCCGCGCAGCCTGACGCGCCAGCGCGGAATCGGCGGCGGTGGCCAGCAGGGATCGGTGTCCTTTGGCGACGAGGCCCCGCGACAGCGCCAGGACCTGTCTGTGCCGATCGCGCCACTCGCTACCGCTGACAATGTGAAGAAGGCTCAAGGTCCGTGCGAGCCGGTTCGAGCTCATGACCCGGTCGGCCCCGGGGTCGGTTCGACCCTGGTCTTCATCAGACGCAGGGTGAGCCAGGAAAAGCCTATCCCGACGACATACAACAGCGTCATCGGGATGCCCACAAGCATCATGGAGAAAACGTCGGGCGGCGTGACCACCGCGGCGATGAACCAGATGACGAAGAAGGAGTAGCCGAAGTAGTGCCAGAGAAACGCGGGAGTCACCAGGCCGAGTCGCGTGAGGAACACCATGACGACCGGCAGCTCGAATACGCCTCCCGTCGCCAGGATCATCTGCATGATGAATGAGAAGACTTCCTTCACCGTGATGACCGGCTGGAACCCGCCCTCGTTGCCGAGTCCGATGAAGTACTCGCAGGCGTACGGCACCACGACGTAATAGGCGAATATCGAGCCGGCGAAGAACAGCGCGGAGCAGAGGAACACGAAAGGAACGGCCAGCCGACGCTCACGGGGGTAGAGACCCGGCGAGATGAACAGCCAGAATTCCAGCAGCGCATAGGGCAGGCCGACGAAGATCGCCGCGAAAACCGAGATCTTGGTATAGAGCATGAAGGGGTCGGAGATCCCGGTGTAGGCAAGCTTCACCCCTGCCGGGAGCGCTCGTTTCACGGGGATTACCAGGAAGTCGTAGATGTAGCCGGACACCGGCCATGCGAGAAAAAAAGCGGCCACGAGCACGACGACGATGCGCAGGAGCCGCGCGCGCAACTCCTCCAGATGCTGGAGGAAGGACATCCTGTTGGGGTCCTCAACCCTTCGGGGCCACATCATCGGTTCGCGGCTCGGTCCCCAGGTCGATTGGTTTGATTTCCCTCAGATCCCGAATCTCCTGCGGGATAGCGTGATGCGCCGCCTCCGTGGCGGTTCGGACCCCATCCTCCACCTGCCTGCCGACGTCCCGGGTCGTGTCCTTGAGCTCCTCGAGGTTGATCTCCTTCTCGATGGAGCTTCTCAGCTCCATGGCGGCGCGCCGGAACTCGACCATCGCCTTGCCGAGGGTCCTGCCGATTTCGGGCAGCCTGCGGGGCCCGAAAACGAGCAATCCGATCCCCATCAGGACCAGCATTTCGAAGCCGCCAATCGAGCCAAACATACTGTCCCTTCAGTAAATCCGGGTCATTCCTCGACAGTCCCTGATCCCAGTAGTATATTTCGTCCTGATTCCCGGCATTCGGAGGCTGAAGTGAAGCGATCCATCCTATATGCAGCCGGTGGCCTGGCGCTCGTTGCCGCCCTGGCGCTGTCGCGCACCTCGCCCCGCCTGTCCGCGGCCACGAACGAGCAGGACAATTCCCTTCAGACCTTTACACAGATCCTCGATGTCGTCGAGCAGAAGTACGTTGACGACGTGAACTCCCAGGAGCTGATCTACGGCGCCATCCGTGGCATGCTCGGGACGCTCGACCCGCATTCCGCCTTCCTGGATCCCAAGACCTATAAAGAGATGAAGGAGGAACAGCAGGGGTCGTTCTCGGGGCTGGGCATCGTCATCTCCTTGAAAGGAGAGGACAAAGAGCTGACCGTCATCAGCCCGATCGAAGGAACCCCGGCCTACAGGGCCGGAATCCGGGCCGGCGACTTCATCTCGCAGATCGAAGGCAAGCCGACCCAGGGGATTACCATCGACGAGGCCCTCGAGCGGCTGCGTGGGCCGAAGGGATCCAAGGTCACCATCACCATCCAGCGTGAGGGGTACGACCAGCCGCTCCAGTACACGCTGATTCGCGACGACATCCCGACCGTCAGCATCCCCTACGCCTACATGGTGCGGCCCGGCATCGGATACATCCGGATCAAGAGCTTCACGCAGACCACCGATTCGGAGCTGGAAGAAAAGCTCAGGCTGCTCAAGAGCCAGGGGATGGAAAAGCTGCTGCTCGACCTCCGCTGGAACCCGGGAGGACTCCTCGAGCAGGCCGTCCGGGTTTCCGACCGGTTTCTCAAACCCAACGCGATGATCGTCTATACCAAGGGCAGGCTGCGACGGGAATCGGACCGCGAGTATCACGCGGCGTCGCGCGCCGAAAAAGTCGACATGCCGGTCATCGTTCTGGTGAACAAGGGCAGCGCCAGCGCCTCCGAGATCGTTTCCGGAGCCCTGCAGGATCATGACCGGGCGCTGGTGGTCGGCGAGACCACCTGGGGCAAGGGGCTGGTTCAGACCGTCTATCCGCTGTCGGGCAATTCTGGCATGGCCCTGACCACCGCGAAGTACTACACGCCGAGCGGCCGCCTCATCCAGCGGGATTACCACTCCTTCGAAGACTACCTGATGGGCAACAACACGGAGCCGGACGACAAGCGCGAGAGCCGCCTGACCGACGCCGGACGAAAGGTGCTCGGGGGTGGTGGCATCACGCCGGATGTGAAGGTCAGCCTCGAGGAGCCCAGCAAGTTCACCGACATGCTCGAACGCCGGACGGCGTTCTTCGATTACGCCGTCGTCTACACGACCAACCACAAGAACCCGCCGAACAAGAACACGTTCAAGGTGACCGACGACATCGTCGCCGACTTCAAGCGGTTCCTGGCGAAGAAGAAGATCGAGTACACCGACAAGGACATTCAGGAAAACCTGGATTACGTCCGGCTTGCCATCAAGGCCGAGATCTATGGGTATCACTTCGGCCTGGTCGAGCGGCAGAAGGTGCTGTCCGAAAGAGACGCCCAGATCCAGAAGGCTCTCGAGCTGTTTCCTCTCGCCCAGAAGGTTCCGATGGTGGCGGACCACTCCACCACCGCCGACGACTCGGCACCCAACAAGAACCAGTAGATCGCTATTGATCTGCGTCGCGCGGTGGACGCCGGCCGGCCTTGGTGGTCGAACGGGTCTTCTTTTCCTCGAGCCGGCGCGCGCGCGATGCGGCAGTTGCCCGCGTGGCGACGCGCGGCTTCTTTCGCCGCCGGCTCTCCGCGAGTTTCCTGGCCAGCCTTTCGAGCGCCATCGCCTTGTTCTGATGCTGGGAGCGTCGTTCCGTGGCCACCACGACGATGCCGGTCGGCAGGTGCCGAAGCCTCACCGCGGACTCGCGCCGGTTGCGGTGCTGTCCGCCCGGGCCCGAAGCTCGAAACGTCGTGACGACGCACTGTTCCAGCAGTTTTTGCGACGCGTCGTCGTCAAGATCGGCCACTGGAATCCTCCTGGCGATTGCACCATAATGTACGAATCATGACAGGCTATCATCCCACGAAGCTGGCGGCCCTGCTGCTGATCACCATGGGCCGTGCCGAGTCGCACGATCCACCCGCGTTCTCCTGACTCCCCCCACGTCGTCCAGACATCCGACACTCATCGTCCGCCGACACAACGACTCATCAGGAGAACTTCCATGAAAACCATGATAACTCCCGACAAGGGAATGAGCACGCTGAAGAAGTACCTTCTCGTGGACGGCTTCGACGTCATGATCGACTTCGACAAAAGCCACGGCAACACCATCGTGGACGCCCGTTCGGGCCGCTCGTATCTCGACATGTTCTCGATGGTGGCGAGCCAGCCGCTCGGGATGAATCATCCCGACCTGACCGACGAGACGTTCCTGCGCCGCATCGCCCGCGTTGCCATCAACAATCCGACCAACTCCGATATCTACAACCCGGAGGCGGCCGAGTTCGTCGAGACCTTCATGTCGGTGGCGGCGCCGGCGTCGATGAAGCATCTGTTCCTGATCGCCGGCGGGACCCTGGGGGTGGAAAACGCTCTGAAGGTCGCGATGGACTGGAAGGTGCGCAAGAACCTCGCCAGGGGGATCAAGGAAGAGAAAGGCCATCAGATCATCCACTTCAAGGAGTGTTTTCACGGAAGGTCGGGTTACACGCTTTCGCTGACCAACACCGACCCTGCCAAGACGAAGTTCTATCCGAAGTTCGACTGGCCGCGTATCACGAACCCGAAGATCACCTTCCCGCTCGAGGGCGCCAACCTCCGTCAGGTCGAAAAGCTCGAAGCCGAGGCGTTGTCCCAGATCAAGCAGGCGCTCCACGACAACAAGGACGACATCGCGGCAATCATCATCGAGCCGATCCAGGGGGAAGGGGGCGACAACCACTTCCGCCCGGAGTTCTTCCGCGCGCTCAGGCAGGTCTGCGACGAGTCGGAGGTCTTTTTCATCGTGGACGAGGTGCAGACAGGCATCGGCCTGACCGGCCGGATGTGGTGCTACCAGCACTTCGGCATCGAGCCGGACGCCATCGCGTTCGGCAAGAAAACGCAGGTCTGCGGATGTCTCGTCGGTCCGCGCGTCGACGAAGTGGAGAAGAACTGCTTCAAGGAGTCATCGCGGATCAATTCGACCTGGGGCGGCACGACCGTCGACATGGTGCGGGCCAGCCAGCTCCTCAAGGTCATCGAACGCGAGAAGCTCGTCGACCACGCGGCCAGGCTCGGCGAGACCACGCTGGAGCGGCTGCGGCAGATGCAGAAGGACAATCCGACGACCTTCACCAACGCACGCGGACGCGGGCTCTTCATGGCCGTGGATCTCGTCGACCCGTCTCTGCGGCCGGCAATCCTGGGCAAGGTCTTCGAGCTCGGGATGTTGATCCTGCCGACCGGCACCAGCGGGATCAGGTTCCGCCCGAGCCTCAACGTGACGCAAGCGGAGCTCGACCAGGCCATCGAGATACTCTCGAAGGCGACCCGCGAGGCCGGCGCCGGCAAGCCGGTGGCGGCCGCCTGACCTCGACTTGCCGCACCGCCTTTATCAGACCCGCCGGGATCACGCAGTGAGATTCCGGCGGGTCACCCGCTCTGCTGTCTGATCCTCCAGCCCTCAAGCCTGTGGCACTCCCGCCGGTCGACAGAGTAAAGTGTCCTGTCGTACTTCGAGAGGATTGCGGATGCCCGAAATCGGGTTCTACGGCGGGGCCGGAACCGTGACTGGATCGCGCCACCTCGTCACGTCGGGTGACGAGCGTGTTCTGGTGGACTGCGGAATGTACCAGGGGCTCAAGGCGCTGCGCCTCCGGAACTGGGAGCCCTTCCCGTTCGATGCCGCGTCGCTGCCATTCGTCATCCTGACCCATACGCACATCGATCACATCGGCATGCTGCCTCGCCTTGTGAAGGATGGATTCCACGGAGCCGTGATCTGCACGCCAGCCACGCAGGACCTGGCCGAGCTGCTGCTCATGGATGCGGCGCACCTCCAGGAAGAAGATGCCGAGTACCTGAACCGCAATGGACTGTCCAAGCACACTCCGGCGCTGCCGCTGTTCACCAGGGCGGATGCCGAGGCTGCTCTCAAGCTGATCACCACCCGGCCTTATGGCGAGCTGACCGAGCTCTCGCCGCGGATGACGTTTCGATTTCTCAACGCGGGTCATCTCCTCGGCTCGGCCATGGTCGAGATGAAGGTGACCGAGAACGGCTCGACCACGTCGATTCTCTTTTCCGGCGACCTGGGACGGTTCGGCGTGCCGCTCAACCCCGACCCGGATCCGCCGCCCCCGGTGGACTTCATGCTGCTCGAGTCCACCTATGGCGATCGCTTCCACTGCGCCGACAGCCTGTACGATCAGGTCGAGCAGGTCGTCAAGGATTCGCTGCGACGACGCGGGATTGTCGTGGTTCCGGCGTTTGCCGTGGGCCGCTCTCAGCAGGTCATCTATGTGCTCAACGTGCTGATGGAGCAGGGCAGGCTGCCGCGACTTCCCATCCACCTCGACAGTCCGATGGCGGTGGATGCGACCCGGATCTACAGAAAGTACCCGGCCGAGCTGGAGGCCTCCACCGAGCTGAAGTCGGCCAACGTCGTCCTGCATCGCACGGTGGAAGAATCCCGCGCGCTCAACTCGTTCAACGGACCCGGCATCCTGATCTCGGCCAGCGGGATGCTGACCGGCGGGCGGGTTCTGCATCATCTCAAGCGGCTGCTGCCCGACGACAGGAACACGGTCGTGCTGGCCGGCTACCAGGCCGCGGGCACGCGCGGCCGCGCGCTGCTGGACGGGGCGAGGACCCTGCGCATCCACGGACAGGATGTTCCGGTGCGAGCCAAGGTCGAGGACTTCTGCGGCTTCTCGGGCCACGCCGACGCGCGGGAAATCCTGCGCTGGCTCGGGACCTGTCAGCGACCGCCGCGCAGACTGTTTCTGACCCATGGCGAGCCCAGGGCCGCGGAGGCGCTGGCGGAGACGATCAGGAAAGAGCAAGGGTGGAATGTCGACGTGGCCAGTCTCGGTCATGTCGAGACGCTGCGGAACGGAGGTTGACCGGTTGCACTCGAAACAGGAAAAAGAACGGATCGAACGACTGAAGAGCTCGGGCGCCTACCTGCGGGCCTATGAAGACGTGGCCTTCATGCACCGCGAAGACCTCCGACCCGTGCGTCTGCAGCTGGAGCTGCTCAAGCCGGAGCTGCGGCTCCAGGAAGAGAAGATCAATTCGACGGTCGTGGTATTCGGCAGCACGCGGACCGGCGAGTATCCGGATCAGATGAAGCTCGTCGCCAAGCTGGAAAAACGGCTCTCGAAAAAACCGGGCGACAGGACCCTTGCACTCGAGCTGCGCGCCGCCAGGCGCCTGCTGGCCAAGTCGAAGTACTACGATGAAGCCCGCGAGTTCGCCAGGATGGTGTCGGCGACATGCCAGATCAACGGCAATTGCGATTTCGTCATCGTGACCGGGGGTGGCCCCGGCATCATGGAAGCCGCCAACCGAGGCGCCTACGACGTCGGGTGCAAGAGCATCGGACTGAACATCACGTTGCCGCTCGAGCAATACCCCAACCCCTACATCACTCCCGAGCTCTGCTTCCAGTTCCACTACTTCGCGTTGCGCAAGATGCACTTTCTCATGCGCGCAAAGGCGATGGTCGCGTTTCCGGGCGGATTCGGCACGATGGACGAGCTGTTCGAAGCGCTCACGCTTGTGCAGACCGGTAAGGTGAAGCCGCTGCCGGTCATCCTGTTCGGCAGGAAGTTCTGGACCAAGGCGATCGATTTCAGGTTTCTTCGGAACGAAGGGGTCATCGCGCCGCGAGATCTCGATTTGTTCCAATACGCCGAGACGGCAAAGGACGCCTGGGACATGATCCAGAGCTTCTACCGGCAGCGCGGGGAAGCGTTCCTCAACGATTGAGATCCACGGCCTCGGCTTTTTCGAGCTGGGTGAGCGCCTCTTCCCACTCGCGATTGAGACGTGACAGGTACACCTGGGTCGACTTCACCTGCTCGCCGAGGGATTTCGCCAACCCTTCGGTCTGGTAGGTCCCCGCATCCGCGAGCCGCGCGTTGATCTCGTCGAGGCGGCGCTCGGCCGCGGCGATGGCCGTCTCCATCGTCTTGACCTGATCGCGCAGGCCGCGCAGCTTCTTGTTGCGCTCGGCGCGGAGCTGGGCCTCGACCCGCTTTTCTTCCTTGCTCTTCTTGGCTTCGGCGCGCGCGGGAGCAGCCGGACCCGCCGCCTCGGTCCCGACGGACCGCGCCGACGACGACCGGGCTGCGTCTGGTTCCGCGTCCGCCCGCTCGTCCGCGGGCGGCTCAACATCGGCCCCGCCCGCCAGCAGCCACGAACGATACGCATCGTAGCCGCCGTCGTGGATCCGGATCCGGCCGCCGGCAAGACCGGCGACCTTCGTGGCCACCTTGTTGATGAAGTACCGATCGTGCGAGACGAACAGCAGCGTTCCGTCGTAACGCGCCAGCGCATCCTCGAGCGCCTCGCGCGCCGGCAGGTCGAGATGGTTGGTCGGCTCATCCAGCAGGATGAAATTCCCCGGATCGAGCATCAGTCGCGCCAGGGCGAGCCGGTTCTTTTCTCCGCCCGACAGCACGTCCACCGTCTTGAACACATCGTCGCCGGAATACTGGAAGACGCCGAGCAGGGATCGCAGCTCTCCCGGCGTGCGGCCCGGCGACCAGGCCTGCATCTCTTCGAGGACGGTGCGGCCGGACCTCAGGGTTTCGAGGACATGCTGCGCGAAATAGTGCATGACGACTTTCTCACCCATGTCCATATCGCCCGAATCGGCCGCCATCTGTCCCGCGATCATCTTGAGCAGGGTGCTCTTGCCGCATCCGTTCGGTCCGACCAGGGCCACCCGGTCGCCGCGAAACAGGTCCAGGGTGATCCGATCGAGCACCAGCCGATCGTCGAAGCTCTTCATCACGCTTCTCAGGTGCAGCACGCGGGCCGACGATCGCGGAGCCGGCGGCAGGAGGAATCGCCAGGTTTTCTCCTCGGGCGCGACCTCGGTGCGTTTCATCTTGTCGAGCATCTTGATGCGGCTCTGCACCTGGCGCGCCTTGGTGGACTTGTACCGGAAACGCTCGATGAACCGCTCCACCTCGGCGACCCGATGCCCTTCCTGCGCCGCCGTGGCGCGGTCCCGGTCGCGTGCCGCCTCTTTTTCCACCCGGTACCGGTCGTAATTACCGGCCCAGACTGTCACCTTCCCGCGGTCGAGGTCCGCGATGGACGTGGCGAGGCGGTTGAGGAAGGCCCGATCGTGGGAGACGATCACCAGCGCCGACTCGCTGTCGTCGAGAAAACCCTCGAGCCAGGCAACGGCATCCAGGTCGAGGTGGTTCGTCGGCTCGTCGAGCAGCAGGTAATCGGGCTTGCGGAGCAGCAGCGCGCCCAGCGCGGCGCGCATCCTGTAGCCTCCCGACATCTCGGCCAGAGGCCGCAGGTGATCCGATGTCTCGAACCCCAGCCCGGTCAGAATCCGTCTGGCCTCCGACTCGAGCCGGAACCCGCCGGCGACTTCGAACCGGTGCTGCAGATCTCCCGCCCGATGCGTGAGATCGTCGAGCTCCCGCCCCTGTGCGGTGGTCATCGCCTCGTGCAGCAGCTCGATCTCCGACTCCAGCCGGGCCACTTCCGGAAAGCTCGACAGCAGCGCGGCCAGCACGGTGCCTTCGACCACCCTGGCCCCTTCCTGGGGCAGGTAGCCGATGCTCGCGCCCCGTGGCCGGTCGACGGTGCCGGCATCGGGTTCTTCCTCACCCGATATCAGCCGCAGAAGGGTCGTCTTGCCCGACCCATTGCGCCCGACCAGTCCCACCCGGGCGCGTGGTGGCACCGACCAGGACAGGTCCTTGAGGACCTCGCGCGCGCCATAGTTCCTGGAGATCGATTCGAGACGGAGCATGCGTCAGGTTAGAACACGTCGGTGAGGTGAAACAATGCCGAGCCGGCGTATCGCTGCAGGTCAGCGCCGGCGACCCGATCGATCGGGTACCACATCGGCACGACGGGCGGCGGTGTGAGCCTTTCCGCGGCCGGGCCGGCCAAACGCGGATCTCTGGCGGCCTGCGAAGGGGTCAGCCAGGCG
>DASROJ010000238.1:0-12551 GCA_035646975.1 Patescibacteria group bacterium
GCCTTTGCCGCCCGCGGGCCGGGTGGCGGGCGGGCGTGGTGCCGCGCCGGCAGCCGCCGCGCCGCCTGGCAAGCAGTTCGTGACGGCGATGGCGTGCGAAACCTGCCACGCGCAGGAATACGAGGTCTACCGCACCAGCGCCCACGCGCGCGCTTTCGACACCCTGGCAAAGGCGAACCAGGACTTCAATCCCGAGTGCGTCAAGTGCCATGTGACAGGCTTCCAGCAGCCCAACGGCTTCGTCAACGCGCGTCAAACCCCGGATCTCGCGAACGTCCAGTGCGAGTCCTGCCACGGCAACGCGGCCGAGCACCTCACCGATCCGAAAAAGCCTTTCGGCCAGGTTCCCCCTCGCGCCTGCTTTACCTGCCACACGAAGGAAAACAGCCCGGACTTCGTGTTCTACAAGTACTGGAACCTCATCAAGCACTGAGCGGCCCGGTCGCCTCGCATTGACACTCCGCGGGACGGGCACAATAATCGGGATTCGAGGTGTTCATGTCCCGGGTCATGGCGCTCGACGTGGGAAAGATCTCTCTGGGCGTTGCCGTGAGCGACGCGTTGGGCATCTGCGCCCAGCCGATCACGACGCTGAAACGCTCGAGTTTCAGAAAGGACTTGACCGCGATCGCCGAGCTCATCCGAGAACACGAGGTCGCTTCGATCGTCATCGGGCTGCCCCTGCGTCTTGCCGGTGATGCGGGTCCTGCAGCCGATGGAGCGATGGCTTTCGCCGAGAGACTCCGCGAGGCGTTCGAGCTGCCGGTGGTGACCTGGGATGAGCGTCTCACGACCGTTCAGGCCGAGCGGGCGCTGCTCGAAGGCGACGTTTCCCGCCGCCGTCGCAAGCAGGTCATCAATCAGATCGCCGCCGCGATCATCCTCCAGTCCTACCTGGACAGCCGAAGCGCCTGATGTCGAAGCCGGGATCAGGCGGTGATTTGACGAGATTCGGACCGGTGCTGGTGCTCGCCGCGGCGTTCATCGTCTGCTTCGCCGCGGTCGGATCGATGGCGTGGAAGGCGAGCCTGCCCTACAAAGGATACGCGGAGCCTTCGGTCACACTGGTCATCGAGGCGGGCAAACCGGCGCGGGCCGCCGCCCTTCAGCTGCAGCAAGCCCGGGTCGTCCGCAGCGCGCTGGCGTTCAGGATCCTGATGCGGCTGCGCCGCGCCGAGGAGAAGGTTCACGCGGGGGAGTACGAATTCACCGGAGCGATGAGACCCGATGAAGTGCTCGACAAGCTGGTGCGGGGTGACGTGGTGCTGCACAAGATCACCGTGCCCGAAGGACTTCGGATGGACGAGACAGCGGACCTGATCTCGGCGGCCGGTTACGGCAACCGCGCTTCCTGGATCGAGGCGATCCACGAGGCGAAGCTGATCTCGGACCTCGACCCCGACGCCACGGATCTCGAAGGGTATCTCTTTCCCGAGACCTATCTCCTGCCCCGTGGCGCCACACCGGACTCGATCGTGGCCGAGATGGTTCAGCGCTTCCGCAGGGAGATGACCCCGCTGCGACGAAGCCGGATGCAGGAGCTGGGACTCAACATCCGTCAGGCGGTGACGCTGGCCTCGCTGGTCGAAGAAGAGGCCAAGGAAGATGAGGAGCGGCCGAGGATCGCCGGCGTGTTTCTCAACCGCCTCAGCAGCTCGATGCTGCTTCAGTGCGATCCGACGGTCGTCTACGCGCTGGTTCGGGACAACCAGTACCGGGGAAGGATCTACCGCACCGACCTCGATTACGCTTCGCCATACAACACCTACATTCACCCGGGTCTGCCGCCCGGGCCGATCTCCAGCCCCGGCCTCCGCTCCCTGGACGCCGCGCTCAACCCCGCCCGGACCGGGGAGCTATATTTCGTCGTCAGCGGTCCGGGCCGTCATCGCTTCTCGACGACCCTCGAGCAGCACGAGCTGGCCGTCAGGCGATACCGGCAGGGTCTCGACCTTGCCAATCGGCATCGTTGACCGGTCGGCGCGCAGGAAACGGGTGCCCGGGTCGACCGTGTCATGCGGAGCGCTTCGCGCCAATGATGAAGCTCTTGAACAGACGCCTCGGGATGGTCTGCGCCCTGGTCATGGTGTCAGCGGACCTCCAGGGCGCCAGGGCGGCGGCCTCCTCCCGGACTGTCGTGTCGCCATCGATGGCCGAGGCGATGATCGAAATGCGCAGGACGCTTGCCCGCGTCAGGGAGCATGGATTCAAGGCTGACGTGCCGGTGGAGACGATGACCGAGGCCCAGGTGAGATTGTTTCTGCTGGATAAGCTCCAACGCGATTACCCGGACGAAAAAATCGCCCGCGAGCAGGAGACCTACGTCCATTTCGGGTTTCTCAAGCCGGGGGAGGACCTCAAGCGGCTCTTCGTCCAGCTGCTGGTGGAGCAGGCGGCAGGATTCTACGACCCCGACGACAAGAGGCTGTTCCTGGTCGCGGGAAGGCCCCTGCCCGGCATGGCGCTGGTTCACGAGCTGGCTCATGTTCTGCAGGACCAGACCTTCGGCGTCATGGGGATCCTCGATCGGGCGCGTGACAACGATGACGCCCTGCTGGCAGCCCAGTCGATGATCGAAGGCGAGGCGACGTATCTGTCCGATGTCTACATGTCGATGCATCCAGGCGGCGAGGATCCGATGGGCGAAGATGCCGACGTGGCCACCGTACCGGTGAGCGGCGCGCGCAACGATGTGGAAACGCCTGAACCGATCCCCGAGATCCTCAAGGCGAACCTGATGTTCCCGTACACGCAGGGGATGACCTGGGCCGGCGCAGTGGTCCGGAAGGGCGGGGAGAAAACGATGGACTCGATGTTCCGGCACCCTCCTGAATCGACCGAGCAGATCCTCCATCCGGAAAAGAGCCAGCCTCCCCGCGATCTTCCTTCCGAGATCAAGCCCGAAGTGTTGTCCCGGCTCGCACCGATTCTGGCGGCCGGCGGCTATCGCGAGGTGAAGGTCAACACACTCGGCGAGTTCAACATTCTCCAATTGTTCGGTGGACGCACCGACCCCGGCGCAGCCGACGCCGCGGCGGGATGGGATGGGGATAGCTTCGAAATCGTCGAGAGGCCCGCAGGGGGCACGGCGATGATCTGGATTTCGGTCTGGGACTCGAACGACGATGCCGCCGCCTTTCGCGCGCGGGCCGCCTCGTGGCTCGCCAGCCGGCATCCCGGCGGTGGAGGCTGGATCACTGGACCGGACGGCCCGGCCGGCCCGGCCGGAAGGATCGTCTGGATGCTGGAGGGATTCGAGCCTGCGCCGGCCGCGACGATCGCCGCATCGCTTGCCGGAGCCCTTGCCCAAGGCGCAGACGGTCCGCGTGGCGTGAGGTTCCGATGAAGCGATCGCTGCAGGTCATCGCAGGCCTCACGCTCGCGCTGACCGCGGTGGCCGGTTACTACGGCTATCGCAAGGGCGGCGCCATTTTCAACATGTGGGTCGTGGTCGCCTTCGCGCTCCTGATGGTGCCCTACTTCGCCCTCGGGTTCGATGGCGTGGTGGAGACGTTGCGGAGCATCGGCAGGTCGAACCGGATCCGACTCACGCTCATGGGTTTCCTGCTGATGGTTCCCGGTCTCATCATCCTGTTCAGCGAGGGCGGGCACATCACGCTGCGACGGTTCATCTCGCTGGCGCTCTACATCAGCGTGCCGATTCTGATACTGGCCGGCTGGGGGCCGGCGGGCACGAGACCCTCCTGGGTCGACCTGCTCATCCTGCTGATGCTCTGGCTGCCGGTGGAGCTGCAGTACTTCGAGAGATTCTGGAATCTTCCTTCGGTCAACCCTTCGTATGTGCTGGCCAAGACTCTCGGGATGGAACTTGCGCTGTTCTGCTTCGTCGTCGTGCGCCGGCTCGATGGCGTCGGCTACCGTTTCAGGCTCGCGGGGGAAGACCTCACGGTCGGTCTCACGGCCTTGGTGGCGTTTCTCGCCGTCGGCGTGCCGGCGGCCCTGACCACCGGGTTCGTCCACTTCGAGCCGCACTGGGCCGGCCCCGGCAAATGGCTCCTGAGCGCCCTGGGGATATTCTTCTTCATCGCGCTGCCGGAGGAAGTGCTCTTCCGCGGACTCATCTTCAACATGCTGCAGCGGCTGATACGACAGGGGGGGCCTTACACCGCCCTGGTCGTCTCCTCGGTGATCTTCGGTCTGGCGCACCTGAACAACCCGCCGGGAGACTGGCGCTACGTCGTGCTCGCGACGCTGGCCGGACTCTGCTACGGCTGGGCCTACCTGCGCACCGGCAGCCTGCTCGCGTCGTCGTTTACGCACGCGATGGTGGACATCATCGGTCGAACGCTGTTCCCGCATGTCTCTCACTGAAACGATCCCGCGTTGAGCTTCGCGCGCGCCGTGAATCCGGCGACGCCCGATTGCTCTTGACCCTGCGGTCCGGCGGCGCGTAGAATGCGGACCGCGCCTTTCGCTTCGTGCGTTTCTTCCGCGACGGGCATCCCGAATCACTTCAGCGTTACAGCATCGTCACGACGGCGGCGTCAAGAATTGAAGAACGCACCCGATTTCTCCAGCATCGACGACATCGGCCGGCAGTCCGAGCGGCACTTCGGATCGGAACGATTCCCGGAGCGGCTGCGGTTCCTGCGTCTCGATCACGCCTGGGGTGTTGCGGTCGGCGCGCACGTGCGAGCAGTGACGCGACCCGCCCTCGGCACGGCCGATTCTCTCGTCGTGGAAGTCCGCGATGCGAAGTGGAAAAAGGAGCTCGACCGCCTCAAGCCCGAGATCCTCGCCCGCCTGAACAGGCAGATCCCCTCCTCACCCGTCCGCGACATCACCTTTCGCGTCAGGAAGACGGCTGGCGCCGACTGGCGGGCTGAACCGGTGGGCGGATCGCTCCCTTCCACCGCGGCCAATCGCCCTGGTCGTCCGGAAACGGCGGTCCCGTCGGAGGCCTCGTCGTCGCTGCACGACGTCACCGACGACGCTCTGAGAGAACGGCTCTCCCGCGTGATGGTGCGGTATCTCGCGCGGACGGCTTCCTAGGAAAGCTTGCCGGACACGACTCTGACAATCCAGACGAGCAGGAGCAGGACGGCCCCCGCGCCAAACGGCCGGATGCCGATACGGGGGGCAGGTCGTCCCGTCGCGAGCCGAACGCCGTTCATCAGGAACAGCCAGACTGTCCACAGCCAGGCGAGCGGGCCAAGCGGGTTGAGCGCGAAGGCCTCCGACCAGTGACCACGCCCGGCCGACAGAAAGGCGCGCGTCAGACCGCATCCGGGGCAGTCAAGTCCGGTGAGCCCGTGGAAAAGGCAGATCGTGAAAGGCGGCAGGCTCGCGGGACCGAGCGCCAGCGGGAGCAGCAGCGCGATCGAAAGCGCGATGAAGAGCAACACGGCATCGCTCAACGGGGCTCCCTCATGCCGGGCAGGGTAGAACCGGTGAGCGTTCGTGGTCAAAGGAAAGTTCGCCGGGGTTGACACCTCCGATCTGCTTTGCTATGAATTCGGACCGATCGTTGGCTGTCTCCAACTCAAGTTGAACAAAGACCAAACGCGCTTCGCCGTCAACCCGCTCACCATCGGAGGAACCTCCCGGAATGATCGAGGTCGACCGCCTCAGCAAGAGCTTCGGCGGACGTCCGGCCGTCAAGGACGTCTCGTTTCACGTGGCGAAGGGAGAGATACTCGGCTTTCTGGGACCCAATGGCGCCGGCAAGACCACGACGATGCGCATCCTCACCTGCTATCTGCCGGCGACCTCGGGAACCGCGCGGGTGGCCGGGTTCGACGTGTTCGAGCAATCGATGGAAGTGCGCCGTCGCGTGGGGTACCTGCCCGAGAATCCGCCGCTCTATGACGAGATGACCGTCCGCTCCTACCTCGACTTCGTCGCGAGGATCAAGGGGGTGGCCGCGCGCCAGGTCAAGGCGCGCATCGATGCCGTCGCGGTGAAGTGCGGTCTCACCGAGGTGCTGCCCCGGGTCGTGGGGCACCTGTCGCGCGGATTCCGGCAGCGCGTGGGGCTGGCGCAGGCGCTGATCAACGATCCGCCCGTGCTGATCCTCGACGAGCCCACCATCGGGCTCGACCCAGCCCAGATCGTCGAAATCCGCCAGGTCATCAAGGGGCTGGCGGGCGACCATACCGTGATCTTCTCGACCCACATCCTTCCCGAGGTCACGGCCACCTGCAGCCACGTGATCATCATCAATTACGGGCAGGCCGTCGTGGCCGGTCCGCTGTCCGAGCTGGCGGCGGGCGAAAAGGGGGCTCAGAAACTGCACCTGCAGGTGGCGCGGGACGGCTCGGCGGTGAGCGACGCGCTGGCCACGCTGTCCGGTGTGCGGTCCGTCGCGCGCGACGGCGCGCGGCCCGGCGCCTATCGTCTGACGGTGGATGCCTCCCCCGAGCAGCGCGAGCGAGTGGCCGGCCTGGTCGTGCAGAGTGGCTGGGGTCTGCTGGAGCTCACCCCGGTCACCCCCTCGCTCGAGGACATCTATCTCAGGCTGACGGGCGGCGCCGGCGCCCAGGAGGAGCAGGCGGCATGAGAAACATCCTCACCATCATGCGGCGCGAGTTCAAGGCCTACTTCGTGTCGCCTGTGGCCTATGTGATCCTGGCCAGCGTCCTGTTCATCCTCGGGCTCTTCTTCTACGGGATGGTGGAAGCCTATTCGCGGTACTCGCTCCAGCTCGCCGGCAACCCGATGTACGCCGGGCAGATCAACCTGCACGATTTCGTGATCCGCGGTTTCTACTCGACGTTCGGATTCATCATGCTGTTCGTGGCGCCGATCGTCTCGATGCGCGTGCTGGCGGAAGAAAAGCGCCAGGGAACCGCCGAGATGCTGCTGACCTCGCCGGTGACGACCTCCCAGCTCGTGGTCGGAAAGTACCTGGGAGCCCTGAGCTTCGGGCTTTTCCTGATCCTGATCACGCTGCAGTACCCGCTGTTTCTCCTTTTCATGGGGGCCAGGCCCGAGCTGCCCGCGCTTCTTGCGGCCTACGTGGGCTCGGTGCTGCTGCTCGGGGCCCTGCTGGCGGTCGGGTTGTTCAGCTCCTCGCTGACCTCGAGCCAGATCGTCGCGGCGGTCATCGCGTTCGTGCTCAGCCTCTTCCTCTGGGTGATCGGATTCCTGGGAGAAATCGTGGGGCAGGGCAGCGAGTACTCCGACCTGCTCAAGGCGCTTTCGATCAACGAGCACTTCGAGGAGTTCCTCAAAGGAGTCGTCGACACCGGCGCGGTGGTCTTCTTCTTGACGTTCATCGCCTTCATGCTCTTCATGACACAGCGTGTCGTGGATTCGAGCCGGTGGAGGTGACGCGATGGAGACGATGAAACGGCTGGGCGGGACGGCGGGAATGCTGATGGTCATCGCCGGGTGCGGTGTCGTTTATTTCATGCCCGACCGCTCGATGTGGGGTTGGATTCTGACGGGCGCGGGACTCCTCCCCCTGATCGTCGCGACCTGGCTGAACCGGGACGATCTTTTGAATCTCGCCAAGGGGCGGCCATTCCGTCACGGGGCCAACGCGATCTTCTATTCGGTCGTGGTGCTGGGAATCGTGGGCGCGGTGGATTTCCTGGCCGTGAGGCACAATCACCGGTTCGACTTGACGGAGACCGGCCGGCACTCGGTCTCGCCGCAGACGGTGCAGATCCTCGAGAGTCTCGACAAGCAGGGCCAGGAGATCACCCTGGTTGGATTCTTCTCTCCGGCGCAGGGTCCCGCCAGGCAGAAGGCGATCGACCTGATGGAAGAGTACCGGTACCACGACGCGCGCATCGAGGTCAAGACGCTGGATCCCTTCCGGAGTCCCGCGGAGGTGAAGGGGTACGGCGTGGAAGAAGACGGCACGGTCATCGTCGCGAGCAAGACGGGCGAGGCCCGGATCTCGCCGTCGCGGGACGGTGGCCTCACCGAGGAAAACCTCACGAACGCCTTCATCAAGGCCACCGCGAAGAGCAAGAAGGTGATCTGCGTGACCACCGGGCATGGCGAGCGACAGATCGCCCAGAGCGCTCCGGAGGGATTTCAGCAGGCGACCGAGGCCCTCCAGAAGGAGAATTTCGACGTGCGCGAGGTCAAGCTGCTGGAAGGGGGCGGAGTGCCCGCCGACTGCAGCTCGGTGGTCGTGCCCGGCGCGACACACACATTTCTCCAGCCGGAGGTGGACGCTCTGGAGAAGTATCTTGCCGGCGGCGGCCGGGCGCTGGTGCTGACCGAGCCGCGCACGCCCACCGGGCTCGAGACGCTGCTGGCGCGCTACGGTCTGAAGACCGGAAACGATTTCATCGTCGACGTCAACCCCATGGCGAAATTGCTGGGCGGTTCGCCCGCCGCTCCGGTCGTCTATGAGTACGGCGCCCATCAGATCACGAAGGACTTCGAAGGGCTGGCGACCATCTTCCCCACCGTCGAGTCGGTCGAAACCACCACGCCCGTCGAGCCGGACGTCACCACGCTCGCGCTGGCACATACGAGCGCCCAGTCCTGGGGCGAGACCGGAGAGCTGGCCGATCGCGTCTCCTTCGACGCGGGCAAGGACAAGCCGGGTCCGCTCAACATCGCGGCGCTGGCCGTGCGAAAACACGCGGGCGCGACGCCCCCGGCGGATCCCAACGCGAAGGACGACGCGGCGGGCGCGCAGAGCGTGCAGGACGGCGGCAAGGAGACGCGGCTCGTGCTGTTTGGCGATTCGGACTATGCGGCCAACAGCGCGTTCATGATGGCGGGCAACAAGGATCTCTTCCTCAACACGATCGCGTGGCTCAACGAGCGGACCGACCTGATTTCAATTCGACCGAAGACGGCGGCCGCCCAGCCGGTCGTCATGACCGGTCTGCAGGCGCGGCTGCTGAAGTGGTACAGCCTGGGTCTGAGTCCGCTGATCGTGGTGGTCATCGGCGTGGGCGTGTTTCTCAGGCGCCGGCGTCTCTGAGCATGCGCTTCCGCAACACCCTCTTCGCGCTCATCCTGCTGGCGGGGCTGGCCGGATTCATCTATTACTACGAGTACCTCGGGGAGGAAAAGCGCGAGTCGGCCATCGATACCGAGAAGAACCTGCTGACCTTCGAGCGCGACAAGGTTCAGGCGGTGGAGCTCCAGCGATCCGGGTCCGCCCCGTTGACGGTTCACAAGGAATCCGACGGATGGAAGATCTCGACGCCGGGCGTCGCGGCGGCCGTGCGCGCGGAACCGGAGAAAATCGACCAGATCCTGAGCGCGCTGATGTTCCTGCGCATCGAGAGAAAAATGGAAGGGATCGCGGATTCCGAGCTGCAAGGCTTCAAGCTCAAGGAGCCGGCGGCGCGCGTGACGCTCAAGCTGGAGGAAGGAAAGCCTGACCTCTCGCTGAGCCTGGGCGACAAGTCTCCCGTGGGGAGCTTCTACTTCGCGATGAAACCGGGCTCGACCGATGTCCTGCTCGTCTCCGGAGGGGTGGATCCGATCCTGACCGCGGATTTCGCCTCGTTGCGCTACAGGAAGATCGTGGGGCTGGATGCCTGGAAGGTGGGGCGTTTCACCATCGAGAAGGCGGATCGGAAGCTGGTCACATTCAAACACGGCGCGGCCGGAACCCAGGATCAGGACTGGCGGATCGAGCGGCCGGTCGTGTTCCCGGCGGACGCGACGAAGACCCAGGGTCTCTGGTCGGATCTCCAGGCGGCGGAAGCGGAGGGTTTCGAGACCGAACAGCCCACCGGAGCGGATCTCGAGCGGCTCGGGCTTTCCCGTCCGGCGCTCACGCTGACCGTGGAGCCGATGGAGTCGGCCACCCCCGTCAAGGTGATCCTCGGCGCACCCGCGGGCACGGGAAGTGATGCGGCGTGCTACGCGCGCCGGTCGGACGCGGCACCGGTGATGAAGATCAAACGGGAGTTTTTCGACAAGCTCGACGGCGCGGTGGAGCATCTCGACGACTTTCGCGATGCGCGCCTGGTGCCGCTGGATCGATTCAAGCTCGGGACCCTCGAGATACAACGAACCGGCGCCACTCCAGGCCGGCTGACACTGGTGAAGGATGAGGGCTCGAAGTGGCGCTGGGGCGCCGGCGATGGAGCTGAAATGCCGCCAGAAGAGGTCAACTCCTTTCTCGATGCTCTCGACTCGGCCAGAGCCACCGGCTTTCTCGACGCTTCCGGCCCGGCGCCGGCTGGCGAGCCGTTGCTGACGCTGGTGGCGCGTGAGAGTGGCGACAACGGCCGCACCGTCACGGTTCGGGTCGGCGCGGAGGGGTCTGCGCCGGCGGGCCGGCGCGTTTCCTCCACGGCGACCACGACGGTCTACATCGTCCCTCCCGCGGCGATCCAGACGCTCGTCGATCGAGCCGCCGCCCTGAAAGCTCCCCAGCCGCAGGCGCAACCTCCTGCGGCGGGAGCAAAGCCGTGAGGTTCCCGCGGCCTCTGGTGCGGCGTTCGACTGCGACGGTCGCCTTCCTGCTGGCCTTGATCATTCCTCCTGCCGATCGAGCGCGCGGCGCTGAAACCGGTGGGCAGATCGACACGACGCTGGTTCCTGCACAGACCGTTTTCTACCCGGGCGATGCGCTCCTGGTGAAGCTGACCTTCACCGGAACCGGCGCCGACGAAGTCGTCATCGACGCGGCCGCCCTGGGGCGCGACGCCTTTACGATCAAGGACGCGCAGGGAAATCCGCCCGGCAAGCTGGACAGCAGCGCGCCCGCCGTACAGGCCGGGCAGGCAGCCCTGAGCGTGCGTGGATTCGATTCGGCCGAAAGGCTCGTCAATCTGTCGGTCTGGTACCCGAAGCTGACCTCGAAGACCGGCTCCTGGGAAATCTCCTGGGCCCACGGAACGATGCAGGCCCGTCCAGTGAAGGCCTTCGTGGTAAAGGCCTATCGTCCCGGCAAGGACCTCGTCGCCCGCGTGGAGACTGACCTGGGCACGATGACCTGGGAGATGCTGCCCGCGGAGGCGCCCCAGCACGTCAAGAACTTCGTCGATCTCGCGCGCAGCGGGTTCTACGATGGACTGACCATCTTTCGCGTCATTCCCGGCGTGGAGGCGGACGGTGGAGATCCGAAGGGGGATGGAACGGGCGCCTGGACGCGCATGATGCCGCCGGAGATGAGCAAGAGCCTCAAGATGAGCACGGGACTCGTCGGAGCCGCGAGGCAGGAGACCTCCATGACGAGCGACTCGATGTTCTTCATCACGCTGACCCCGGCGGATTTCATGCAGGGCAAGCAGACGTTTTTCGCACGCCTGACGGAAGGGTGGGAGGTGCTCGCCAAGCTCCACCCCCTGCCGACCAGAGGTGAGACCGGGTTCAGGGATGCCTGGCTGCTTCAGCAACCGGTGAAGATCATCAGGGTAAGCGTCAAGTGATCAGGGCAGTCTTGCCGACGGAAAACAAAAATGCGGCGAGAACAAGAATTCTGGAAACTCTTTCCAGGTTCGCGCGTTCTAAGGTCGCTGGGATCGGTGACGGCAGTGTCCTGAGCGGCGTTTGAAGCTTCTGGCCGGGAAGCGCTGCGCCGCTGAGGCAGAGGGTTGTATTCCTCCTCCCTGGAACGAGGTGCCGCGCCGATCCCGCCTTCAGCACCAGGCGCTCATCGTATCATCGATTCGATCGCACGCGCTTCCTCATTTTCCGGCGCGATCGCCAGGCTTCGCTTCAGGTAGTCCCGGGCGGCGGCTGCGTCACCCGCCTGGACGGCGAGTCGGGCGGCCAGACGCCAGGTCTGGGCATCGGCGCCCGCTGGCGCCAGCAGGGCCGGCGCGAGAATCTTGAGTCCCTCCTTGCCCCGATGCTGCCGTTCGCAGAGCGCGGCCAGGTTGTAGCGGGCATCCTGCAATCCTTCGTCCAGCTCGAGCGCCTTCCGAAAGGAACGTTCCGCCTCGAGCGTGCGGCCTCGGCGCGAACGCACAACGCCGAGGTTTGCATGGGCCTCGGCGAGATCGGGATCCCGCGACAGCGCTTCGAGACAGGCTGCCTCCGCCGAGGCGGTATCGCCGGCCGACAGCATCATCGCGCACCTGTCGCTGGCCGCTTCCCCGAATCCAGGATCGAGCAAGGTCGCCTGACGGTTCTGCTCGACCGCCTCGTCGAGCCTGCCGGCGGCAAAGAGCGCCCGCGCCAGATAAAGTCGCCCGCGCGGCTCTTCGGGGTCGAGGTCCACGGCGGCCCGCAGCTCGTGGAGGCTTTCCTGCAGCGCGGTGGGGGCGCCGCTCGACAGGCAGAGGTAGGCAAGCATCATGTGGGGCAGCCGGTCGGCCGGCCGGCGCATGGTGATTTCGCGCAGGATCTCCATCGCGTGTTCCCGCATGCCGGAGCGCAGGTAGGAGGCGGCGCGCATCAGCTCGATGTCCGCGGCGTTGGAGGCGTCGAACAGCCCCAGCCCCGAGGCCCACTCGCGCTCCTTTTTCGCGAGCCGGGACCTCCTCGCCAGCTCCGGCGAAAGGAGCGCATCAGCCGCCACCAGCAGGGCCGGGCTCGAGCGGAAAGGCTCGAGGGACTTGAGAATCCGCCCGAGGGTGTCGCGGTGCAGCGCCCTGGGGGCGGAAAACTCCAGCGAGAGAAGGTCGTCCGTCTGCGTGGCGGCGCCGGAGGCG
>DASROJ010000239.1:0-8928 GCA_035646975.1 Patescibacteria group bacterium
GCCTCGAAGTATCGTCCATAGTGCGCCTTCAACACCGTCGTCTTCTTGCCGGTCAGATCGAAGGTGAAGCCGATTCGCGGAGCCACCGGAACCGTGCGGAAGATGTTGGCGCTGCCCGGCACCGAGCCCCGATTGACATCAACCCGGATGCCTGGGTTGATGGTGAACCGGTCATTTACCTGCCAGGAGTCCTGAACAAAGGCGCTGGCGCGCGTGTTGACCGCCTTGAGGTCATAGCTGTATCCGAGATAGGCATAAGAGTACCCGTACGTAACGTTGTCATAGTAGTAGGCGCCGCCTGGATAACCATACTGGCTCCGAACATGCGACCGCTCGAATTCGACGCCGTACTTGAAGTCGTGCTTGCCTGTCAGAAATGTGTCCGAGTAGTGGGAGATCGTGGCATTCAGGACGTGACGGTACCGGTCCGCCAGGTAATAGTACGCTGAGTTCTGTGAGGCAAACCCGCTGTCGTCAACGTGTCCCGGCTGCTGGTAACCACTTGTCGGGTCGAGGTAGTAGTATCCGTACCAGCCGGTATAAGCCATGTTCAGCGTCGTCTTGTCTGACAGCACGCTGCGCCAGGTCAGGTTCCAGTCCCATTCCGGCGCCGTTTCCTTGACCGTGGCCTCGAGCGGCGTGAAGGCATCCCCACCGCGCCCGGTGACGTCGAACCGGTCGAACTCGCCCCAGGCTTCGAACGTGTTGTTCGGGTTGACCTGCCATGTCAGCTTGGCGAACAGCCTCGGGTCCTTTTCTGTCCTGAGGGGACCCCCGTCGGAACTGTCGTCGCGCAGATATTGCGCCGAAACGAAATACCAGAGCTTGTCCTTGATGAACGGCCCGCCCACCTGTGCCGTCGTGTCGTAGAACTTCTCCTGTGTCGGCGGCGCGAATGACGCATCGCTTGAGTTTTTCGCGACGAGGCTCTTGGGAACGTTCAGGATGTCGATCAGCCCGGAGAATTCGTTGCCACCGGACTTGGTGACGCTGTTGAAGACAACTCCGGTGAAACCCCCATATTCGGCCGGCGCACCGAGGGCAACGAGCTGCACTTCCTTCATCAGGTTGAAGTTGAAGAAGGCAAAGGGAGTGCCACCTTCGGGGTCGCTCACGTCGACACCGTCAATCTGATAGGCGTTGGCCGAGCTGCCGCCGCCCCCGAACGCCGCGCTGTCGTTGATCCCCGGTGCGAGGTCCAGGATGTCGGGCTGGAACCGGGTGGTCGGGAGATTCTGGAGGTAGTCATTGGAAAAATTTGTCGGCGTGGCAGAGCTGGCCAGGTCCACCAGGGGCGATTGCCCCGATACGACCACCGTCTCCTCGCCGCCTCTTGCCGTGAGCTTGATGTCGACGTCCAGCGTCTTGGTGGCCTCCAGCACGATCCCGTCCCGCTGGACCTTCTGATATCCCTCGATCGAGTATTTCAGCGTGTAGGTGCCGGGCGGCAAGTCTGTGAAGCGGTAAGTGCCGTTCTTGTCGGTCGTCAGCGCATGCACCCCCCCGATGTAATCGGGGCTTTGCAGCTCGACCACGACACCGGGAATCCTTCCACCTGTCTCGTCGGTGACCGTTCCCCTGATCGCGCCGGTGTTCCTGCTCTGGGCATGGACCGCCGCGGGGATGAGCGAGAGCACCAGGATTGCAGTGGCGACTGCGAGCAACCTGCGTCTCATTTAGACCTCCACCAGCCATGAAGCAGGGCATGCGGACCAGCCCCGACCGTTAAACTCTCCCCTGTTTATCACGCCCGCCAGCTTTCATAAAGAGGAAACTCCGGTTAAGATCCTCCGCCATGCAGAAAAAGCTCCGCGCGCGCGTGCTCCTGGGTGTCGGCTTCACGCTGCTCATCGCGGCGACCGCCTGGTACCTCCGGACACATGCAAGCGCGGCGCTCGGCCACCCCGAGGGCGGGCTGACGACGCACGACTTGAATCTGATCGTCGTCACTCTCGACACGACGCGGGCCGATCGGCTGGGTTGCTATGGCTACCGCGACGTCGCCACGCCGCACATCGACGAGCTGGCAAAGCAGGGCGCGCTGTTCGAGCAGGCGCATTCGGCGGTGCCGCTCACGCTGCCGTCGCACTCCTCCATCTTCACCGGCAAGTATCCCCCCGCGCATGGCGTGCGCGACAACGGCGGCTACTTCCTGTCTGAAAGCGAGGAGACCCTGGCCGAGGTGCTGAAGAAGGAGGGGTTCGCCACGGGAGGATTCGTTTCGGCCTACGTGCTCGACCACCGGTGGGGCATCGCCCAGGGGTTCGACACCTACTTCGACGATTTCGACCTGCTCAAGCGCGGCGCCGTCAACATGGGCGACATCCAGAGGAGGGGCGACGAGACACTGGACAAGGCGATCGACTGGCTGCGCGCTCAGCGCGACCACCGTCTGTTCGCCTGGATCCATTTCTACGACCCTCACTCTCCCTACGATCCGCCCGAACCATACGCCACCGCATACGCCGGACGCCCTTACGTCGGCGAGATAGCCTTCGTCGACTCCCTGATCGGCCGGCTGCTCACCTCGTTATCCGAGATGGGCCTGCGCGACCGCACGCTGATCGTCGTCACCGGCGACCATGGCGAGAGCCTTGGTGAACATAATGAGTCCGGCCACGCCTTCTTTGTTTACGGGTTTTCCACTCACGTGCCCCTGATTTTCAGCGGTCCCTGGGCCGGCATGCGCGGCAGGAAGATCCCCGGAGTGGTGCGCACGATCGACCTGATGCCCACCGTACTCGATCTTCTGGAGATCCACCAGCCGAACGCTGGCCAGGGAGTCAGCCTCCGCCCGCTTCTCGAAGGGCGCGCGCGCCCGGAGCCGCCGCCCGCCTACTCAGAGTCGTTCTATCCCCGCTACCATTTCGGCTGGAGCGACCTGCGAACTCTCCGCGACGACCGCTACCGGTTCATCGAGGCGCCCCGCCCCGAGCTGTACGACGTCGCCGCCGATCCGGGCGAGACCAGCAACCTCGCCGGCAGCCTGCCGCAGGTGGTCGACCGTATGCGGGAGGAGCTGGCCGATGTCGAATCGTCGATGGGCAAGGCTCCCTCCACCGCGGCTCCGGTGGAGATGGACGAGGAGACCCAGAAGAAACTGGCCGCTCTGGGATATGTCGGCTCCACCGTCGACACCAGCGGCAAACGAAGCGCCGACCTTCCCGACCCCAAGGACAAGATCGACATCGTCAACCGGATGCACCAGGCGCGCGAGGACCAGCTCAAAGGGGACGTGAAGTCCTCCATCGACGCCCTCAGGAAGGTGGTCGCCGATGCTCCCGAGGTGATCGACGCCTGGTTCCGGCTCGGCAACGCCTACCTCGAGCAGCGCGACCTGCCCAATGCCCTGGCGATGTTTCGCAGGACGCTCGAGCTCAAGCCCGACCATGACTGGGCGGTCGTAGGTCTGGCCGACACCTTCGCCGAGATGGGCAGGCTCGACGAGGCCGTGGTCGGCTACCGGAGGTATCTCGAGCGCGACCCGGTCAACGACAACGTCGCCTATCGGCTCGCCGAGATGCTGCTGGACGCCGGTCGGCTGGACGAGTCGTCATCGATGTTCCGTCGCGTGCTGGAGATCAAGCCCGACCGGGCGGCGGCGGCCGTGGGTCTTGCCGCGGTGGCCCTGCGCACGAACGACACGCGCCGGGCGCGCGCCGAGATCGGCCGCGCCCTGGCGATCGATCCCAACGCGCGCAACGCGCATTACGATCTCGCTCTGGCGCTGGAGGCCGACGGCGACGCGCGCGGCGCCACGGTCGAATACCGCAAGGAGATCGAGCTGCATCCCCATGCCTACAAGGCGCGGTTCAACCTGGCGAGGCTGCTGGCGCAGGAGGGGGACCGGACCGCCCAGATCGGCGAGCTTCGCGCCGCGCTGAAGGAGAACTCCGACTACACCCTCGCCCGCTTCTTCCTCTCCAAGGCGCTGCTCGATGCCGGCGACTTCGACTCGGCCCGGACCGAGGCCCTCGCGGCGCTGAAGGCCGAACCGGAGGGGTACTACTCGCCTCTTGGTTATTACGTGCTGGCCGATCTCTACGCCCGCCAGGGACTGCGCGCCGAGGCCGAAGAGTCGGTGCGGCGCGGCCGGCAGATCGAGGCGCGCAATCTGCCCAGGCCTCCCTCCTGAGGCGCGTGCCGGACAGGGACGCTACTTCCCTGCCCGCCTGCGCGCCTGCACCAGCTCGGCCACGATGCTGACGGCGATCTCGCCGGGCGAATCGCCGCCGATCGGCAGACCGATCGGCGCGCGCACCCGGGCGAGCTGGTCGTCGGTGACGCCCCGGGCTTTGAGCCGCTGCCACATGATCGCCACCTTGCGGCGCGAACCGATCATCCCGATATAGGCGGCCGGGGTCCTGACCGCCTGTTCGATGACCGGCTCGTCGTGTTGATGCCCGCGGGTGACCGCGACGATGTACGACCCTTTGTCGATCGGCAGCCGCGCCATGGCCTGGTCCATCGGCAGCACCAGGGTCTGATCCGCCTCCGGGAACCGGTCGGCGTTGGCAAACGCCGGACGATCGTCCACCACCACGACCCTGAAGCCGGCGGTGCGCGCCACCCGCGCCACCGCGAGCGAGACATGACCACCGCCGAACAGATAGAGGGTCGGCGGAGCATCGAGGGTCTCGAGCAGCAGGGTCGCGCGCGCGGCGACTTCATCCGGCGCCCGGAGCAGGCACGCACGGTCCTGCCCCAGCACGCTGAGCGCCTCTTCCACCACCCAGTCCGTCAGAGCCCTGTCGGCTCCCAGCGATCCCGAGCCGATCCGCAACCCTTTCCAGCTCACGATCCCGTTGCCGAGCCATCGCAGCTCCGGTTCCCCGGCGGTGGCGAACAGGGTGGCCATCACCGTTTCATCCCGCGCCGTCATCGAGGCGACCGCCTGTCGGTAGACCTGCAGCGCCCCGTCACCCATCGCGCCGATCGGCTCGATGAGGATGTCGACGGTGCCGCCGCAGTTGAGCCCCTCGGCGCCAGCCTTCTTCTCGGTGAGCGTGAAACGACGCAGCGAAGCCAGGCTCGAGGACATCGCGAGACGGGCCAGCGCATGAACTTCGGCTTCGAGACAGCCGCCGCCCACCGTGCCGCGCTGGCTTCCATCGTGAAGGACGAGCAGCTTCGAGCGTCGCGACATCGGCAGGGAGCCGGAGGCGGAGACGACGCTGGCGAGCGCCGCGTTCTGCTCGCGGGCGATCAGCTCCACCACTTCTTCGAGGATCTCTCGCATCGCGATCGAGGGTAGGCCTCCCTCCGGACATCGTCAAGACGATGCCACCGATCAAAAAATTTCATCAATAGCATCTGTTCTGCTTGACAGTGGATCGGATCGTGTTAATGTTATCCGCAACATGATGACGATCGTTTTGAGCGTCGATCACAGCTTCAGCAACTCGATAGAGCTTTCAGTTCGAGCCCATCAAATCCAATCTGGCCGATTCATCCTTCCGGCCTCGCGCGAGGATCGTCCTCGCCGCTTCCCCTTCCCGATCCCACCCATGGCTCCTTCAACCGACACCCGGAGAGCTTCCTAATGCCCTTCATCCCGGCGACGGTAGAAATGTGTTCAAGGAGCCTCCGAGGAGTTAATGGAGACCGACTCTAGCAATTCCCCCAACCCGCAGTCACAGATCGACCCGACCGACTGGAACGATTGGCGCTGGCAGATGCGAAACCGCCTTGCGTCCATCGAAGATCTGCAGCGGTACCTCCGTCTCACGCCGTCGGAGATCAACGGCATCAAGATGGCGCAGGGACGTTTCCCGGTGGGGATCACCCCCTACTGGGCATCGCTGCTCGACCCGGTCAACGCCAGGTGTCCGCTCAGGATGCAGGTGGTCCCGACCGCGCAGGAACACCTGGTCTCCAGGAACGAGATGGTCGACCCGCTGGCGGAGGACAGCCACTCGCCGGTGCCGGGCATCGTCCACCGGTATCCCGACCGGGTGCTGCTGCTTCCTCTTAATATGTGCGCCGCCTACTGCCGGTACTGCACCCGGTCGCGCTGGGTGGGCGACGAAAACGAGATGATCTTCGGGCCCCGGCTCGACGGGGCCATCGATTACCTGCGCAAGAACAAGCAGATCCGCGACGTGCTCATCTCGGGCGGCGACCCGCTGCTGTTTTCCGACAAGCGGCTCGACGAGCTGCTCGGCAGGCTGAGGGCGATCGAGCACATCGAGTTCATCCGTATCGGCACCCGGGTGCCGGTCTTCCTGCCGATGAGGATCACCCCGGAGCTGATCGCCACGATGCGGAAGTACCACCCGCTCTGGATCAGCATCCATTTCAACCATCCCCTGGAGATAACCCCCGAGGTGAAGAAGGCCTGTGGCCTGCTGGCCGACGGTGGGTTCCCCCTGGGCAGCCAGTCGGTGCTCCTCAAGGGAATCAACGACGACCCGGCCGTCTTCAAGCAGCTGGTGCACGAGCTGCTGAAGATCCGGGTGAGACCGTATTACATCTATCAGTGCGATCCGGTGACCGGGACCACGCATTTCAGGACCACGGTCGCCAAGGGAGTGGAAATCATCGAGGCCCTGCGCGGCCACACCACCGGATACGCGGTGCCCACGTTCGTCGTGGACGCCCCCGGCGGTGGCGGCAAGGTGCCCATCAACCCCAACTACGTGCTGGAGTACGCCAACGGCGTGCTCAAAGTCCGCAACTACGCGGGCGAACAGTACACATACAATGAGGAAGCCTCATGAAGGTCGGACTGACTTACGACCTCAAAGACGATTACGTTCCGCTGGTTGACGACCCGCCAGACGCCGCCACCGAGCTGGACACCGAAGAGACCATCGCGGCGCTGGAAGCCGCCATCCGCGCCAACGGCCACAAGACGGTGAGGATCGGCAACGCGAAGAACCTGCTGCGCCTCGCCATCGACGACGACCTCGACGTCGACATGGTCTTCAACATCTCGGAGGGGATTGAAGGACGCAGCCGCGAGGCGCAGGTTCCCGCGATCCTCGAGCTGCTCGGCATCCCCTACACCGGCTCGGACGCCCTGACGATGGCGATCAGCCTCGACAAGGGGATGTCCAAGAAGATCTTCCGCAGCGAGAGGGTGCCGACCCCCGACTGGTTCGTGGCCCCCAGCGTGGCCGAAGTCGACGAGTGGGAAGTCGAGTTCCCCCTGTTCGTCAAGCCGATCCACGAGGGCACCGCCAAGGGGGTGACGGTCCTGTCGCTGGTGAAGGACATGCGTTCGCTGCGCCGGCAGGTGTCGCGAGTCCTGAAGACCTACCGTCAGCCGGCGCTGGTCGAGGAGTTCCTCCCCGGACGGGAGTTCACCACCGGCATCATCGGCAACGGTTCGGCCACGGTGCTCGGCACCATGGAGGTCATCGTCGCGGACCCGACCGAGGATCACATCTACACCGGCACCTCCAAGGCTGAGTTCGAAGAGAAGGTCCTGTACCGGCCCGGCCGCGACATCGAGCCGGCGTTGCGGCGCAAGGTGGAAGCCGTGGCGGTGGCCGCGCACAAGGCGCTCGACTGCCGCGATTTCTCCCGTGTCGACATCCGCTGCGACTCGCAGGGGCGGCCCTGCTGCCTCGAGGTCAACCCGCTGGCCGGGCTCAATCCGCGCACGAGCGACCTGGCCTTCATCGCGAAGTTCGAGGGAATCAGCTACGAGGAGCTGATCGGCAAGATCCTGAGCGAAGCGATCGGCCGCACCCGCCGGACCAGCAGGCGCGCGCCGGCTTCCGTGCGGTTGCGGGACATCCCGGCCGGCGCGGTGGGGGCCTGAGTCGTTCATGGCACAGGTCGGCATTCTCTGGTGCAAACCGCCCGACGCGCTGCCCGAGTCCCCCGCCGGCAACCCGGACGACGAAGACGTCATCGTCGAAGTGATTGCCGTGGAGGGGAGCCTCAAGCGGCTCGGCCACAGCCCCTCGCGAATCTACGTGGAAGACGACATCGCTCCGGTGGTGCAATGGGTGCGGGCGCACCCGGAAGGCGTCGTCTTCAATCTGTGCGAATCGTTCCGTGGGTCGAATCTCGCCCACATGAACATGCCGGCGCTGCTCGAGCTGCTCGGGACGGCCTATACCGGCTCGGGACCGCTCACCTGCGGGCTGACCACCCACAAGACGCTGACGAAGGCTCTGCTGGCGGGGCTCGGTCTGCCGACGCCCCGTGGCATCCTGGTTGAAAACGGCCGCCCCTTCACCTCACTGCCCGATCAGCCGCGCCTCGCCTACCCGCTCATCGTGAAGCCGGCCTTCGAGGATGCCAGCGTCGGCATCGACGAGGCGTCGGTGGTGGACGACTTCGCGGCGCTGCGCGAGCGGGTCGCGTACGTTCATGATCGATATGCCCAGAGCGCGGTGGTGGAGGAATACATCGACGGGCGGGAAATCAACTCCGCCATCATCGGCAACAACCCGCCCATTCCCCTGCCGCTGTCGGAGATCGTTTTTTCCTACCCTGACGGCAAGCGCAAGGTGGTCGGATATCGTTCCAAGTGGGTGCACGATTCTTTCGAGTACAAGAACACCAACGGCGTCTGCCCGGCCAAGGTGGACCCGGCCATCGAGGCCCGCATCAAGGAGCTCTCGGTGGCTGCCTACCGGGCCACCGGCTGCCGCGACTACGCGCGTGTGGACTTCCGCCTCGACGCGAAGGGCCAGCCCTGGATTCTCGAGGTGAACGCCAACCCGGATATCACCGATGGGGCCGGGCTTGCCCGAGCGGCGAAGAACTCCAGCCACGGGTACGACGGTCTCATCAAGGTGGTCATTGAAGAGACCCTTTCCAGGCACCATCGGAAGGCTGTGCTCGAGGGGGTCCGGCCGTAGGATTGCCGCGCTGACTCTTTGCGCGCTCCTCCCCTGCGCCGCCCTGTCTCTCCCCTCCGCCGGGGCCGCGCCCCCGGCGGAGGGGAGAGACAGGGCGGCGCAGGGGAGG
>DASROJ010000240.1:0-10331 GCA_035646975.1 Patescibacteria group bacterium
GCCCACTCCCCCTACCCGCATCGCGTCACGTTTGCCGAGGCCACCCGCTTCTGGGTCAAGCTCGGATTCATCTCGTTCGGCGGACCGGCCGGACAGATCGCCATCATGCATCGCGAGCTGGTCGAGAAAAAGCGCTGGATAGGCGAGCGGCGCTTCCTGCACGCCCTGAACTACTGCATGCTGCTGCCGGGGCCCGAAGCCACCCAGCTCGCCATCTACATCGGCTGGCTGCTGCACCGCTTCCCGGGCGGCATCGTCGCCGGAGCCTTCTTCGTCATCCCTTCCATCTTCGTGCTGCTGCTGCTGTCATACATCTACGCGGCGTTCGGCGCCCTGCCCGCGATCGCGGCGCTGTTTGCCGGCGTCAAACCGGTCGTGGTGGCCATCGTGGTCGAAGCGGTCGTGCGCATCGGCAGACGGGCGCTGGCCCGAAAGGCGCATTACCTGATCGCCGCCGCCGCGTTCATCTCGATCTACTTCCTGCACGTCCCGTTCCCGCTCATCGTCCTGGTGGCCGGCCTCATCGGGCTTGCCGGCTCGCGACTGCGCCCCGATCTGTTCTCCGGCGCGGCCACGCGGGTCGCTCCCGCTCCTGCCACCGGGGCGGCCGCCCCTTCCATCGACTCTTCCCTCTCCCCTGCCGGCGCCGTCCAAACGCATCAGCCGGCGGCGGTCGTGCTCGATGACGACGCTCCGTCTCCGCCACACGCGCTGCCGTCGCGCGCCCGCTCGCTGCGCACGCTGCTGGTCGGTCTGGTGCTCTGGATCGTGCCGTTGGGGATCCTGGCCGCCGCGCGCGGCTGGCGCAGCCTGCACGTCCACGAATACCGCTTCTTCACGCAGGCGGCGCTGGTCACCTTCGGCGGCGCCTACGCGGTGCTCGCGTATGTCACGCAGGCGGCGGTGGAATCGTATGGCTGGATCACCCATGCGCAGGCGCTCGATGGGCTGGCGCTTGCCGAGACGACGCCGGGTCCGCTGATCATGGTGCTGCAGTTCGTCGGCTTCATGGCCGGGTGGAACCACCCCGAGGGGATGGTGCCTGCGGCCAGCGCCACGATCGGCGCGCTGGTGACGACCTGGACCACTTTTCTGCCCTGCTTCGTCTTCATCTTTCTGGGCGCACCGTTCATCGAGGTGCTTCGAGGAAACAGGGACCTCACCGGGGCCCTGTCGGGCGTGACCGCCTCGGTGGTCGGCGTGGTGCTCAACCTGGCTCTCGTGTTCGGCACGGCGGTGATCTGGCCCGGCGGCGCAACCGCCGGCATCGACTGGTTCGCGGCCGCCGTCACGGCGGCGGCCTTCATCGCGCTGTATCGATTCCGACTGGATGTTCTCTGGCTCGTGCTCGCCGGTGCGTTGGCGGGCGCGGCGCGAGCGTTCTGTTTCTCATGAGGTGAAAACATGACCGCGACCAAACGGCTGCTTCTGATCAGCAACTCCACCCTGCACGGCGGCAAGTATCTCGACCACGCGGAGTTCGAGATCCGCTCGTTTCTCGAAGGGGCCAAGCGGGTGCTGTTCTTCCCCTACGCCATGCACGATCGCAACGCCTATGCGGAGCAGGCGCGCAAGCGATTCGAAAGCATGGGATTCACGCTCGAGTCGCTGCACATGGCCTCCTGGGGTGGACCCACCGCCGCGGCGCTGGACAAGGCCGACGCCTTTTTCGTCGGCGGTGGCAACACGTTCCGTTTGCTCGACAGCCTGCAACGTCTCGACCTGATCTCCGCCATCCGCCGGCGGGTGGCGCAGGGCAAACCCTACATCGGCTCGAGCGCCGGCTCGATCGTGGCCTGCCCCACGCTCAAGACGACAAAGGACATGCCGGTCGTCCAGCCGCCGTCGTTCGACGCGCTGGCGCTGGTGCCGTTCCAGATCAGCCCGCACTACCTCGACCCCGAGCCCGCCTCCACGCACATGGGCGAGACACAGGAAGAAAGAATCCTGCAGTATCTCGAGGAGAACAACGCCCGCGTCGTGGGTCTGCGTGAAGGTTCGATGCTGCGCGTGGAAGGCGGCTCGGTCGACCTGAAAGGGAAATTCCCCGCGCGGATGTTCCAGAAGAACCACAAGCCGGTCGAATCGCAGCCGGGGACGAGCCTTGACTACCTCCTCCAGTGACGCGATGCCGCGCTCAACGCTGCTGCTCGCGCGCTCGGATGTCCGCGCGCTGCTCGACCTCGACGAGTGCATCGCTGCGGTGGAGGAGGCCTTCCGGCTTCACGCGCAGGGACGCACGCTGCCGCCCGGCGTGCTGGGGGTGCCCTCCGTGGACGGCGGGTTTCACATCAAGGCCGCCGGGCTGCGGCTCGAGCCGGGCCGCTTCGCCGTCAAGTGCAACGGCAACTTCTTTCACAACACGGCGCGTCACGACATGCCGAACATCCAGGGGCTGATACTCCTGTGCGACGCGGACAACGGCTACCCGCTCGCCGTCATCGACTCGATCGAGATCACCATCCTTCGCACCGGGGCGGCCACCGCCGTGGCGGCGAAATATCTTTCGCGGCCCGACTCGAGAGTCGTCACCATCGCGGGCTGCGGCAACCAGGGGCGCGTTCAGCTGCGCGCGCTCAGGCGCGTGCGCGGGATCGAGAAGGTGCACGCCTGGGACACCGACTTGCAGCGCGCCCGCGACTTCGCCGAAGAGGTCTGCCGGGACAGCGGGCTCGCGGCGGCCGCCACGCCGGATCTTTCCGCCGCGGTGCGCGCCAGCGACATCTGCGTCACCTGCACGCCATCGCGCCAGGCGATCCTGGGCCCCGACGACATTTCCCCGGGCCTCTTCCTCGCCGCGGTGGGCGCCGACAGCCACGACAAACAGGAGCTCGACCCGGCCATCCTCAGGCGTGGCAAGGTCGTGGCCGACATCCTGGATCAATGCGCCGAGATCGGCGAGCTGCATCACGCGCTGACCGCCGGCGTGATGACCCGTCAGGATGTCCACGCCGAGCTGGCCGACATCGTGTCCGGCCGCCGGCCCGGGCGCCGCGCGCCCGACGAAACCTTCGTTTTCGACAGCACCGGCACCGCGCTGCAGGATGTCGCCGCGGCCGACGCCCTTTACCGCCGGGCCCTGGAAGCCGGCGCCGGCACCCCCCTCGATTTCCAGGGGTGAAAAAACCCGGGGATTTGTCGAACCTTTCCCGCCCGATTGCGTCATCCTATTAGTATGGACCACCCCGAACTTCTCGAGAGGTGCCGTCGGGGCGACCAGCTCGCCTGGGAGGCGCTCGTGCGCCAGTACCAGGGGCGCGTCTACAGCCTTGCCTGGCACTACGTCCGCAACCAGGAAGAGGCGCGGGACGTGGCGCAGGAGGCGTTCGTGCGGATTTACAACAAGCTGTCCAGCTTCAAAGACTCCGAGATGTTCCTTCCCTGGATGCTCCGGCTCACCCGCAACGTCTGCATCGACCATCTGCGCCGCGCCAAGGCCCGGCCCCCCGCCGACGACGTGGCGATCGACGCGGGCATCGAGATGACCGACACGCGGCCGACACCGGAACGGGAGGCGGAGGCCTCCTCGCAGCGGCGGCTGCTGCACCGGGCGCTGGACCGGATCAGCGCGCCATACCGGGAGATGATACTGCTCAAGGAGATCCAGGGGCTGCCGCTCGAAGAGATCGCCTCGATGCTCGACCTTCCGCTGGGCACCGTGAAATCGCGGTCCAACCGGGCGCGTCTCGAGCTGGCACGCGCGGTGACCGTGCTCAGAGCGGGGGCGCCATGACCTCGCGCTCGATGACCTGCCACGAGTTCGAACGACAGCTCGATGAAATCGTCGGGAAGACCGCGCCGGTGGAAACCCTGCGTGACGCGGCTCGCCACGTCGCCACTTGCACCCAGTGTGAAGAGCTGGCGGAGATCGCCCGGGCGAGCCTCGGTGGCATCGTCACCGTCGACGGCGTCGACACCGCCGGCATGGTCAACAGGATCCTGTCGCTCACCAGCGGCCCGGCCTGCGGAGCGGCCGGCGAGCGGCTCGCCGACCTGGTGGATGGCGCGCTGACGGCGACGGAGCGCTCACTCGTGATCGGTCATCTGGGCGGCTGCGAGGCGTGCGCCGATCTCGCCGCGACGATGTCCTGGATGAGCGAGCCGCTGGCGTCGCTTTGCGAGATCGACCCGGGCGAGAGCTTCACCGCCGGCGTGATGCGCGCCACCGCGCCACCGGCCATTGCCATCCCGGCTCCCGGGCGCCTCGACGCGCTGAGACCGCGCTTCGACAACTTGGGACGATGGTGGGCCGGCGTGATGGCCCGCCCCCGATTCACCTGGGAGGCGGCCTACGTGGGCGGGCTGGTGGTCTGGCTCCTGTTCGGCGCGGCGTTCTCGCCGTTTCATGCGGTGCCCGAGCGTGCGCTCGAGCTGGCGCGCCTCAACCCCGTGAGCGCCCTCGGCGACACGGTCCAGCCGGCATCGTTCGGCGAGCAGGTCTGGCAAGCCACCGGCGAGCGGATGCTGCAGAAGGCCGAGACCTCCACCGAGCGGTTGTCGCAACGCACCCGCGGGCTGCAGGAGGCCACCGGCTCTCTGGCGCGCGACGGGGCCGGAATGCTCGGCTCGGCATTTCGCGGGGACCTTTCCGGCAGCGCCGTGCGTCTTAAAGACATGGGCGCCGACCTGCAGGCGATATGGAACGAGCTGAAGCGGCGCGACCCGAAGAAGATCCCCAACGCAAAGGAGACCTAGATGAACGACACAGAGTACTCGGCGAGCGAAGCATCAAGAGGTGACGCGCCAAGAGGTGACGCGCCAAGGGGCGAGGCACCGAGGGGCGACGTGCCGCGACAGGAGCGGCTGCGCCCGTCCCAATACGGCTACGACCCGCGCACCAAGTCACCGACGCTTGCCGGCTTTCTTTCGCTGATGCCGGGGCTCGGACAGGTTTACGTCGGCTATTACCAGCGCGGCTTCGTGCACATCATGGTCGTGGCCTCCGTCATCGCCCTGCTGGCCAACGACGCCCTGCCGGCGCTCATCCCGCTGCTGGGGCTCTTCCTGGCGTTCTTCTGGCTCTACAACGTCATCGATGCGGCGCGACGCGCGAGCCTGTACAACATGGCGCTGCGGGGCGCCGACCCGATGGCGATGCCAGAGGATTTCGAGCTTCCCGGCACCCGCGGGTCGGTGGCCGGCGGCGTGACACTGATGCTGGTCGGATTCCTCCTGCTGCTGCACACCCGGTTCGACGTCTCGCTGGACTGGCTGCGTGACTGGTGGCCGGTGGCTCCCCTGATGTTCGGCGCCTGGCTCGTCTACAAGGGCATGACAACCGGCGGGATGACGAACGGTCGCAAGAAAGCGTGATGGAGGCCACGCCGGCGCGACCGGGTTTTTCGGGCTCGCGAGCCTTCAGCGGCATCGAGCTGCTGCTCGGCGCGCTGATCGTCATCGGGCACAACGTCTATCAGGTCGTGCCCAACGAGGTGCCGATACTCTTCGTGCTCGGGCTGGTCTCGGTGCGGCTGCGCGATGGCGGTTGGTCCGCCATCGGTTTTACGCGGCCTGGCACCGGTTCGGTGCCTTCGTGGGGCCGCATCGTGCTCATCGCGATGGCGGCTGCGGCGGTCCGGATCCTGCTGGGAGCGATCGTCATCGAACCGATCACGGCGATGATCTGGCCTCAGCCGATCGTCGCCCCTGAAGGCATGAACGAGATCGCCGGCAACGCCATGGCGGCGCTGCAGTGGTTGCTGCTCATCTGGACTTTCGCGGCCTTCGGCGAGGAGATCGCCTACCGCGGCTACCTGACCCTTCGCGGGGCCGACCTCGGCCGGCGGTCGGCCACCGCCTTCATGCTCGCGACCCTCTTCGCGTCGATCCTCTTCGGGTACGGCCACTACTACAAGGGCCCGGCCGGAGTCGTCGACTCCGGCTTCGCGGGGCTGGTGCTGGGCACCGCGTATCTCATGACGGGCCGGTGCCTCTGGACCAGCATCCTCGCCCACGGCTTCATCGACACCATCGGTCTGATCGCGGTGTACTTCGGATTGGCCAACTGAAGAAGCGGTCATCACCAGAATCGCTGACGACTCTTGTGTCTATGGCCGATGCACCCACGCCGTAATCGGACCCAAGGCCTTCCCCGGAGTTCCCACGGCGACAACAATCTTGCTACCGGCCATCGAAACGATCTTCACACACGCGAAGGGACGTTCGCCGCATCTCCAAAAGTGGACGGTCGATCTGGTTGCAATTATGATCCAGAAGTCTTTGAGCCATTCCCAAGATGTCCTGGGTGAGCCGGCCGATGAGGCCCTTGACGTGATGAAGAAGTGATATCTCGGACCGCGTGACCAGCCCAGGGACTATATGAAGGTCAGAGATGTCATCAAGCTTATCGAGAAGGACGGTTGGCGTCTGGCTCGCCAGCGCGGAAGTCATCGCCAGTTCAAGCACAATCGAAAGCCCGGGCTTGTGACCATCGCGGGCAATCCGGGATTCGACTTGGCGCCGGGCACGCTCAACAGTATATTCAAGCAGGCGGGGTTGAAACCATGAGATACCTCATCGTCATCGAGAAGACCAAGACAGGCTACTCTGCATATTCACCGGATCTTCCTGGTTGTGTCGCTACGGGCCGCACGCGTCCAAGCGTCGAGAAGACCATGCGCGAGGCCATAGAGTTTCATCTCGAGGGCCTTCGCCAAGAGGGGCACCGAGTGCCCTCCCCCCATGCCTATTCAACCTACGTCGACATCCCAGCCTGACAACACACTGCATCCGCGCGGGTGAGCAGGGCGCTACCCCGGCGGGGCGGCGGCCGGCTTCCAGCCCACCACGTCGTCGAGTATCCGCCGCGCGCTGGCCTGGTACATCGGGCGCGCCTTGCGATAGATCTCCATCGCGCGCACCTTGCCCGCCTCGCTCTTCACCATCTCCTTGTACAGTGGCGTGAGGTACTTGCGCCGACCCTGCGAGGTGAGGAACTGCTCGAGCCTCCGGGACGCCGGCTGATAGTCGTGGCGCACGGCGAGCAGCAGCCAGGCTTCGAGGATCTCCGCGTTACCGGTGGCGGTAATCCTGAATGCCGCGTCGAGGTCTTTCATCCGGGCCGGTGTGAGGCTGTCGGGCATCGAGTTGAGGAACCGGCGCCATTGATGGTAGACCCACCCCTGGGTCGACAGGTCCTTCGCCGCCACCTCGCCGGCTCCGAACCGCCGCGCCGCATCATCCGCGAGCGCCAACGCCTCGGAGTGGAACACCGGCGCGTCGGCCGGCAGCCCCGGCTGATCGATCCAGGCAAACACATCGGGGCGTGTTCGGCCGGCCACCGGCTGGTTGGCGCCAAGCAGCCGTTCCTCGAGAAACGCCGTGAAGACATCCGTCGTCACGCTTTGAAACGCGTGCTCGTCGAACCATGACCTGAGAAACGTGTCGAAGACATCGCGCCCGTAACTGTCCTCGAGCAGACGCAGCAGCAAGGCTCCCTTGTTGTACGGGATGTCGGTGAAGCCATCGTCGGGGTCGCGCCCGGTCAGATCGATGCGCAGCTTCTGATCGGCCGGCTTGTCGGCGAGGTTTTTCAGCTCGACATCGAGATCCTGCCGGCCCAGCATCCACTCCATCTCGGCCCGATCGCGGCCGTAGACCTCTTCCATGATGCGCCGCTCGAAGTAGGTGGTGAATCCCTCGTTGAGCCAGAAGTCGGACCAGGTGGCGTTGGTGACGAGGTTGCCCGACCACGAATGCGCCATCTCGTGCGCCACCACCGCGACGAGCGACCGATCCCCGGCCAGCACCGTGGGAGTGGCGAAGGTCAGCATCGGGTTTTCCATCCCGCCGTACGGAAACGACGGCGGCAGCACCAGGATGTCGTAGCGGTTCCAGCGATAGGGCCCGTACGTCCTCTCGGCGGCTTGCAGCATCTTCTCCATGTCGGCGAACTCGTCGACCGCGCGGCCCAGAATCGACGGCTCGGTCCAGACGCCGCTGCGCGGGCCGTCCGCGCCGAAGACGAGATCCCCCGCGGCAAACGCGATCAGGTAGGGAGCGATCGGGTGCGTCATCGCGAAGGCGAACTCCTGCGGGCTGCCGCCTCTGGACTCGGCCGCCATCACCGCGCGCAGCGGTTCAGCCACGCGAAGCCGCGCCTCGTACGTGACGCGCACCGCCGGGCTGTCCTGGCAGGGGATGAACGAGCGGGCGAGGTTCGGCTCGGCCTGGCTGTAGACGAATGGATGCTTTCCACCGGCGGTCTGCGCGGGGGCGAGCCACTGCAGACCGGCCGCCTCGGGGCTGGTGCGATAGTCGATGCGCACCAGGTCGGCCCCCTCGGGCAGATCGACGATCATCTCGTTGCCGAGCACCGGGTCCTTCCTGCCCCACCGCCACGCCGCGTCGGCGAATCGCGGCAGGGCGGGTTGTGCAGTGGCGGAGCGGGCCGCCTTCACGGCGCGGATGTCGAGATCACGCGTATCGAGGTGCAGCGCGTGGGCGCCTTTCACCATCAGGGTGACGCTGCCGTCGATCACCCGCTCGTCGAAGTCGATGCGCCAGTCGAGGTTCATGTGGGTGACGCGGGCTTCGTCGGGACGCGCGAAGGAGTGGATGTCGTTGCCTCTGGGCTGGGCCGCCCGACGGGCACCGTCGCCGGCCGGCCCGGGCGCGGCGCTGTCCGCTGGCGCGGCGTTATTCGAAGGCGCGCCGCCACCGGCCGAGCCGCCGCCGTCTCCGGTCCCCCCGCAGCCCGCCGACATCGCCAGGGACGCCAGCAGGCATGACGCCGACAGGCCGGGCACGACCGCTCTGGACCATCTCATCCGACGTACCTCCGGCTTCTCGATCTTGCCGGCATCTTGTGGCAGGATGCCGGCAGCCCCGACATTCTACATGGTTTGAGGAGGCACCATGAAACGCACCCGCTTCGGACGAACCGGCCTGGAGGTCTCCCGCCTCTGCCTGGGATGCATGAGCTACGGCGACCCGGCCTGGCGACCCTGGATTCTCGATGAAGAGAAGGCCCGCCCGCACTTCCGCGCCGCGTTCGACATCGGCATCAACTTCTTCGACACCGCCGACATGTACTCGCACGGCCGCAGCGAAGAAGTCACCGGCAGGATTCTTACCCAGATGGCCGCGCGCGAAGACTACGTTCTCGCCACCAAGGTGTTCTTTCCGGTGACGAAGGGGCCGAACCGATCGGGGCTGTCGCGCAAGCACATCATGGCGGCGTGCGACGACTCGCTGCGCCGCCTCGGGGTGGATTACATCGACCTGTATCAGATCCACCGGTACGACCCGAAGACACCCATCGAAGAGACGCTCGACGCGCTGGACTCGCTGGTGACCGCCGGCAAGGTGCGCTACCTCGGCGCGAGCAGCATGGCCGCCTGGCAGCTCGCCCAGGCCCTCTACACCGCCGACCGAAACGGGTGGCGCCGGTTCTCGTCGATGCAGGACCACGTCAACCTCGTCTACCGGGAAGAAGAACGCGAGATGATCCCGTTGTGCCTGGACCAGGGTCTCGCCGTGATGCCCTGGAGCCCGCTGGCCAGAGGGTTTCTGTCGGGCTCACGCACCCGGGCAAACCAGCGCACCACCTCGCGCGCGCAGAACGACGAGTTCGCCGACAAGATGTATTTCCAGGAAGACGACTTCCGCGTGCTCGACGCGCTGCTCGAAGTGAGCGCGGCGCGCGGTGCGAAGCCGGCGCAAGTGGCGCTGGCCTGGCTGCTCTCCGTGCCCGGCGTCACCGCCCCGATTCTCGGCGCCACCCGGATCGACCACATCACCGACGCAGCCGCCGCGGTGGAGATGACGTTGACGCCCGAGGAGATCGCGAAGCTCGAGGCCCCCTACAAGCCGCATCCGATCCTCGGACACGACCAGCCGACGCCGAGGGGCGCGAGGGGCTGAACCCTCAGGTTTCGGGTGGAGACTAAGGGCGGGGTGCCGCCGTAACCGCGGTCTTCGGCGGGAACGACTCGATCCAGCCCAGCACGTTGTCGAGCTCGCGGAACATCGCGTCACGCGCTCCGCCGAACCCGTGGCTCTTCGCTTCGACCTCGCGGAAGCGCCTGCCTGCGGTGTCCGGCCCGAACAGAACGCGCGCCTCCGCCGCCGGCAGATACCGATCGTGTGTCGATTGAATGACCGCGATGGGGATGTCGTAGGCCCCCTTGAGCCGCGCGTAGGTCAGTATCTGCCCGCTCTGCATCGTGCTCGACCCCGGGCTTGCCGCCCGCTTTCGGGAGATGCGCCGGTTACGGACGAAGTCTGTTTCGCGGGTGAGCGAAAGGGCCACAGCGCCAGCCGGCCTTGGCTGCAGCGCCTCCTGCGCCGCCGCGACCACCATGAAGCCTGCCCCGCGGGAAAACCCGACC
>DASROJ010000241.1:0-2124 GCA_035646975.1 Patescibacteria group bacterium
TTCGATGGCTGACGGCGTCGATCTGTCTTCTCGCATGGGGGAGTCTGAGCGCAACGACTCTGCCGCCAGGGTTCCAGGAAACCGTCCTGATCGGCAATATCTTCGAGCTGACGAGCTTCGAGTGGACGCCCAACGGGGATCTCTGGATCATCACCAAGTCGGGTGGCGTGCGGGTGCTGCGCGCCGGCGCGACGCAGACAACCAACATCGCATCGATCAGCGTGCATTCGGCAGGTGAGTGCGGGCTGCTCGGGCTGGCCGTCGATCCGGCGTTTGCAACCAACCAGTTCCTCTATTTCTACTACACCGTGCCCTCCAGCCCGCCGCACAACCGTGTCTCGCGGTTTCACGTGGTCGGCAACAGCCTGCAGTCCGAGACCGTGCTGCTCGATGGGCCCGACCTCGTGTCCGACTTCCACCAGTCGGGCAACGTCATGTTCGGACTCGACGGACTGATCTACATCTCGATGGGGGACAACGAGCTGGGCGCCGTGGCGCAGCAGAAGAACACGATGCTGGGGAAGATCCTTCGCATCGCGCCGGACGGATCGATTCCGCCGGGCAACCCCTTCGTGGGAGACCCCAACGCGCGGCCCGAGGTGTGGGCGATGGGCTTCAGAAACGCGTGGCGCTTCAGCATCCAGCCGGTCACCGGCACGCTGTTCATCGGCGATGTCGGGCAGGCGGCGTGGGAGGAGTTGAATCTCGGCGTGCCGGGGGCCAACTACGGATGGCCCGTGGTGGAAGGGCCGGACCCTGCCGGGGTCGCCGGGATGACCTATCCCGTTTTCTCGTACAGCCACAACGGGGGCAGCGCGGCCATCACGGCCGGGGCCCACATGGTGGCGGGGAATTTTCCGTCACAGTACGTGGGCGATTACTTCTATGGAGACTACGCGCTTCACGAGATCTACCACATGAAGCTCGACGCCAACAACCAGCCGATCAGCAACGAGATTTTCGAAGACGCCGCGCCTCCCACGCACATCAGGGTCGGCCCGGACGGCGCGCTGTACTACGGCAGCTACAACTTCGAGGCCATCTATCGGATCGCGTACGTCGGCGGCGCGAACCGGCCGCCTCTCGCCGTGGGCACGGTCAATCCGCTCAGCGGGCTCACCCCGCTGGGGGTGAGCTTCGACGCCACCGGCTCGAGCGATCCGGACAACGACCCGCTGACCTTCAAGTGGTCCTTCGGCGATGGAGCGCAGTCGAACAACGCCGTGGCGTTCCATACCTACAACAACCCCGGTGTCTACACGGCGCTGCTGGAAGTCAATGACACGCACGTGATCTCCACGCTGCAGACGCGTGTGGTCGCCGGCAACCGGTCTCCCGCCGCGACCATCCTCTCCCCGGCGGCCTCGTCGATGTTCAACGCGGGCGACACGGTCAACTTTTCCGCCACGGCATCCGACCCGGAGGACGGCACGCTGGGGGCGGGCGCCTTTTCCTGGATGGTCGTCTTCCACCATGACACGCACACCCATCCGTACCTCGGGCCGATCACGGGCACCACGGCCGGTTCGTTCACCACCGCGAACATCGGCGAGACCTCTGCGAACATCTGGTACGAGGTGCTGCTGAGCGTCACCGACTCGGGCGCGCCGCTGGGCTCCGCCGGAGAGCTGACCACCACGCGCAGCGTCAGCATCTTCCCGAACCTCAGCACGATGACCCTGACGACGACACCGCGATCCGACCTTGCGCTCACCCTGGATGGAACCCCCTTCACCGCGCCGAAGAGCGTGCAGGGGGTGGTCGGCCAGCAGCGGATCATCGAAGCGCTGTCGCCGCAGACACCGGGGGATGGCCACACCTACACCTTTTCGGGCTGGTCGGATGGCGGCTCGCGTCTTCACACGATCTCCACGCCCGCCGTGAACACCACCTTTACGGCGAACTTCGGCTGCGACCTGCAGTCGGCGCCCGCCGATCTCACGATGACGAATGCATCGGGTGGACAGATCACGCTGACCTGGCCGCCTCCCGTTGGAGGGTGCCTCTCCACTGGGCCTGCCGTTTACCATATTTACGCGGCATCGACACGGCTGCCCTCCACGTTGCCCGGGAACTTTCCCTCGGACCCCCCTTACAGCCTGATCGGGACCACCACCGGGCCCT
>DASROJ010000242.1:0-15335 GCA_035646975.1 Patescibacteria group bacterium
GGCCGGAGCGGTGGTGGCGGGGCGCGACCTCATCGTGCCGGCCGCCGGCGCCGACAGGGTGAAGCCAGCCGGAGGCACAGGGGCCTCGGAGCGGCTCCTCGCGACGCATCCCGAGCATCCGAAGCCGGCCGCTTTCGACCGTCTTGACCAGGCCTGGTACCAGCGCACCATCGGTCGCCTGCAGGAGAGAATGCAGTCGGCGGGACTCAACGCCGTCCTGCTGACCGACCGCTGGAACATCATCTACTTCACCGGCCTCTTCCACACGACCACCGAGCGGCTGTTCGCCGTGCTGATCCCTTCCGAGGGGATGAACCTCACCTGGTTTCATCCGTCGCTGGATCGTGATCTCGTCGGGACCTGGTGGATCCAGGACAAGGAGCACTATTTCGATCTGCGTCATTCCGCCGGCGGATTCCCGGACGAAGGAAAGGTCGTCGAAGGAGACGCGGTCGATCTGCTGCGCTGGACATGGGAAGGGCTCAAGAAGCGCGGCTACGGGGAAAAGGCGGTCGGCGTCGATGCGGCCTACGACGAGCGGGCCCGCGCCACGGTTGCCGACGTGGCTCCGAAGGCGACGGTCAAGCGCGTCGACGAGGTCTGCCTCAAGCTGCGGATGATCAAGACGGCCGAGGAGATCGCCCTCACCCAGCGCGCGATGAACTATTGGAGCCGAATCCACGCCTTCACGCGCGACCTGATTCTCGCGCGCGGCACCGACCTGATCGATCATGAGATAGCGCAGGAAGCGATCGGCTACGGAGTCGATCTCATCATGAAGGACATCAAGCGGGATGGCCGTCCCCACACCGCGGTGGGGGTTTCGGTGGAGGTCGGCGTCCGCTCGGGGATCGGCACGGCGTTTCCTCATCCGAACCAGTTCCACTACAACCCTGTCCGACGCGGCGACTCGCTGCAGGTGTCCGGGGTGGTCACGGTGGGCGGCTATGGAGGAGAGCTGTACCGCGCCTACCAGCTGGCGCCCTGGGACGCGCATCGGGAACAGGTCTGGCAGGCCCATACCGAGTCGTGCCGGATCCAGCTGGAGCAGTCGATCCCCGGCGTGGCCTGCTCGCATGTCGCCAAGTCGGTGCACGATTACCAGGTGAAGGCGGGAATGCAGAAGTACATCTACCACCGTCCGGCTCACGGGCAGGGCATGGAGGGGCATCAGCCTCCCTATATCGCGCTGGGAGACTTCACCACGATTCAGGAAGGCATGATGTTCAGCAACGAGCCGGGGCTGTACGATCCGGAGGGGGGCTTCGGCTACAACCACTCAGACTGCATCCTGATCACACCCAAGGGCGGTCTTGCCATGAGCAGCGTTCCGATGACGAAGGAGTGGTGCTTCCTCAAGATCTGACGATCGCCGCCGGACCGGACACGTATGACTTGTCGGCATCGTCGCCGGTGGTTCGCCAGGCCCGTCATTCATCCGACATCCGCCTGTGGTCCGGGGACGCGCGCCGGCCGATGATTCCCGCGCGACTTGCAGAGTGGGACAGGATTCGCCATATTGGTACTGTCCTCTTGGCCCACCGCCGGGGCACACTCCTCTGAGGCCCCGTCCTCCCCGGTGAATCCACGACGGCAGTTAGCACGGGAGAAGGCCCTCATGCGCCTCCGCATCATCACGATGCTCGGATGTTTCAGCATGGTTGTCTGCGTCGCGGGCTGCGGCATCCTCAAGAAGCCCGACATGACGCACACCACGCGGATCGCCAGCCTCAACAAGCCGCCGCACCCGCTCATCCTGATCCATGGCTTCATCGGATCCAAGCTTCGCGACGTCAAGAGCCACAAGGTGGTCTGGGGCACGATGGCCAACGTGCTGATGGGCGGCGACACGGATGACCTGGCCCTGCCGCTGGATGAATCCGCGCAGGATGGCCTCGAGGCATACCAGATCTACGCGAGTCTCTGGGGACGGGATTTCTACCGGGAGATACTGCGATCGCTGCGGGCCGCCGGCGGCTACCAGATAGGCGATATCGATCACCCGATGCCGGGCGACAACGCCTTTGTCTTCATCTACGACTGGAGACGCGACAACGTGGAGACGGCGCAGCGGTTCGCCGCCACGATCGAGCGTTTGAAACATGCGCTGGGACGTCCCGATGAGCGGTTCGACCTGCTCACCCACAGCCAGGGCGGTCTCATCGCCCGGTACTACATCATGTACGGAGACCAGGATGTCCTGAAGACGGGAGCGTCCTTCGAGCCGACGATGGCCGGAGCGGCCAACGTCAACAAGGTGATCATGCTGGGGACACCCAACCGCGGGTGCCTCGAGTCGATGAAGATCCTGCACCTGGGATTGAAGAAGGTTTTCCGCCCCATGCGCCCGGAGGTGGTGTTCACCATGCCGGCGGTGTACCAGATGCTTCCGCCGAAGGGGTCACAGGTGTTTGCCGATGTCGAGGGCCGGCCTCTGTCCCTGGACATGTACGACGCCGCGACCTGGGTCCGTGAGGGCTGGTCGGCGTTCGACCCCGAAGCCCAGGCGCGGATGCGCAGGCGTCTCGCCAAGGCGGAACACCGCGACGGCGGGATCGCCCTTGAAGAGTTCAACGCGCGAGCGCGCGATTTCCTCGCGCGGCAGCTCCTTCGAGCCGACCTGTTCCACCAGGCCCTTGACGCGCCCGAGCCGGAGCGTTCCGACATGTCGTACTACGCATTCGGCGGCGACTGCCTGAACACGCTGAAGGCGGCCATCGTGATGAACAAGTCCGGCAGGCATCAGCTCTTTTTCGACGATGAGCGGCTGCGGGACGTGAAGCAGGCGGGCATGCTCGATTCCGTGCTCTACGGTCCGGGTGACGGCACGGTCCTGATGCAGAGCCTGCTGGCGATCCCCGACGGCGCCGAGGCAAGGGCGGACAGGAAGCCCGAAGGTTCGGTGAGCTTCCGGTCGGCGTTCTTCGTTTGCGGAAGCCACGGTGTGCTGCCCAACGACCCGATATTCCAGAACAACCTGCTCTATCTCCTGCTCTGGAGGGGGGCTTCACCCGAACCGGGCGGCAGCGTGGCGGCCGCCAGCCGCTGATTGCACTTCGGCTCCTAGAGCCTCACCGTTCTCACCCAGAGAATGCCGGGTCTGGCGCGCAGCTCTTCCGCCACGGCCTCCGGCAGCGGCGAGTCGATGTTGATGACGGCGATCGCCTGACCCCCGATCCGGTCGCGTCCCAGTGACATGTAGGCGATGTTGACCTGATGGAAGCCCAGCAGGCTTCCCACCATGCCCACGATGCCGGGGCGATCGTCGTTGGAAACAAGCAGCAGCTCCCCCTCGGGCATGGCGTCGAACCTGAACCCGTCGAGCCGGACGATCCGTGGAAGGTTCCGCCCGAAGACGGTCCCTGCGATGGCCTGCCGCTTCGAATCGCTCTCGAACATGGCTGTGATGAGGTTCATGTAGTCCTGCGGCTCGGTGGTCCTCACCTCGTTGAGCCGGATGCCGCGCTCGCGCGCGATCCAGGCCGCGTTCACCGCGTTGACCGGACCCGACAGAAAGCGCTCGAAGTATCCCTTCAGGATCGCCACCGTGAGCGCGGCAATCGCCTCGGTGGGTATCTCGCCGCTGTACTCCACGGTGACCTCGCGAAGACGCCCCTCGACCATCTGGGACTGGAACCGGCCGAGCTTTTCGGCCAGCGCGAGGAACGGGGCCACGCGCTCGCGCACCTTGGGGTCCATCGGCGTCACGTTGACTGCATTGCGCGCCACCCCGTCGCGCAGGTAGTCGCAGATCTGCTCTGCGATGATGACCGCGACCTTCTCCTGCGCCTCGGTGGTGGAGGCGGCCAGGTGCGGGGTGAGCACAACGTTTTCGAGATCGCGGAACGGAAGGTCCTTTGGCGGCTCTTCCTCGAAGACATCGAACGCCGCGCCGGCGACGTGGCCGGTCTTCAGGTGTCCTGCCAGCGCTTTTTCGTCCACGATGCCGCCTCGAGCGCAGTTGACCAGACGTACGCCCGGCTTGCAGGCCGCCAGCTCCTTGTCGCCGACGAGGTGGCGTGTCTCGGGTGTGAGCGGAGTATGAACGGTGATGAAATCGGCGCGGGCGAAAATCTGATCGAGGGGCACGAAGGTCACCTGCGAGCGCTGGATGTCCTCGGCCGAGACGAACGGATCGTATCCGATCGTCTCCATGCCGAACGCCCGCGCGCGGTGGGCGACCTCGCGTCCGACCTTGCCCATCCCGAGCACTCCGAGGACCTTGCCCTCGAGCTCGGAGCCGACGAACCTGCCGCGCTCCCACTTGCCCGCGCGCATCGATCGATCGGCCGCCGGGATGCCGCGGGCCATCGACAGGAGCATCGCCATCGTGTGTTCGGCGGCCGATACGGTGTTGCCGCCCGGCACGTTCATCACCACGATACCGCGCCGCGTGGCCGCCTCCAGATCGACGTTGTCGACGCCGGTGCCGGCCCGGCCAATCACCTGGAGCAGCTCGGCCTTGTCGATCACCCCGGCCGTCACTTTCGTCTGGCTGCGCACCACCAGCGCCGCGTACCCGGGGATGATTTTCAGCAATTCGTCGGCCGGCAGACCGGGACGGTAGTCGACGATGAGCCCCGCTTCGGCGTTGAACCGCTGCAGGGCCCGTTCGGACACCTCATCGCTGATCAGCACCTTCCGGGCGGGCTGCATCAGGACGTCCCCAGGTGCCGGTCGATTGCCGTCAGCAGCACTTCGATATCGTCGGGACCCAGCTCACCGAGGTGGGCGATCCGGAAGGCCTTTTCCTTGAGGTCGCCGTAGCCGTTGCTGATGAGCATGCCCTCCTTGCGCAACGCGCCGATGAGGTCGGCCACCTTGATGCCACGCGTGTTGGCCACGCAGGTCAGCGTGTCGGAGGCGTGGGCCTCGTCGGCGAACAGGGCAAACCGTTCCTTTGCCCACCCACGCACCGTCAGCGCCATCCGGCGATGACGATCCCACCGTCGCTCCATCCCCTCGTCGAGAATGTGCGTGAACTGCCGTTCCATCGCGAACATGTGGGATACCGATGGCGTCGTGAGCGGTTGATCCAGCCGGGCCTTGTCGAGCATCCGCGCGAAATCGAAGTAGAATCCCTTGCCCTTCATCCTCCGCGAGCGCTCCATCAGCTTCGGCGACACCGAGCAGAGGGAGAACCCGGGAGGCAGCGCGAGCGCCTTCTGCACACTGGCAAGACAGAGGTCGATCCCCAGTTCGTCCACCTTGAGGGGCATCCCGCCCAGGCTCGACACCGTGTCGACCATGAAGACGACCTCGGGATACTTGCGCATGACCGAAGCCAGCTCTTCCATGGGATTTGCCACGCCGGTTGACGTCTCGTTGTGCGCGACGGTGACCGCGTCATACTTTCCGGTGGCCAGGGCGCGGTCCACCGCTCCGGGCTCGATGGCCTGGCCCCACGGAACCTCGATCTTGTCGGCCTCCTTGCCGCAGTCGAAGGCGAGCCTGTGCCACCGCTCGGTGAAGGCCCCGCAGACAAGCGACAGCGCACGCTTCTCGACGCCGTTGCGGATGCCGCCCTCCATCAGCCCCGTGCCGCTCGATGTGCTCAGCAGGACCGGGTTGGCCGTGAACATGATGGCGGCGGCCTGCTGGCTGATTCTTTTCTGCAGGGCGGCCAGCTCGGCGGAACGGTGGCTGATGATCGGGCGGGCCATCTCGGCCAGCACGTCGGGGCGGACCTCCGTCGGGCCCGGGATGAACAGTTTCACGTGCGGCGGCATCGGTGCTCCGACGGCATCAATCTTCCAACGTGGATGTGTCGCCCTCGGGCAGCCCCAGCTCGCGCGCCTTGAGCAGACGCCTCATGATCTTTCCCGAGCGGGTCTTGGGCAGCGATTTCATGAACTCGATCTCGCGCGGGTATGCGTGGGCCGCCAGCCGCGTCCGCACGAACTCCTTGATCTCCTGCTTGAGATCCTCCGACGGGACGAAGCCGTCCTTCAGGGAGACGAACGCCTTGACGATCTCCATGCGCTCTTCGTCGGGCTTGCCGATCACGCCGGCCTCGGCGACGGCTGGGTGCTCGACGAGCGCGCTTTCCACCTCGAACGGCCCGACGAGGTGCCCCGCGGTGTTGATGACGTCATCGGTGCGGCCCACGAACCAGAAAAAACCGTCGTCGTCCATCCGCGCGCGGTCCCCCGAGAAGTACCAGCCATGATGGAACTTCGAGTCGTACATCTGCTTCTTGTTCCAGTAGGTCCGGAACATCGACGGCCACCCGGGCTTCAGCGCCAGGTTGCCCTCCACGCCGGCCGCCAGCACGCGCCCCTCGTCATCGACGATCGCCGCCTCGGTGCCGGGGATCGGCCGCCCCATCGAGCCGGGCTTGACGTCCTGCACCGGGTAGTTCGCGATCTGGATGCATCCGGTCTCGGTCTGCCACCAGTTGTCGTGGATTGCCTGGTTGAAAACGGGAAGGCCCCAGACGATCGCCTCGGGGTTGAGCGGCTCGCCGACGCTGCAGACGTAACGCAGGCTCGTCAAATCACGCTTCGCCGGCGCCGCCTGGCCGGCTTTCATCAGCATGCGCAACGCGGTGGGGGCCGTGTACCACATCGTCACCTTGTACTTCTCGATGAGACCGTACCACTTGTCCGGCCCGAATCCGCCTTCGTACACCAGCGAGGTGACGCCGTTGGACCAGGGGCCGAACATCCCGTACGAGGTGCCGGTCACCCAGCCCGGGTCCGCCGTGCACCAGTAGATGTCATCGTCGTGGAGGTCGAGGACGTATTTCGCCGTCATGTAGTGGCCGAGCACCGCCTGGTGCACGTGGGCCGCGCCCTTGGGCTTGCCGGTGGTGCCCGAGGTGTAATGCATGATGGCATAGTCCTCGGGACCGGTCGCCTCGATCGGCGCGTGACCGTGGGCGGCCTTCATCGCATCTTCATACGAGATGTATTCGGACCGCCGGGTGCGGCCGGTGGCCTCCCGATCCACCAGGATGATGTGCGCCAGGTCGGGCAGGTCCGCGCGCACCTGCTCCACCCTGTCGATCAGCGACGGGCTCGTGATCAGCGCCACGGCGGCCGAGTCGGCGAGCCGGTCGCGGATCGCGTCGGGCCCGAACGCCGAGAAGAGCGGGCCAACCACCGCGCCGACCTTCAGGATGCCGAAGACGCTGACGTACAGCTCCGGGATTCGATCCAGGAAGACGAAAACGCGATCCCCCTTTTTTACCCCGAGCCCTCTGAGCACCTGGGCGAACCGGTCCGACAGCTCCTTGAGATCGTTGAAGGTGTACGATTCGGTGTCGCCATTCCTGCCTTCCCACATCATGGCGATCTTGTCGCGTCGCGCGGTCGTCACGTGGCGATCGATGCACTCATGGGCGATGTTCAGACCGCCACCCGGCAGCCAGTCCAGCTCCTTGCCCAGCTTTTCCCAGGAGAAGGTCTTCCGCATCGATTCGTAGTCGATGAGGTTGGGGCGGAAGGACATCTTGTCGAGGGGGGGCTTGACGATCGTCTCGTAGGACATGGAGGTCTCCCGTGACGCGTGCGCGATTCTACCAGCCGGGAAGTCCGGGGGCTACTGCTCGTCGTCCAGGGTGAGGATGCGCGATGGAGGCAGCGAGCGCAGCATCGCCACCGCGTCGTCGCGGCCCGTGACCTTTTCTTCGACCTGCAGCCGCGTCAGCCAGCGCATCACGGAGCCCACCCGCGGGCCGGGGTGCAGTCCGAGAATCTCCATGACCTCCTCGCCGGAAAGCAGCGCACGTGGAGAGATCACCCGCTCGCCCTCGGTCAGGAAGATCCCCATCACGCGCGCGGCGACGCGCTCGAGGCGTGCCAGCCGTTCCTCGAATCTTTCGCCGCCGCCCGCCCGCCGGTCCGCCAGCGCGAGCAGGCAGAGCAGGGGAGTGTCGTACTTGAGCTGATTCACGATACGCCGGAGAGCCTTTTCGGAGGCCTCGCCCTCCGACAGCAGGGTGAGACGCAGATGATTCTCGATCAACTTCCTGATTCTCTCGATCTTCCGGCTGCCCGCGCGCAGACGGCCGAGCGCCTGAACCGCGAGCTGCGCGGAGATCGTCTCGTGTCCGTAGAAATGTGCCTCGCCGTCCTCGCCCATGCGCGCGGTGGCGGCCTTCCCGGTGTCATGGTACAGGCTCGACCACTTCAGCACCTCGGCATCCTCCACGCCGAGACGCGCGTCGATCATCAGCGCGGGGTGGCCGTTCTGCAGCGCATCGGCTTCCTCCACGCACCGCAGCGTGTGCTCCAGCGCGTCGAACCGGTGCCAGCGGTTCTGGCGCAACCCCTCCAGCGGCTTGAGCTCGGGGAAGAGCTGGAAGAGCAGGTTGAAGTCGGCCATCATCCGCAGACCGGCGCCCGCCCTGGGCGAGGCCATCACCACTTCCATCTCCGGCAGGACCCTTTCCACCGGCACGCCATCGATCAGCCGGGCCTTCTCGCGGAGCTGCCGGCGCAGATCGGAATCGAGCGTGAACCCCTCCAGGATGACCGCGAGCCGCACGGCGCGCAGCAGACGCAGCGGGTCCTCGTCCAGCGCCTCGGTGGCGATGTGCCGGATGCGCCGGGCCTTCAGATCGTCGAGGCCGCCGAGCGGATCGATTATTTCTCCCAGGCTGGCCAACGGCCGCGGCTGTCCGGCCGGGGAGCGTGGCGTGACGCGCAGCGGGGCCGCCAGCGCGTTGATAGTGAAGTCGCGCCGCTGGAGCGCCGCGGTCAGCCCGCCCGCCCGGCAGGCGGAGATGTCCACGAGCCAGTCGTTCATCGCCACCCGGTAGGTCACCGGCTCGCGGCGGGAGAAGACGATCGGATCGAACCTGGCCGCGGCGGACACGGCGTGAAGGAAGGGGGCGGGGCTGCCCTCCACGAGGAGGTCGAGGTCGACCGGCTCGCGATCGAGCAGTCGATCGCGCAGATACCCGCCCACGACATAGACCTTCGCTCGCGCCCGTCTGGCCAGACCCGCCAGGATCTCGAGGAGGTCTTCGGACATCGCGATCTCCGGCCCGATCATGCTCTGTCTCCTGCACGCTGCCCGGTCACGGATCCGACACGGGCATGGAGGCTTGCTGGGTATCGAAGGCCCTGCGATCGGTGAACCCGGCTTCCACCGCCGTCCTTACCGCCGCGATCAGCTCATCGCGCGTTTCCAGCGAATGGGTGGCGGTCTCGATCGGGTCGCCGATCACGACATCCATCACGCCGGGCCGGATGTCGAGGCTGTTCCTTGACATGATGGCCCGGCTGCCGCTGATGGTCACCGGCACGATGGGGCAGCGGCTCTTCAGCGCCAGCACGAAGCCACCCTTCTTGAAGGGCAGCAGCGCGCCATCGTGGCTGCGCGTGCCTTCGGCGAACACGACCACCGACATTCCCCGCCGGATCTTTTCAGCGGCGACGTCCAGGCTGGCAAACGCCTTCTCCCTGTCGGCGCGATCGATCTTGATGAAACCTGCCAACGACAGCGCCCATCCGAAAACCGGTATCGCGAACAGCTCCTTCTTGGCGATGATGCGGTACTGCCCGGGCAAGGCGCGGATCAGCCCGAGCACGTCGAACAGACTCTGGTGGTTGGTGACGAACAGGACAGGCTGTCCCCGCGGAATCTTCGCCCGACCCGACACCCGCACGCTCGACCCGCTCGCCAGCAGGATCAGCGAAGCCCAGGGTCGCGCGCACCAGAGCAGAGCGTTGCCGTTCGGGATCAACAGGCAGCCGACGATCGCCAGCATGCCGAACAGCAGCGTATCGGTGACGAGCACCAGACCGATGAAAGCTCGGCGCATGGGATCGAGGATACCACCCTTCGCGCCAGATCAGGCCGTGGCATGTTGCCGGTGTTCCGGCTGGAAGTCCTGTGACGATTGGCCACCTCGTCAACCAGCCGGAGAATGTGGGCTAGAATCTGCCGATGCTGCGCATCGGCGTGGATACGGGCGGGACCTTCACCGACTTCGTGGTCGTGCGGGACGGTCGTGTGTCGGCATGGAAGCAGCCCTCCACACCGGATGATCCCGCACGCGCGATCCTCGACGGAATCCTGCGTGCGGTGCGAACCCCGGAGGATCTCGCGGGGGCGGAGGTGATCCACGGCTCCACCGTGGCGACCAACGCGATGCTCGAGGGAAAGACGGCGCGTATCGCCTTTGTCACCAACCGGGGCTTCGAGGACCTGCTCGAGATTGGCCGGCAGGCGCGTCCCGACCTGTACAACCTCGACCTGGATCGCCCCGCGCCGCTCGCCCCACGGGACTTGCGATTCGGTCTCGGCGGCCGGCTGCGCGCGGACGGCACGGTGGTCGAGCCGCTGTCCACCGGGGAAATCGACCGGCTCGCGGTGGAGCTGGGCCGGCTCGGGGTGGAGGCCGTGGCGCTCTGCCTGCTGCATTCATGGGCCGACAACACGCACGAAGAACAGGTGGCACGGGCGTTCGAGCGCGCCGGTCTGAGCGTCTCGGTGTCGTCCCGCATCGTGCCGGAGTACCGCGAGTACGAGCGCGCCTCCACCACTGCCGTCAACGCGGGAGTGTCGCCGGTCGTGTCGCGCTATCTCGCCCGTCTGGAAGAAGGTCTGGCCGGCTCGCGGCTTCGGAGTCTGCGGGTGATGGGGAGCAATGGCGGCGCCTTGTCTCCGGCGTCGGCCGGCGCCGAGGCGGTGCGCACCGTCCTGTCGGGTCCGGCGGCCGGCGTGCGCGCGGCGTTTCATGTCGGGCAGTCGATCGGCAGGTCCCGGCTCATCTCGTTCGACATGGGCGGCACCTCCACGGATGTCTGCCTGGTCCCGGGCGAAGTGAGAACCGGCGGCGAGGCGGTCGTGGCCGGCCACCCGGTGAAGATACCCACCACGGACATCCATACCGTGGGTGCCGGCGGCGGCTCCATCGCCTGGCGCGATGCCGGCGGCGCGTTGCGGGTCGGCCCGGCCAGCGCGGGGGCCGATCCGGGTCCGGCCTGCTACGGCCGCGGCGGACCGGCCACGGTCACCGACGCGAACCTGGTGCTGGGACGAATCGTGGCGGAGCGATTCCTCGACGGACGGATGCCGCTCGACCTGCAGGCGTCGCGCCGCGCGGTCGAGGCGGTTGCAGGCCAGCTGGGGATGGGGCTCGTGCAGACCGCCTTGGGCATCGTCGAGGTGGCCGAGGCGACGATGGCGCGGGCGATACGCGTCATCTCGCTTCACCGGGGATACGAGCCGCAGGATTTCGATCTGCTGGCGTTCGGCGGCGCGGGCGGCCTCCACGCCGCGGAGCTGGCGACAACGCTGGGGATCGGCCGCGCGATCATTCCCGCGAACCCGGGGGTCTTCTCGGCGTTCGGGATGACGGTGGCCGACGTGCGGAAGGATCGCTCGGTCTCCCTGCTTGCCGACGCCGGTGTCACGGGCCGGCGGGTTCTCGAGGCGGCGTTCGCGCAGCTCGAGGCCGTCTGCCGTCGCGACCTGGAGGCCGAGGCCATCGAGCCGCACCGGATGAGTTTCGAGCGGTCGATCGATGCGCGGTACCGGGGCCAGTCGTACGAGATCAACGTCGTCTTCTCGCAGGAATGGCTCGACCATTTCCACGCGGAGCACCAGCGGCTCTATGGCTACAGGCGACAAGACCAGACGGTCCAGATCGTGACACTGCGTCTGCGCGGTGTCGGTCGTGTCGAAGAGCCCGGGACGTCCGCCGGGCAACTCGCGTCGGAAGAAGGCCGTGCGCCGACGGATGCCTGCTCGGGGCATCGCGCCCTCATCTGGAAGGGCGAAGAGGTGCAGGCAGGACTCTACGATCGGGCAAGGCTGCCCGTCATGGCGCCGGTTGCCGGCCCCGCGCTGATCCTCGAGCCGGGCGCCACGACACTGCTTCCACCCGGCTGGCGGATGCATCAGGACGAGGCCGGCCACATACACATGATGCGCGAGGGGGGCGGATGAGCGGGGACGGCGGAAGGTACGACCCGGTCAGGCTCGAGGTGTACCGCAACCTGTTCACCTCCGTTGCCGAGGAGATGGGCGTGGCGCTGCAGCGAAGCGCCTACTCGCCGAACATCAAGGAGCGCCGCGATTTCTCGTGCGCCCTGTTCGACTGCGCCGGCCGCCTGATCGCGCAGGGAGATCACATGCCGGTCCATCTCGGCTCGATGCCGGCCTCGGTGAGCGCCGCGCTGGCCGACCTCGATCTGCGCAAGGGGGAGATGGCGCTGCTCAACGATCCATTTCGCGGCGGCACCCACCTGCCCGACATGACGCTGGTCTCGCCGCTCCATGTCGCGGGATCCGGAAGACCGGAGTTCTATCTTGCGAACCGGGCGCACCACAGCGACGTCGGTGGGATGTCCGCGGGCTCGATGCCGCTGGCCACCGAGATCTACCAGGAAGGACTGCGGCTGCCGCCGGTGCGCTTCATCAAGGGAGGCGAACCGGACCGCGATCTGATGAGCGTCATCCTCGCCAACGTACGCACGCCTGAAGAGCGCGTCGGGGACCTGATGGCGCAGGTGGCCGCGAACCGGGTAGGGGAGCGGCGGCTGGCCGCGCTCGTGGAACGTCATGGACTCGACGAGGTCGCCGCCTACGGGCGGCATCTCATCGATTATGCCGCCCGCCTGATGGCGGATCTGATCGGCGGCATCCCCGACGGCAGCTACGGCTTCACCGACTACCTCGACGATGACGGGATCACATCGGAGCCGGTGCCGATCGTCGCCGCCATCACCATCGCAGGACGCCTGGCCAGGATCGATTTCGGCGGCTCGGCGCCGCAGGTGGCCGGTCCCGTCAACGCGGTGGAGGCGATCACACGCTCGGCCGTGCTCTACGCGTTTCGATGTCTTCTGTCACCCGGTGCTCCGGCCAACGATGGATGCTATCAGCCGTTGGAGATCATCGCACCCGAGGGAACGGTCGTGAACGCCCGCCCACCCGCCTCGGTGGCGGGCGGCAACGTGGAGACATCCCAGCGGATCGTCGACGTCCTGTTCGGTGCCCTTGCCGGGGCGCTTCCCGATCGGATCCCGGCGGCCAGCAGCGGCACCATGAACAACCTGACATTCGGCGGCAAGGATCCACGCACCGGAAACTCGTTCGCCTATTACGAGACCATCGCCGGCGGGATGGGAGCGCGGCCGGGGCGCGACGGGCTTTCCGGAGTTCACACGCACATGACCAACTCGCTCAACACGCCCATCGAGGCGCTCGAGCTGGCGTTGCCTGTCATGATGTCCCGCTATACGCTGCGTCGCGGCACGGGCGGCGATGGCCGTCAACGGGGCGGCGATGGGATCGTGAGAGAGTATCGTTTTCTGGCCGACGCCGAAGTCACCCTGCTGGCCGACCGGCGCAGGCTGGCGCCGTGGGGACTCGCCGGCGGCCGACCCGGCGCTTCGGGCCGGGACTTGTTGACGCGCGCCGGTCAGGTGGAAACGCTTCCGGGCAAGTTCAGGCGACAGGTGGCGTCGGGTGACGTCCTGACGATCGAGACACCAGGAGGCGGCGGATGGGGGAGCAAGGACACGTGAGCGACAACGCGCACCGGCGTCTCAGGATATCGCTCATCGCGGGCAGCCTGTACGACCTGACCTTCGCCTTCATCAACCTCGCGGCGCCGGCGATCGGGGCGGCCTTCTTCGAGATCCCGCTGCCCGAACAGCAGGTGTACCTGCGCTTCACGGGTGTCTTCCTGATCATGCTCGCGCTTTTCTACATGCTGCCCGTGATCCATCCCGGTCGGTATCTCGGCAACGTGGTGGTGGCGATCCTCGGAAGGGGGATGGGCGCGCTCTTCCTGATCGTGGCGGTCACCCTGTACGATCAGCCCCGGGCCTTCATCCTGCTGGGGATGGGCGACCTGGTTTTCGCCGCGTTGCACACCGTTTTCCTTGCCCGGGCCGAGGGGGGCAATCCGTTCAGGCACTACCTCGACTGAACGCGTCGAGGACCCCGTTCATCGTCGCACGTCGATGTCGACCAGCGCGCCGCTTTCCCATGTGAACGTCAGCCGGGCCCCCTTGCCATTCATGTAGCCGAGCTGGGTGCGCTTTTTCCCATGGGGATACTGTTTCTCCAGGTTGAACTGGCCCTCGAGGATCGGAATCTTCTCCGGCACGGGCTCGAGGTCCGGTCGCCACTTTCCGACGGTGTCGAGGAAGCCATCCTCCGTGGGAAACTTTTCCTGCAGTCCGGGATGCGAGCGGTAGAGCTGTCGAGCCCCCTCGTCGGTCATCATCCGATCCACCGACTCGCGCACCTCGGTCCAGTTCTCCTTTGCCATGTCGCGGATCAGATCGCCGCCCTTTTCGATCACCAGGTAGCTCACCCCGACACAGGTGGCCGTGCCGACGACAACCACCGTCAGGCAACCGAGGGCTATCTTGCCCCAGAGAGGGACACCGCCTGCCGGCTTTCCGCCGGAAGCTGTCATTTCGCTCATCGACCCCATTGTCTCAGAGTCGGCGGCATTTCTCCAGATTTGAGATCCGAACTGGCGTCAGTTCGTCTAGAATCTCCGGCCATGAGCTTCAGACGTGTCGCTTTCGTCCTGACCGGGTTCGCCTTGCTGCCGGGATCCCTTCCCGTGCACGGCGCCGCACCGGGTTCAAGGGCCCAGGCGCTCGTCGCCGAGGCATTGAAGACACCCACCGCGTATTCCCGTCTGCGGGTGCTCACCGACACGATCGGCAATCGTCTGGCCGGCTCCGCGGCGGAGCCCGCGGCGGTGGCGTGGGCAAGGTCCGAATTCGAGAAGGACGGCATCCGGACGCATCTCGAGCCGGTGATGGTGCCGGTCTGGGTGCGGGGCCAGGCGCTCGTGGAGCTTGTCGCACCGGTGGCGCGGCCGCTGACGGTGCTGGCACTGGGAGGCAGCGTCGGAACACCGCCGGACGGAATCACCGCGCCGGTGGTCGTCGTCGACTCCATCGAGCAGCTGCAGACGATGGGCGCTGAAAGAGTCCGTGGCAGGATCGTGCTGTTCGACAACCCGTTCGTGCGCACCGGAGACGAGTTCGCCGACTACGGCAAGGCCGTCAAGCCGCGCGGCAGCGGCGCCACCGAAGCCTCCAGGCTCGGTGCGGTGGCCGTGCTGGTGCGTTCGGTGGCCACCGCCTCCCTGAGCACGCCGCACACCGGGGCGCTGCGGTACGAGGACGGCGTGGCGAAGATACCTGCGGCCGCTGTCACGCTCGAGGACGCTGCGTTGCTGCATCGCCTCGCGGAGTCCGGCGGCGAGGTGCGTGTGCACCTGGTGCTGGGCTGCCGTACGGAGCCCGATCGGCCGGGAGCCAACGTGATCGCGGAGATACCCGGGAGCGTTCAGCCCGAGGAGGTCGTCCTCATCGCGGCCCACCTCGATTCGTGGGACGTGGGAC
>DASROJ010000243.1:0-8558 GCA_035646975.1 Patescibacteria group bacterium
GGGCAGGGGCGTCTGGCGCGAAGATCAGATGGGGTTCGCGCTCGGCCCGCTGGCAGGTCGTGACGCTGGCTGACACGACCACCGCCGATGAGATCGCGAACCGGCTGGCGTCGGACGCATCGGTGAAATCAGTCGAGCGCGACAACGACGCCGTGATTTCCGGTATGACCCCGAACGACCTGATGGTCGCCCAGTGGGGCCTGAACAACGCGGGTCAGAGCGTCGGCGGCGCCGCCGGGGTGTACGACGCGGATATCGACGCACCGGAGGCCTGGGAGCTGTCGCGCGGCGACAGCTCGGTGATGGTGGCCGTGCTGGACACGGGAGTGCGGGCGGATCATCCCGACCTGGGCGACAACCTGATCCGTGGATACGACTTCGTCAACGGCGATGATGACCCCTCTGACGATTTCGGCGCGGGACACGGCACGCCGGTGGCCGGCATCATCGGCGCGGTGGGCGACAACGGCACCGGGATGACGGGAATCAACTGGAGTGTCAGTCTTCTGCCCGTCAAGGTGTGCGACGCCGGCGGCAGGTGTCCCTATTCGTCGATCATCTCCGGGATAGAGTATGCGGTGGCTCATGGCGCAAAGGTGCTCAACCTGAGCCTGTCCTGCGATGAGCACCAGGATCCGGCCACCGGATCCTGCGCGGCATCGCGACCGGGCGCCTGCCGGTCGGAGGCGCTGTTCGACGCACTCGATGCGGCGCGTGAGGCCGGCGTGCTCGCCGTCGTCGCGGCGGGAAACTGCGGGCAGGACATCGATGACGAGACGAAGGCCTATCCGTGCGCCTTCGATCTCGACAACGTGCTTTGCGTGGGTGCAACCGATTCACGCGACGAGCTGGCATCGTTCAGCAACTATGGCCCGCGGCACGTCAGGCTCGCCGCGCCCGGCTCGCGCGTTCTCTCCCTGGGAGCCGATGTGGATTCGACCCTGCTCTGGGATGGAACCTCCTTTTCCGCGCCGATGGCGGCGGGCGTTGCGGCGCTCCAGCTCGCGCGCAACAACACCCTTTCTGCTCGCGCGCTGGCGGCGCGCGTGTCGGCAGGTGACACGCTGGCCTCGCTCGACGGGCTGATCGGCGGGGCGAAACGGCTCAATGCGAGAACGGCGGTCCAGGATCTCTTCCTCACGCCGAGATTGATCTCGAGGTCCGGCGGCGCAGGGTTGAATCTCACCGGAGATTTCGACGGTGACGGCCGGCTCGATGCCTGCGTGGCCGGAGTCTCCACGGGTCATCGTGTCGGGCTGGGCAGCGGCGCCGAGATCGGCGAGCTTCGTCTCTGGTCGGACGATCCGGCATCCGGCGCCGAGCTGGTGGGCGACGTCGACGGCGACGGTCGTGACGACATCGTCCGGCAGGCCGGCTCGGGCATCAAGGTGATGCGCTCCACCGGGATCGGATTCGCCCCCGCGAAAACCTGGACGACGTCGGCCTGGAAAGGATCCACCAACCTCGCGGACGTGGATGGCGATGGTCGTGATGACCTTGTGCGATCTCTGGGTGACAAGGGATTCTGGGTCTCGCTCTCCACAGGGGAAAGTTTTGCGCGGCCGACTCGATGGAGCCCGGTCGGTCCGGGCTCGGCGCGGGTCTTCGCCGATTTCAACGGCGATGGACGCTCGGACATGCTTCGTTCCGTTCGCGGCGTTTTCGAGGTGTCGCTCTCCACCGGTGTTTCGTTTTCCACCCCGGTAATCTGGGGTCCGGGCTCGGCCGGCTCGGGGATGCAGGCGGGCGATCTGGACGGCGACGGGCGCGCCGACCTGTTGCGGCAGGAGTCCGCCGGCGGGATGTGCTGGGAGGCGATGTTGTCCGACGGCGCGTCGCTGAGCTCGGCGCGGGCATGGGGATGTCCCGAGGGTTGCGCTGTCGTCAGGGGCGGCGCTCCGGTTCGTCGCCGGTGCCAGAGCGCGGCGGGAGGCTGGATGCTGGGAGACTTCAATGGCGACGGCCGCGCGGATCTCGTGGAAGTCGGCCTCGACTCAGGCTGGAAGACGATGCTTTCAAGCCACTGAGACTTGCTCCGCCCCAGCCGGCTGTCTTCGTGTTCTCAAGGGCAGGCGCCCGGCGCCCCGTTGATCGCCGCATCGACAGACCCGACCTGGCCCGGATCACCCGAGTTCCAGGTGCCGCTGGCCGCGCAGCTGTTGCCGCGCACGAGAAACCAGTACACCACCTCGGCCGGCGGATTCGGGGCGCCGGCAAAGGAGGTTGCCGTGATTCGGCTTGCGACGCAGCTCTCCGTGCCGGTCACGATGCCACCGCCCGACGTCGAGGCCAGCTGGCCTTGCATGACATCGTAGGTCGAGGCGCCCTGGAGCGGGGACCAGGAGAGCCCGGTCGCATCCATGCTCGCGCTGGGGCTGCCGGAAGGAGGCGGCACGTTGTCGAGAACGCCGTCGCAGTCGCTGTCGACTCCATCGCAGGCTGTCTCGCTCGACTGGCAGACCGCGAAGTTCGCGTGAAAGGTCCTCGGAGTGCTGTCTTCCACGAACGAGCGGCTGGCCGGACCACCGTCGTTCCACGAGGTGAAGTAGTACCTCGATCCGCCCAGAGTCTGTGGCGACAACGCGATGAGGGAGTTGAGCGAGCCGACGATGGCGCCATGGGTGAACGGGGTGACGCCTTCCAGGCCCGAGACTGAAATCGTCGCGCCCGCTGGTGTGGATTCGTATGTGTTGAACACCGCTTCCGGTGCGATCGTGACACTCTTCGTGCCGGTCAATCCGCCCGAGTCGGTCACCCTCAACGTGAACTCCAGCTCGGAGTAATAGGTGTGGTCCGGCGCGGTGAAGGTGCCATTCTGGACGCCGTCGAAGTCCTGTATCACGTGCTGGTGGCAGGTGCCGGGACCGTCGACGCAGTGGTGCAGGATCACCTGCCAGTGCATCGAAGCCGGTCCCAGGGCGCCGTCGTCCACGTCGGAGCCCTGCCCGGCGAAGTTGATCGCGTCGCCCACCCGCCAGGTGCTGCTCGACAGCGGCGCCTGGATGCTGGCCGTGGGCGTCGAGTTGCCCGGCGAGAGGGTCACCGTCGTCGTGGTCGATGCGTTGTCGTCGTCCGTGACACGCAACCCCGCCGTGACGGTGCCCGCGCTCGTGTACTGGTGCGTTGCCTGCGGCAGAAAGGCGTCGTCATACTGCCCGTCTCCATCGAGATCCCACGCGTAGAACAGCGTCGTGCCGGGGTCCGGGTCGGTCGAGCTGCTCCCGTCGAACTGAACCGTGAGAGGCAGCGGGCCGTTCGTCGGAGAGGCCTGGATCCTGGCCGTCGGGGGATTGTTGCCGACGTTGTAGATGATGCGGCGGATCATCCCGTCGTCGAGATCCACGAGGAAGAGATCTCCCCCGGGCCCGACCTCCAGGTCGACCGGATCGGGATCGCCGAGCTGCTGCAGGTCGCTGCTTCCGTTCATGAAGGTGGCGCGATTGGCCACGACGGGATCTCCCGAGCCGGGTGCGGGCGTCGTCATCACCCAGACGCAATTGCGGCTGTAGTCGGCAAAGAACAGGGCGCCGTTGTAGGCCGCCGGGTAGTCGCCCCCCGGGTAGAAGGCCAGACCCGTGATGGCCGAGCCGACCGTCGAGGCGCAGGTGTCTCCGCTGTAGAGCGGGTCACCGTGGTGGAACTGATAGTAGGCCGCGGTGGTGGCGCTGGTGGAGAGGCTGGTGCACAGGTTCAGGTTGTCCGGCGGGTCGCCGTTGTAGCCGAACAGTCGATCCGGCCCTTCGAGGCATGGCCAGCCGAAGTTCTCCACCACGCCATCGTCGGGATTGAGCAGCCGATCGATTTCCTCCCAGTGGTACAGCCCGACATCTCCGATCCAGATCTCGCTGGTGCCCGCGCGGGGCGTGATGCGGAACGGGTTACGCAGTCCGTAGGCGATGATCGCGTCATCGGAGTTCGTCGTGCCGCCGATCAGCGGGTTGGTTGGCCATGGGGCGCCCGTCAGAGGATCGAGACGCAGGATGGAGCCATCGAGTGACTTCTGGCTGCTGGCGTTCCTGACACTCTGCGCGCGCAGCGCGCCGCCCGCGGCATCGGGCTTCGTGGTTGGAGTGCCGACTTGCGTGTTGAGATCGCCGCACGCGTTGGCGGGCGTGGGAAGCGGGACGTTGGGTCTCGTGCCCCCGAACTGTCCCCAGTCCTCGTAGTCGAAATTCGCGCCGTCGCCCGCGCTCATATAGAGCGCGCCCTCCGGTCCGAACACTATCGAGCCTATCGAGTGGGTCGGGAACTGCTGGCACCAATGATTCTCCAGCAGGACCTGCTCGCCGCCGTCCAGCGTGTTGTCCGGGTTCACCTTGAGCCGTGACAGGCGCGCGTTGACGACGCACCCATCCGCCATCGCCCCGGGCCCGATGAAGTTCCCTGAGGCATCCTTGTCGGGGCATGTGTCGCCGTAGCGCGGCGCGGGATGGGCCGGGTCGAGCGGGTTGAAATCATACGTGTACAACACATAGATGTAGGGCGTCCTGGGGAAGTCGGGGTGGATGGCGAACCCGAGAAGCCCTCGGTCCCAGTAGTTGTGCACGTTCTGACGCAGGTCGGCGACGATGGTCGGTGTCGTATCGGAGAGGTTGTCGAACACCTTGATGATCCCGCTTTTTTCGGTGACGAAGACCCGTCCGTCGGGCGAGAAGCGTACGGCCGTGGGATCGGTGAGTCCTTGAAAGGCGATCACCTCCTGGAAGCCCGGGGGCAGCGCGAGCGCCGCACCGGTGGCCGCCAGCATCGCACCAAGGCCGGTCGCGATGAACGCCAGGAACCGAAAACCGCGGGAGAAGATCAAGAGCCTGTTCCTTTATCGAGTCTTCGCGAGGTATTCACGGCGCTCATCCAGTTCGGAGTGGATGCTCGTTCCAGTGTCATTCTGAATCGTATTTGAGCCCAAGAGTCGTCGCTGTCGGGTGGTTACTGGGAATTGCGGGGGGGGATCTTCCCGCCTTGCGACAGCCGGCTGCGCGGCGCATTGAATGGATGGATCAACTGTCAGGGGTGCGAGGTCTGCAGATACAGAAGGTAGGTCCTCGGCATCGCGATTTCCGGAGGCGGCCATTCTCCGGTGCTCAGCCTCTCGTCGAAGTAGATCCAGGGAGTCTCGGCCCCCAGGTTGACCTGTGTCACCGATCGGCCGGCCACGAGGCTGCCGTAGGTGACCGCGTTGCCCTCCGCAACGATGTTCCCCGAGTTGAAGAGCACGCCGAAAAGGTTCACCGGCGTGAGGACGGGGGTCCCCTTCGTATCACGCTGCATCGTGGTGGAACGGGTGTAAGTCTCTCCGTCGGGGGAGGTCGCGCTGCCGATCTGACTTGCCACCGACCTCTTGCGCATGTCATCGGAGCTCGTGCCCGAGCCGATGCTGGTCGCGTAGGCCAGGTTGACAAAGGTCTCCGCCGGCTCCGCCACAAAATCATGATCGGTGTCGTCGAACGGCTCTCCCGGGGGAAGCAGCACACGATCGACGCCACGCACCGACGTGGCCTGGAACGAGACGGCGTTGAGGTAGATGAGGCCCGCCGTGCTCCAGTCGCCTCCCGAGATGACCACGGGCGGCGTGAGGTTGCCTGCGCCGGGGCGGGCGCCGTCGGCGGTGTCGAAGAAGAACACCCCCGAACGACCATGGGTCCAGTCCCGGACCGAGCGCGCCGGGCCGGCACCCCGCTCGCGGAACAGCCCGGTGGCCGGATCGTAGGCGAAGTAGTGCAGATAGCGATCGCCCGGCATGATCGACTGCGCGATCCCCTTCCACACATCGTAATTGAAGGTGGGGCAGGTCATTCCCGCGACGCGCTGAAACAGGTTGCTGTGGTCTCGATCGATCGCGATCGATCGACTGTAGGGGAGCGGTTGATCCGGATACCCCTGCCATCCGGTGAGCTGACCCCCGGCCACCACCTTCAGCCAGGGGTCCTCGATCGAGTCGTCCGGGTCGTTGAGCCAGTCGCCGAGATCACCGCTGGTCGCGCTGCCCCCGATATGTCTGCTGAACGACGCGTAGGGGAAACCGCTGGCGACAAAGGCGTCGAGCCGGTCGAGCTGATCGGCGAGCATGATGTTGCCCACCGCCTGCACGCGCCCCCATCGGGCCCGCAGTGGGCCCGGCGCGGTGATGTCGCCGCAGGCTTCCAGCGGCCCGCGCGGGGCATTGGTCGGGATCTCGGCCAGCCCCATCCGGACGACCGCCCGCCCGACGGGCTGTGCCCCGACGGGGACCACCGGCACCGGGCCCGTCAGGTCGACAACGCGGTGCTTCGCGGCGGTCACCTTCACCGTCGCGATGCCAAGCCGGTTCGCCGCGAAGCCGGCCCCCGGGGAACCCGACGGGCCAGCCTGTGGGGCATAGATCTCGATTTTTTCGATGCGTCCGGTGGATTCCTGGTCGGTGAAGAGCGACGCGTTGATTTCGTCGAGGAGGTCGACGACTCCAGGTTGATCCTGAAGCACGATGTCGGGGCCATCCTCGGTTCCCATGAACGACAGCACGGCGCCGTGTCGGTACGGCTTGCCGAAAAGATCGAGATGCGGCCAGCCGGAGACCTGCTCGCGTCCCTGACGGTACCACTCGAGACCCGCGCTGCCGTCGGCCGGCGTCGGCGGCGTGGACGGATCGCCATCGTCGATCAGTCGACGCGTGCGATCGAAGAGAACCGGATTGCGCAAATCGAAACGGGACAGCAGCGCATGCCTCACGGTGGCGTTGCTGGAGGGATCGCCGGACACAGGCTGGTCGAACCAGCTTTTCACGAGCCACGCGCCGGTCTCCGCGACATTGAGCAGTTGATCGCGGTCGCGACCTTTTGCGGCGATCCTGTTCTCGTTGGCGGCGATCTGCAGGCAAACGGTTCCGAGGATTCCAAGAACCGCGGAGACCAGGACGACCATCAGCAGCGCTGAACCATGCTGGCCCGGATCCGCCGGCGGGACGCCGCAAGGCGGGTCCTGTGCGCCGGCTCCCGCGGTCACCGCCTCGATCCCTGGTTCGGCGGCGTTTGCCGGAGGGTTCCCGGCACGTGGGCCTGGACGCAGTCGCCGGATCAGTCCACCGGTCATCCTGCGCAGCTCGAGTATTCTTCTCTCGTAGTCCCGGATCTGATCGGGTGAGAGGTAACCCAGCTCCCTGCAGAGCAGGAGGTGGGTTTCGAGCTCCGAGAGCTCAGACAGACCCTCGTGCAGGCACCGGATGAACTCGGTGGCGGAGCCGGAGGCTTGACCTCGAGCCACGGCCACCGGCATGCGCGAGGAGGATTCGATCAGGCGGCGGGTGAGCGCGCGACACTCTGTTCCATCCAGACGTCTGGTCATCTGAAAGATGTCCAGCGCGAGGTCGAAGCTCTCGATCCAGACTCTCAGGTTCCGGTACGCCGGCTTCGCGCTCTCCGGCGTCCTGTCCCGCTGGCCTGCTTCCGCTTTTTTCTCGTCCATGCGCCACTCTTCCCACCGGGTTCGCCACGGTACAGTTTCCGCCTCGCTCGAGCGCCCGAGGCTACTGGCGCCAACGGCCCGTGCTCCGTTCGAACGACCAGACCCGGATGCGTCCGGTGGCCCCGAACACCACCACCGCCCGCATGTCGCCGCCGTCCGTCATGTAAAGACTGCCGCTGCTGGTCTCTCCGGTCGGTGACGCAGAGAAGATGTCGGAGCCTCCGAACGCGATCGGATCATCGGAGGACGACAATGTCCCGGCTGCGGGTGGGATGCGCGGAAGCGCTCCACCATTGGCGATCCCGAAACGCACGCCCGGATACCTGGCCCCAAGATCGAATGTCGCGCCCAGCGGCGTGTCGATGCCGTTGGCGATTTCCGCCGCATGGATTCCGCGTGCGCCACCGTCCTGGTACAGGCGCCAGCGGTCGCCCGCAGCGCCGCGCTCGTAAAGGATGCCCACGTAGTCCCCTTTCTGGATCGCCTCGGCGCGCGCCCGTTGCATTTCCACGGCCATGTCGCGCGCGGCGGCCGTCAGCTTCCAGGACTTGAGCATGGTCGTCATCGATGGGACCGCCACGCTCGTGCCCAGCGCGGTGATGGTCAGTGCGGCCAGTGCCTCGGGCAGTGTCATGGTCTCCTCCCGGAGCGCCGTGTGCCTGGCAGGGAATACGGGGCGCGACGGTCGCTCCATTGTCGCCGCGCCCCTGCCCGGCTACTTCCTGGGCTTGCCGACCACGAGCTTTTCGCGGATCCGCGTCAACGACTTCTCGCCGATTCCCTGCACCTTGAGCAGATCGTCGACGGTCTTGTAGGGGCCGTTTTTCTCACGGAATTCCACGATGCGCTGGGCGATCACCTGCCCGATTCCCTGCACCGACATCAGCTCCTCGACCGAGGCGCTGTTGATGTCGATGCCCGATGCAGCCTCCTGCCTGGCATCGGGACCCGCAGGCGCGGCGGCCGCCGGCGCCGACAGGATCAGCGAGGCGGTGGTGAGCGCGAGCACGATCAACGCGAACTTCCTGGTGCGTGTCATCTCTTCCTCCTTGTGGATTGATGCCGCGTATTACCGTCCGATACCGGGTCTACCCGGCCTCGCCGGGCTGTTCTTCTTCGGG
>DASROJ010000244.1:0-8621 GCA_035646975.1 Patescibacteria group bacterium
CCCTGGAGCAAACGCTTGCCGCCACCATCGAGTCGGCGCGCGAACGCTGGCGCGCCGCCATCGAGACGTCCACGCGGCTGATCGACGACGAGCGTGAACGGTTCATCGCGGGCATCAAGGACCGCGCGGTCGAGCTGCAGGTCCGCTCGGAGGCCCGGCGGCAGTCACGCTCGCTTCGCGATCAGCTCGAGCAGGTGATCGCTCCTCTGGCGCCGCAGTCCACGCCGCTGGCCGACCCCCCCGGTGCCGCCGCGATCCGGCCGGGCATGCGCGTGAGGCTGTCCGGCATGCAAGGCACACGCGAGAGCGCCACGGTCGAGTCGGTGGATGCGAAGGGGCGCGCCGAAGTGCTGGTACGGGGAAAACGGATGACCGTCGCCGTGAAGAATCTCTCACCGATGGAGGCGGACTCCGCTGAGCGAGGAAGACTCGCCTGGACTCTTCCCCCGGGCGTGAAGTACCAGCGATCGGACAAGGACAACGCGCCCGCCGAGATCAACCTCATCGGGGCCCGGGTGGAGGAAGCCCTCGAACGGCTCGACAAGTTCCTCGACGACGCCTTTCTCGCGGGTCACACGCAGGTGCGCATCGTGCACGGTCATGGAACCGGCCGGCTGCGCGCCGCCCTGCAACGGATGCTGGCGGATCATCCCCACGTCGAGTCGTATACCGCGGCAGAAGAGCGCTCGGGAGGCACCGGGGCCACCGTCGCGAACCTGCGCAGCTGAGAGGTCCGCCCGGTGTGGTGATCGCCGGGAGCGTCTGTTACGATACCTGGATGATTCGCGCGGCCACCGGACTCTCCTCGGGCAAGGATCCCATCAAGTGCGCGGAAGAAGCGGCGCGCTCATCCATCGGCAGACTCGAATCGATGGGCGCGGCGAGCGCCGACGCCGTGCTCGTGTTCACCTCCGGGGAGGCCAGCGGTTCGTTCGTCCCGATGCTGCACTCGATCCGCGCGATTTGCGGGACCGGGAGCGTGGCCGGATGCAGCGGCGCCGGCGTGCTCACGGAAGCCGGGGAGATCGAAGGAGAGAACGCGGTGGCGGTGCTCTCGCTGGCTTCCGACACGATGCGGGCGACTCCCTTCTTCGTGCGCGATCTCAAGGGCCGGGACGCCGATGCGGGCCGGGAGATCGGCCGCGTCGTCCGGCCGCTGCTGTCGGACAACGCGCTGCTGGTGGTTTTCTTCGATGCGCTCGCGTGCAACCCGGAGCTGATGTTCGGGGGACTGCACGAGGTCGCCGGGCCGGTGCCGGTGGTCGGCGGCGGGGCGGCATCGGGAGAAAGCTCGGGCAGCATCACGCACCAGTTCTGCGGCGGTGAGGCGATGTCCAACGCCGTGAGCGGTGTCGTGCTGACCGGGGCCATCGTCTCGTCGGTCGGTGTCACGCAGTCCTGCCTGCCGGTGGGCCGGCCATGGCGCGTGACGGGCGCGAAGGGCAATGCCATCCAGACCCTGGATGGCCAACCCGCGGTGAGGGCGCTCATCGAATGCCTCGCGGGGCCCGGCCGGGAGATATCCCAGGACCTTCATCGTCTGGCCCCGCATCTTTTCGTGGCCTTTCCTTCCGTGGCGGGCCGGGAGATGAAACGGGGACAGTATCTCGTGCGCAGCATCCTCGGAGTGGATCCGGATGACGGTTCGGTCTTCGTCGGCCGCCAGATCACGGAAGGCGAGACCATCAGCTTCGCGCTTCGCGATCCGGATGGCGCCCGCGATGATCTCAAGGCGATGATCGAGGAGAGTGTCCCGGTGGCGGGCCGCCCCGACATCGGTCTCTACTTCAACTGCTGCGCGCGCGGCCGGGGCCTCTACGGTCTGCCGGACATCGACACCGCCTTCATTCACAATGCCTTTTCGCACCTGCCCCTGGCCGGCTTCTTCGGCTATGCAGAGGTCGCTTCGCTGCGCGGACGCGCCCGGCTGCACAACTACGCCGGGGTCATGCTGCTTGTTTCCGAGTCACCTTCCTGTTGACGATGGACCGAATCGACTCCGCGGGGGAGAGGAGATGAGACTGGTCGAGTGCGTACCGAACTTCAGCGAAGGGCGTGACAGGAGGGTGATCGACGCGATCGCCGCGGTGATCGCGTCGGTGGACGGGGTGCGTCTGCTCGACGTCGACCCCGGGATGGCCACCAACAGGACGGTTTTCACATTCGTGGGCCCGGCGCAGGCCGTGGCGCAGGCGGCCTTTCTCTCGATCGAGCTGTCGGCGACGCTCATCGACATGCGCGCGCACAAAGGAGCGCATCCCCGGATAGGCGCCGCCGACGTCGTCCCGTTCGTTCCGCTGGGCGCCACGACGATGCAGGAGTGCGTCGAGCTTGCCGAAAGACTCGCTCGGCGGGTCGGCGACGAGCTGAAGATTCCCGTCTACCTGTACGAAGCGGCAGCCTCGCGGCCGGAGCGCAGGAGCCTGTCGGAGATCCGGAAAGGGGAGTACGAAGGGCTGCCCGACAGGCTGAAACATCCGGATTGGGCGCCCGACTTCGGTCCGGCCCGGTCGCACGCGCGCGCCGGGGCCGTCGTGATCGGCGCGCGCGAGTTCCTGATCGCCTTCAACGTCAACCTCAACACTCGTGATCGGAAGCTGGCGAATGTCATCGCCCAGAACATCCGCGAGACCGGCCGGCCGAAACGCGGCCCCGACGGAAAGGTCTTGAAGGATTCCGGCGGCCAGACCGTCACCGAGGCGGGCCCGTCGATGCTTCCTGCGACCCGCGCCACGGGATGGTACATCGAGGAGTACGGCCGGGCCCAGGTGTCGATCAACCTGACCGACTACAGGACGACGCCACCGCACCGGGCGTTCGCCGCGGTGGAAGCCGAGGCGGCGAAAATCGGTTTGCGTGTCACGGGAAGCGAGGTGGTCGGGCTCATCCCGCTCGAAGCGATCCGCATGGCGGGGCGGGACGCGCTGCTGCGGCAGGGCAAGTCTCCCGCGGCGTCGGACGCCGAGCTGCTGCACTTGGCGCGCATGACGCTGGGTCTTGACGAGGTGTCCGACTTCGATCCGGACAAGAAGGTCATCGAACGCAGCGTGGCGCCGCCCGGGCCCCTGGCACGAGGCACCGTGGAGGCCCTTGCCGGCAACGTGTCGTCCGCGACACCCGCGCCGGGCGGCGGCAGCGTGGCAGCGCTGTGCGGCTCGCTGTCGGCGGCGCTGACGGCCATGGTCGCGGGCATCAGCTACGAACACAATGGATTCGAGTCCCGGCGCGAAAGCCTGGCACAGCTGGGCGCGGAGGCCCAGTCCCTCTGCACGGAGATGCTCGCGGCGATGGACGAGGACACCGCCGCGTTCAACCGGCTGATGGAGGCGAACAGGCGGCCCCGCGCGACCGAACAGGACCGTCTGGCGCGCGAGGAAGCGATACGCGAGGCGACACGCGGCGCCATCGATGTGCCGCTCGCCGTGATGAAGCAGGCGTTGCGCGCCCTGGAGCTTGCCGAGCTGATCGCCAGACAGGGCGCCCAGACCGCGTTGAGCGACGCGGGGGTTGCCGCGCTGGCCGCCGCCGCCGCGGTGGAGGGGGCCTACTACAACGTGCGGATCAATCTGCGCGGTCTGGCCGATCCTTCGGCCCCGTCGATAAAGGCTGAGGCCACCGCGTTGATGGCGCGCATGGCGGAAGTGCAAAAACGCGTCGGCGGCCTGATGACGCAGGCTCTCTAGGAGACCGTCACACGCCGGCGCCGCGCGGAGTCATCACGCGCCCCAGAATCCAGTCGGTCAGGGAAGGCGACAGGCTGTCGAGCAGAAGCAGCGCGCGCCCCGACACCGTGATGACCGTGTCGCGTCTGCCGCTGCGCGCTGCCCCCAGCATGCGCCGCGCCACCGCTTCGGCCGGCATCGGCCCGAGCAGTCCGGTGCGTCCGATGCCTGGCAGCGTTGCCCTGGGTGCGGTGCCCTCCGTCGCTCCAGGGCCTCCCGTAACCGGCGCCGGCCCCCCGCGTGACGCATCGCGCAGGATCGAATTCTGCGAGAACTCCGTTGCGGTGAGACCCGGGTAGATCATCTGCACCCGGACGCCGGCTCGCGCCACTTCGACCCTCAGCGCGTCGGCCAGCCCGCCCAGGGCGAACTTCGTGGCGCAGTATCCCGCGTAGCCGGGCACCGATCGCCTGCCGAGGATCGAGGAGACGATCTGGATCAGACCGGACCCACGCTCCAGCATCGAGGGCAGGCTGCGCTGCACGCACCGGAGGACGCCGTGAAAGTTGACCTCGAACACGCGTCGCACGGCATCATCGGGCAGGTCCTTCACCGGACTGTAGAGCCCGACCCCCGCGTTGCAGATCAGGATGTCGAGGCGTCCGAATCTTTCCAGTGTCCGGTCCACCAGCGCCTGCACATCGTCGTCACGCGTCACATCGGCGGGCACGACCAGCGGGGCGGCGGGTCCCCGGGGGAGTGCGGAAGTGGCCGGAAAGGCGGAGATTTCAGCGGCGAGATCCCGCAGACGCGCCTCGTTGCGGGAGGCAAGCACCACGCGGGCTCCCGCGCGGGCGAACTCGCGGGCAGCCGCCCGGCCGATGCCGGACGACGCGCCCGTGATCATCGTGACGGACCCTTCCACAGGCGGCAGGGACATGCCGGAGTGTATACCGCGGTCACTCCTTCTTGAAGAGCCCGCCGAGCAGTCCCGTGCCGGTGTCTTCCTTGCCGCGTCCCAGGGCGGCGAGCGCCTCCTGGTTGTCGGGCTCCCAGCGCAGCACCGCCTCGAACATCTCCAGGGCGCGACGACTCAGCCCGCCCTTCTGGTAGATTCTTGCCAGCTCGAGATAGCTCCTGGCCGAGCTCGGATTCAGCTTGATCGCCTGCAGGAGACTCTCTTCGGCCTTTTTCCTCCAGCGCGGGTTCTGTCCCTGGCAGACGCCCAGGTGATGGAAGTACTCGGCGCGGGAGGGGTCGTTCTGAACGGCGATCTCGTACATCCGGATCGCCTCGAACAGCTTGCCGGCTTCGGCCTCCTTGCGGCCGCGAAGATACGAATCGCGGGCCACCGCGATCCGGTCCTGGGCGGAAGGCTTTCTGCGCCCTGCCATCCTGTCGGACAGCTCCTTGTCGTACTCGGCCCGAAGCTCCGGATGACTCAACGTGTTGTAGGCGTCGGTGATGATGGCGAACATTCCCTCGAGCTCGCGATGCATGTCCGACAGATGCGGTCTGATCAGCCGATCGGGATGGTACAGGCGCGCGAGCTGGTAGTAGGCGTGCCGGATGGCCGACTCATCCGCGGTGCGTTCGACTCCCAGCACGGTGTACAGATCCTGTCCCGCCACATCGCGGCAGCGGGATTGCAGCTCCTCGCGGTGCTTCTGCTCCTCGGGCGTGTACCTGGCGCCACCCGGCGCCGTCTTCGTCAGGAACTTGTCGAGCAGGGAAATCGCGCCGCCCGGGGCCGGGGTGATGTCGCTGCCGGGCAGGGTCGCCGGCGATGCCAGCATGCCCACGGCGCGAAGCGAGAATATCGCCCGGAGCGTCTCCAGCTCGGCCAGCGGCGAGGTGCTGATGACCTGTTCCAGGGTGAGCGTGCCGTCGGCGCGCGACAGCAGGAATCCTTCGACCGAGCCCAGCGCGGCGTGCGGTTTCGACACCGGGGGGCGATCGGATGGCTTGAGCCGGTCGGCGTCCTGGATCCGCAGCTGTGTCCTGAGCCAGTCGATGTCCTCGATGTGCCGGCAGAGATCGATCGCCAGGTCGGCAGCGGTGGGAGCACCGGCGGCGGCTGCGACGATCATGTCGATCTCAACCGGCTCGAACAAAGGCGTGGCGCCGCTCGAGGCGGCCGCCAGCGCGCTGCGGCCGATGGCGGGCCGGAGCTTCGACAGGTCGGTGTCCCCGGCGCTCTCGGCGATCTTGCAGGCGGACAGCACGCCCTTGTGGAACACCAGGATCCCGCCGGCCTCCCGCTGCCGCTCGTCGAGCAGCACGCGGCCGCTGCGACCCAGCCGCGCGATCCCGCCGAGGATCCCGACCATCCTGGAAGCATACGAAGCGCCCAATTCCGTCATCGCCTCCGGTGTCAGACGTCCAACGACTCGCCCCAGGCCTTGAGGAACTCCGCGTAGCTCAACCCGGTCACCGCCCGGAACGCGGCATCAATATCGGTTCCGCGGCCGAGATGATCCAGTAAGTCATTGAGGTGGGAGTCGGACCAGGTGCGCAGGAAGAACTCGATCTGGGACAGCGCCCGCGGATAGCTGAACTCGCCGGCGCCCGCCGCGCCGCCGGTTGCTTCGTAGGCCTGCCGCAGTGCAACACGGTGCGCGGAGTCGCTCTTTCCCTCGCAGACCTGGGCGATGCCTTCCTGGATCCACTGAGGCGCGTTGCCGTGGCTCTTCGACGTCACGATACAGTGCGTCAGCTCATGCATCAGCACCCTGCGCACCTGCGGAGTCAGATGCGACAGCCCGCCGATCGGCATGCGAATCTGGCCATCGAACAGACCGCCGACCCAGTCGGGAGACTCGGTGGCTCCGAGAAAGGCCTGCCTGGAATAAAGCGTCACCTGGATGACTCCAACGGGGTAGTGAGCGAACCGGCTCGACAACCCGGACAACGACTCTTCGAGATACGACAGGATTTCCGTGGCGAGCTGGGGTGAAGCCTGCTCCCCGTCGAACTTCATCGAGAAGTGAGCCGCGTCGCTGCGTTGAAACCCCTCCTCGGCCTGCCGCAGACGTCGTGCCCGGTCCAGGCGCGCCTGGACTCCGGCGCCCGGGTTGATGGCCTGGCGCTTCTCCCACCAGTCGATCGCCTCGTCCACACGGCCTGCCTGCATGCAGGCTTCGCCCATCAGCTCCAGGGCGCGGGCGTTGCCCGGTTGTTCCGACAGCAGCGTCTTGAGCAGCGCCACCGCGTCGTCCGGGCGATTCATGTCGATCATCGCCGTGCAGAGGTTCAGCCGCGCCACGAGCAGCTTCGGGTCGTGCGTCAGAGCGCTGTGGTACAGGTCGACCGCCTCGTCATATCTGTGACTGGTCATCGCGTCGTTGCCCAGGAAGCAGTAAAGCACCGACAGCTCGTGGCGCCCGGCGGCGGTCAGGTCACCCGGCACGGCGCCCGGGTCGTTGATCTGATCGATGCGGGCGCGCGCGGTGGCCACCGTCAGCGTGCCGGTTGCAGCCCCCGAGGTTTCGAGATCCGGTGGAAGCGGTTGAGGCGCCAGCGCGGCTGGAGTCGGACTCGTCGTGCGCCCGGCAGCGGGCTGGGGAGCCGGCGACCGTTCGATCGACTCGACCTGGTCGAGGGGGATCCCGATGACGCCACCGGCGTGCGCGCACTTCAACTCCGCGCCATCCCGGCGGCACTCCTGCAGATGAAGGGTCCGGCCACCTTTCAGATGAACCGTATCGGCGGTGCCCGGGGAGGTGGAAAGGCAGCTCAGGAGCAGCCCCAGCGCGAGCGCGTCACCCACCCAGCCGCGTGATGCGCGGCGTGTTCCGGTCCTGGAGGAATGTCGACGGCACGTCGCGGCGCAGGGCGTCGCGCGCGCGGGACTGGGACGGATACCTGCCCCAGAAGACGCGGTAGCAGTTTCGCCCGTCGAGACGGGTTGACAGTATGAACAGATCGCCCGAACCACGCGCATTGTCCACCGCACGTCGCACCGTCTCATCCTGGCAGGCCGTCAGCAGCTGGATGGTGTATTGGCCGGCGCGGCTCGAGATCTCGCGACCGAACAGGCGTGAGGCTGCGAGATAGTCGCCCGACGCCAGGCTTTCACGTCCGCCGGTTCTTCCCGGGGTCGACTTCAAGATACTCGATTGACCGGGCGATGCAACGGGGCCGGAACGGGTGGCGATGTCGGGGCTTTCTGCATTTTCGGGCGGAGATTGCGTCGCCTTGTCGGCGATGGTGGAGGTGGTCGAACCAGGCTCCCCGCGTGCGACGCTGTCGTCAGACCCGCCGGGACCAACGCCAGCGTCACTTTGCACACCCGAGGGCTCCACGGGTGTCGTCCCGGTGGAGCCTTGCCCCGGGGGCTGCTCGACGGCCTCGGAAACCGGCTTGATCACCTCGCCGGCGTCGCCGGGGTTCTGCGCCATCAGGATGAGAAAAAGAGCCGCGAAGCCTACCGCGGCGGCCCCACCCAGGAGGAACCAGGGCCGCGAGCTGTCACCGGGGCCCGGGTCGCTGTATGCGGACACAGGGGGAATCGACGACGTCAGATCGGGCAGCGAGGGTTGCCGGGTCCGCGGATCATCCAGCTCTTCCTCGACATCATCGACATCGACCGTGTCGCCGATCTCTTCTTCCAGTTCGGATTCCTGAGAGATCTCCTGCCCGGGCTCCTGATCGAGGGAAGCTTCCAGGCTGGTGATGGGGCCTTCGCCTGGAAACGGTTGTCTTGAAATTGGCGGCGGCGTCGGCTCGGGCTGCAACTCGATCGCCGGCTCGCTCTCCGGTTCCGGAGCGGGAAGCACCTCCTGCACGGGCGTCCGGGCGGTTTCGTCAACCTCCACGACGGGGGGAGTGGCCGGGGAATCCGGCTGCTGGCTCAGGGCGGCCGGCGCAACCTCGATTCCCTTGACGATCTCGCCGCGCGGCAGACCAGGCCGGACCGGACGACGGTGAAGTCACCCGCGAGGTTCACTTTGCCTCGGG
>DASROJ010000245.1:0-4596 GCA_035646975.1 Patescibacteria group bacterium
TCGAGCGTCTGCTGTGCAACGGCGGTCTGCGCCGGCGCGGTTCGCGTCAGCGCCGCGACCTGCTCCTTGAGCGCGAGGATCTGCTGTCTGAGCTCGTCGATCTGGCGCTGCATTTGCGCGACGGCGCCCGCGTCCGGCGCCACGCCTTCTTCGGCGGCTCGCGCGGCCGACCCCAGGCAAAGCACGAGGGCCGCCACGCCGGCGGCGCGGCAGGCAGGGTGCCTGCGCGAATGGAGGATGGTCATCGATAGGGTCTCCCGGTTGATCTCGTTTGTGGCTGCGGCCCCGGCTTCACCTTGCGCCGAGGGGATGGATCGCGCGACGAAAGGATCGAGTGCGGCTCTCGGCAGGATTCAGGCCTGGGGCGGAGCTCTCAGGAGCGCGGTGGCTTCGGATGGGATGTCGACGAACGTCTCGGACGGGGTTGGCCGCGGCGCCACCCGGGGCGGTTCCACTTCGAGCAGCCGCGCGGCGATCGTTGGCCGGGCGGTCGAGCGGCTCCAGGCGCAGAGCATGCAATGCGCCACCCGCTGGCCGTGCCCGGCAGCATTCTCCGATGAGGGGCCGACGATGACAGCGGCCGCGCCTGACGCAGAGAAAAGTTCCTGGCACGCGGGCGGGCGAAGCTCGTGGAGATGAGGACCCGTGGCGATGACCGAGAGGATGCCGTAACATGCGAGCAGTACTGCGCATGAAAGCCTGGCTGATTCAACACGTCGCCTCGTCATCGCCACCGCATCTTAGTGGGAGCTTTGCGGGGCGTCAACCCGGGCGGGCCCGGCTCACGGGCCTCGATACTCCACGAGCAGGCAGGCCATTTGAATCATGTTAATCATGACAACTAATGTTACGAGGTGTTCCAGCATGAACCGGGCTTCACCCGGTGCGGCCCCCGTCGTGGCGATGGCGCTGGCGGTAGCGATGGCGCTGGCACTGGCGTTCGCAGCCGGGAACCCCATGGCCGTTGCCGGCTCCGACGCGTCGGACCCTCTGCTCATCCGGCTGCAGGCGCGTCTGGATGCGATCAAGAGCCTGAAGGGGCGGTTCGTGCAGAGTCTCGATTCGAAGAGCCTCGGGCGCCCACTCACCGAAGAGGGGCGCTTCTTCATGAAGAAGCCCTCGCGCATGCGGTGGGACTACGACAAGCCCGAGGTGAAACTGGCGATCCTGGATGGGCACGATACCTGGCTCTATGTCCCCGCCGATCGCGAGGTCTACAAGGGCGCCATCCGGGATCTCGAGCAGAGCGGCGCGGCAGCCCTGCTGCTCGCGGGTCGCATCCGACTGGACACCGGGTTTGCAGCCCGCAGGCTGACACCGGAACAGGCCGGCCCGCAGGGTGTCGCCGGGGCCGTCGCGATCGAGCTGAAGCCGCGCCGGCCTTCGGAAGAGTTCGACAGCTTGATCCTTGCCGTGGATCCGGAGCGAGTCCAGATCCGGCGGCTCACCGTCATCGACGCGATCGGCGGGCGGATGGTCTTCGACCTGTTCGATCTCGACGAGGATCCGGTGCTGAGCGACGATCTGTTCCGCTTCACCGTCCCGGCCGGTGTCGAGATCATCGAGAACCGCTGAGGCCACCCCCGGCCGCCGGTCACGATTGCCACATTTCGGGAGCCGATGATAAGATACCCGGCCTCTGAAGCGCTTCACCTCGGTGGTGATGCAAAGAGGAGAAACGCGAGGAAGAAGTGGCAGAAGAGAGTTCCTTCGACATCGTCAGCAAGATCGACCTCGCCGAGGTCGACAACGCGATCAACCAGACCCGCAAGGAAATCGCGACCCGCTACGACCTGAAGGGGAGCAGCTGCGCGCTGGAACGCCAGGAGCGGCAGGTGGTCCTCACCGCCGAAGACAAGTTCAAGGTCCGAAGCGTCGATGAGATCTTCCGCCAGAAGCTCGCCAAGCGAGGCGTTCCGCTCAAAGGGCTCGTTTTCGCCGAGCCGTTGCCCGCCGCGGGAGGCCAGTTCCGCCAGAACGTGGACATCCAGGAAGGCATTCCGGTGGAAAAGGCCCGGGAGATCGTCAAGACGATCAAGGATCTGAAGCTCAAGGTCCAGGCGTCCATCCAGGGCGACCAGCTTCGCGTGAAGAGCAGCAAGAAGGATGATCTGCAGGCGGTCATCCGCACGCTGAAAGAAAAGGATTTCGGCATCGACGTCCAGTTCACGAACTACCGTTAGGAGAGCCACGAGCATGCCGCGTCGTGCTGTCATCGTCCAGGAACCTGCGACATCGGGCCGGCGGGGCCCCGTCGCGGCTTTCATGACGACACTGGCGCTGCTGTTCGCGACGCCCGCGCCACCGGCGCTCGGCGTTGAAAAGCATGTGGTGGCCCAGGGACGAGTGCTTTTGGCTTCGGGTGAAGGCATCCCGGGCTGGCCGGTACAGCTGATTGCCACGCAGCGATACATCGAGCTGAAGCATTTCTCCTCGGGCGGCGACGTGGTGACCGCGGCACGCGCCACCACCGATGCCAACGGCTATTTCTCGATCGACATCCCCAAGGATCACCACTTCCAGTTCTGGTTCCTCCGGTTCGTCGAGGCCGGAACCCTCGATACGGTGAAATACCTCTCGCCGGAAGACGTGGAAATCACCGCCGACGTGCGACGCAGCCGCGTGGCCTCGGTGGAAAAGACCATCAAGCTTCACCCGGACTGGCCGGAGGTGGAGCGACGTGTCGCGCAGGCCGGAGGAGAGTCGTCCGAGAGAGGACACATCCTCCGCACGCTCGGGCTTCCTGAGAAAAGCCTGCGCGACGAGGCGACGGGCGCCGAGGAGTGGTGGTACTTCACCAAGGGGATCGTCTACACCTTCCAGGCCGCAGGGTCGAGCTCGGAACGTCATTTCGAGCCGGTGGCGCCGCCGAAGGGGCAGGTGAAATGAGCGCGGCTCCCAGGGCGGGCGGGGCGGCGCCGCGTCCTTCCTCCGATTCGAGCCGGGCTCGCGATCTGACCGCCGCCGGCAGCCCGCCGCCGGATGCCGCGCGACTGGCGGAGATTCTGGCGCTGGTCGGCGATGACCTCGCCCGGGTCGAACGCGAGTTCGACGCTCATCTCGGCTCCGACATCGAGATCATCGAAACCGTCGGCCGATACATCGCGGAAGGCGGCGGCAAACGAATCCGACCTGCGCTGTTTCTTCTCTGCTCGAAGCTCTGCGGCTACCCGGGTGACCGCCACATTCTGTTCGCCTCCGTATTCGAGTTGATACACACGGCTACGCTCGTGCACGACGACATCATCGATGGCGCGGAAATGCGACGAGGCCGCACGTCGGTGAACTCACGGTGGGGCAGCCATCTCACCGTGCTGCTGGGCGATTATCTCTATCTGAAGTCGATGACCCTCGCCCTCACCGCGGACGATCTTCGCATCATCAAGATCCTTTGCGACATCACCATCACGATGATCGAAGGCGAGCTGATGCAGGCGGACAGCAACGGCTCCATCGGCATCTCGGAGGCCGAGCATCTGGAAATCATCCGGCGAAAGACGGCGATGCTGTTCTCCGGGTGCGGTCGGGTGGCGGCGGAGCTTGCCCTGGTGTCCCCCGAACGGGCCAGGGCCCTGGAGTCGTACGCGCTGAACCTCGGGATGTCCTACCAGCTGGTGGACGACTTGCTGGATTACACCGCCACGGAATCGGTGCTCGGCAAGCCGGTGGCCAGCGACCTGAAGGAAGGACGGCTGACGCTGCCCCTGATCTACCTGCTCGACAAGGGGGTCAAGGAGCACCGGGAAAAGATCCACGAGGTCCTGAGCGCCGGGGAGTTCTCCACCGTGGACCGCGACGAGATTCTCGACCTGGTGAAGCGGCACGGCACCTTGGAGCGGACGCGGCGGCTGGCCGTCTCGTACAGCCAGGAGGCGATCCGGTGCCTCGACGCCTTCCCGGACACGACGACCCGGCGCGCCCTGGTCGATGTGGCCCGGTTCATCACCGCCCGCGAGCGCTGACCGGCCGGAAGGCGCATTCCCCCTCATTTTGTGGCTGAAGTTCCACTTCAACGCCATCCGTTGGGTCTTTCCGTTGGTGCGGCCCATCCCCTGTGCTAAGATGCCGCGTCATCTGCATCGAGCGAGTCGGTCGGATCATGACCCACGGTGCAGCCCACGGTGCGGCCCATGACCAGGATGACAAGGATGGTGCGGGAGGTGCGCGAAGATGCTGCGGCTTGAAAAACTGGAGATGATCGGCTTCAAGTCGTTCTTTTCCCGCACGGAGTTCCACTTCGACCAGGCGATCACCGCGGTGGTGGGACCCAACGGATGCGGCAAGAGCAACATCGGCGATGCGCTCAACTGGGTCATCGGCGAGCAATCGGTGAAATCGCTTCGCGGCGATCGGATGGAAGACGTGATCTTCAACGGCAGCGAGGGGCGCAAGCCGCTCGGGATGGCGGAGGTCTCGCTTCATCTCAAGAACGGCGCCGGCTCCGGTGCCGATCAGCCGGATGAGAACATCGTCATCACGCGCAGGCTTTTTCGCTCCGGCGAGAGCGAGTACCTCATCAACGGTGAGCGTTCACGCCTCAAGGACATCCAGGAGGAGCTGGCCCGGATCAACATCGGATCCGGCGTCTACTCGATC
>DASROJ010000246.1:0-3831 GCA_035646975.1 Patescibacteria group bacterium
GCCTCGCCTCACGCCGATAGGGCTGCGGGTTGTCCTCGAACAGGTTCGTGGGCAGCTTGATGCCGGCCACCAGCAGCCGATCGGCGAATCTCGGGCGGATCCCGGTGGGTCGGAACCGACCCAGCACCTCCCCGTTTTCGCCGATGCCGGCGCGCTCGAACACGAAGATTTCCTGCATCGTGATGACATCGCCCTCCATGCCCACCACCTCGGACACGGTGGTCACCTTTCTCTTGCCGTCCGACATGCGCGCAATCTGGATGACGACGTCTATCGCCGAGGAGATCTGGTGGCGCACGGCGCCGGCGGAAAGTTGCAGCCCGGCCATGGAAACCATCGTCTCGAGGCGGGACAGCGCGTCACGTGGCGAATTCGCGTGCACCGTCGTGAGAGATCCGTCGTGGCCGGTGTTCATCGCCTGGAGCATGTCGATCGCCTCGTCCGACCGGACCTCGCCCACCACGATCCTGTCCGGCCGCATCCTCAGGCTGTTGATGACGAGCATCCGCTGCGAAACCTGTCCTTCGCCTTCGATGTTCGGCGGCCTGGTCTCGAGCCTCACGACGTGCTCCTGCCTGAGCTGCAGCTCGGCGCTGTCCTCGATGGTCACGATCCTCTCGTGCGAGGGGATGAACGACGAGAGGATGTTGAGAAGCGTCGTCTTGCCGGCGCCGGTACCGCCGGAGATCAGGATGTTCAGCCGAGCCTTGACGCATCCTTCGAGAACTTCGAGTATCGACTCGGTGGCGCTCTCGTACCGGACGAGGTCCGGGCCGGTCAGCGCGTCGCGGCGGAACTTGCGGATGGAGAGATGCGGACCGTCAACGGCCAGTGGCGGGATGATCGCGTTGACACGCGAGCCGTCGGGCAGCCGGGCGTCCACCATCGGCGAGGACTCATCGATGCGGCGGCCGACCATCGAGACGATGCGATCGATGATCTGCGAGAGGTGCGCGTCGTCCTTGAACCGGATGTCGGCCCTCTCCAGCCTGCCGGCGCGCTCGATGAAGACCTGGTCGTGCGTATTGACGAGGATGTCCGAGATCGACTCGTCGGCCAGCAGCGGCTCGAGCGGACCCAGACCGAAGATTTCATGGAGGATCTCATCGACGATCTGCCGCCGCTCCCCGGTGGACATCGGCACCGCCTCGCGGTTGAGCATCTCGGTGACGATGTTCCTGATCGCCGCGCTGGCCGCCTCGCGGTCCAGCGACTGCAGGGACTCGAGATTGAGCCGGTCGATGACCGTCTTGTGGAGCCTGGACTTGAGATCCTGGTAGGTCGAGCTTGTGTTCAGGTTGATTTCCGCCTGCACGATTACACCTCCTGAGCGCTGATGCGTCCTGTCATCGACTCGATGGGTCAAGCCGGCATGCCGGCGCGTCCCGGCACCAGCCGCCGGAACAGGCGGCTCACCCCGTTGCTCGTATCAGTGGATTGAAGCTCCCCGCCCAGCAGCGTCGCGTACTCATCGAACGCCGCCTGCAGCCGGTTCCTGCCCAGCGCGGTGTACGGGAGTCCCTCGTTCACCGCCCGATCGGCGACCCTCTGGTCGTACGGGATCGACCAGACCACGGGTGCGTCGAGCGCCTGCCTCGCATCGCGCGACGTCAGCTCCGAGTGCTTGTCGAGCTTGTTCACCACGACGCGCAGCGCGTCGCCGGTCACGCCGAACTCGCGCAGGCGCACGATGATCCCCTGCGCGCGTTTGAGCGAGAGAAAATCGAGAGTCGAGACGACATGCACCATGTGGGCAAGATTCACCGCCGCCATTTCCACGTCTCCCAGGCCTCCGCCCGCCAGCACGACGTCGAAGTGCTCCTGGAGAAAGGCGACGATCGTGGCCATCTGGCCTGGTTCGAGCCTGCCGGGTTTTGCCCCTTCGCCGGCTGCGGCGAGGCACATCAGGCCCGAGTCGTGCCGCAGCGCCATGCTGTTGAGAAGATCCATGTCGAGGCGATGGATGTTCGCCGCGATGTCCGCCAGCGAATAGGTGGGCTCCAGCTTCAGCATCGCGGCGGCGTCGCCGCCGGGGCTGTCGAGATCCAGCAGGATCACGGGTCGCGCTTCGGCGGTCTGGGCCCGGCTCAGCGTGATCGCCAGGTTGACGGCGACCGAGGTGGCGCCGCACCCGCCCTTCGCGCTGATGAAGGACATCACCCGACCGCGCGGGATCGTGCTCGTGGACTCGACACTCGCCTTGCGTGTCGTGCGGCTCAGCGCCTCGGTCAGCGCCGCGCTGTCCAGCGGCAGGGCGAGGAAATCGGCGGCTCCGGCGCGCACTGCCCGAAGAATCAGGTCCGGATCGTGTGTGGCGCTGGCGGCCAGCACGCAGGCATCCGGAGAAGCGTTCGCCAGGCTCTCCAGCGCCTTGAACGCTTCCGCGATGCCCGAATCGAGATCCAGGAGAATCACGTTGGCATTGCCCGATCGGATCGCCTCCAGTCCCGCCGGAGCGGTGGCTCCATTGGAGAACGCTGCCCGGCCGCCGATGCGCACCGACGAACCGGGGCCGGTGTTGGCCACGGCGCGGTCGGCATCCTGGAAAAACCCTTGCCGGGAGGAGATCAGGAAAAGCGAATGCTTCGACATCATCGTTACCTCACGAGACGGACTGTGGTGAGCATCGTTCCCGGTGTCGGCGCGCCGCTGCCGGTGGCGAACACGAGCCGGCCCGTGACGTCACCGTTGCCTTTGACGCCTTCGATGAAGAAACCGGCGATGTTGGTGATCTTCAGACTCTGCTTTCCGGAGGTGGGCGGATTGCTCGGGTCGAACATCGGCACGCGGCCGATTCTCGGGCTGCCGCCGGGAGGAAAGGCGCTGTTGACGACTCCCAGCGCCGGGTCCCACCGCGCCCCGGGATCCTGGTCGATCAGATCCTGCACCCCCTGTTTGGTGGGGCCGACCATGTTGCCGGTCTCGGTCATGACGCTGTCGTTGATGTTGACGACCTGACCGTTGCAGCTCTCGATGTTCTCCTTGTACCTCGCCCCGCCCGTCGTCGGACCGTTTGGTAGCGGCAGGTCGATCGGATAGAACTGACCGGGCGCCACGGCCGAGCCCGGTGTTCCCTGCTTGAGCACCAGCTGGGTGCCCACGTCGTAGTTGTTGTTCCGGTAGTTGGTGCCCCAGGACGTCACGCCCTGTTTGTAGTAGTCGCCGTTGTTGTACGAGCCGATGGGGGCCGACTGGTCGTCGTAGGCGTCGGGAATCGCCCAGGGCTTCATGCAGGAGGCCGATGAAGCGCTGTCCACTTCCGCGATCGCCGTGGCTTCCACGTCCACGAGATCCCTGCCGAAGATTCTCGCGAAGAAGGTCGGCACCGCGTTGCCCCGCGCGGCGATGCGCCGCGCGGTCACGGTGACGCGGCCGTTGGCGAGATCCACCTGGACGTCGCTGGCCGAGACGATGCTGACCTGCTGCTTGACGATCAGGTGTTTCTCGGCGAAAAGCTTTGCCGTGTCCGTGGCCAGCGTGGCGTTGGCCGGGCTCACGATCAGAGAGCCCGCCCCGGCGAGGGCGCCGGAGTCCGCCGCGTTCTGCGCCTGCCCCTTCGCCTCGTAAATCATTCCCACGTCGATGGCCAGGGCCATCATGCTCAGCAGCGTGATCATGGAGATGGCCACGAACATCAGGCTTGCGCCCTCTTCGTCCTTTGCGAGTGACCGGATGGCTCTGATGGTCTGCATGGTCATTCCCCTATTTCTTGCCGGGCTTGCCGAGGTCGAACGACTCGGGCATCTCGAGCTTCGGCAGCTCGGCATCGGCACCGAGCGCCTGCACGATGGTCGGCGTCACGATGACCAGCAGCTCGGCCTGCTTCTTTTC
>DASROJ010000247.1:0-19502 GCA_035646975.1 Patescibacteria group bacterium
GTCCCGTTCGCCCGGACGGGCGCCCCGGCGCCTCCACGATGGTCGCTGCGCAGCGATCATCACTCCCGCGCCGTTCACCGCCGACGTCACGCCGTCGCGATGCTCGCCGCTGGCTCCCCGTTGCGGCGCCGGCCCGTGCTCGGGCGATCGGTCCGCCTTTCGCGCCCGTCGGGGACGGCTCGTGTCCTCCTGAGCCGTTCGCCGCGGGCGACTCCCGGCGTCCCGTTCGCCCGGACGGGCGCCCCGGCGCCTCCACGATGGTCGCTGCGCAGCGATCATCACTTCCGCGCCGTTCACCGTCGGTGTCACGCAGGCGCGAGTGCCGTCCCTGCGCCACATGCCGTCGGCGTCACGCGGGTGCGGCCATCGTTCTCGCGCGGTCGCAGGATCGCTCCCGAGTGCGCCGCGGTGGACATCATGCGGGTGCGACGTCGCTTCCGCAGGTGCGTCCGCCGATCAAGCGAGGGCTCGCGAGTCACCAGACACGCTTTGTGCGTGCCGGTCGCATGACTCGCGTGTTGCCCGACGCGTGCCGGGCGATATAATGTGGCGCAATCCGAATCGTGGACTGTGCGGGCAAAATTGAGCGGAGGAGGCAATCGTGCCGGAGATGACGCTCGAGCGGAAGCTCGAGGCCTGGCGGGGGATCATCGAGATCGGAGCGAGCGGGGCCGTGGTCGTGCGCGATCGGCGGCGCCTGCGCGAGGAGGTCATCGATGACCTCGTGCGGGCGGCGGTTTTCGCTCCATCGGAAGCAGAAAGGGAAGCCGCGCGCGTTCTGGTCTGGGAGTCGGCGCGTCAGTCCGGCGTGAGGCCCTGGTCGATACAGACTTTGTACGAGGCGATGGGTCGCGGCGAGGCCACCGGCTTCACCACGCCGGCCATCAACCTGCGCGGAATGGTTTATGACAAGGCGCGCGCGGTGGTCCGGTCCGTGATGCGCAACCAGGTCGGGGCCTTCATCTTCGAGCTGGCCCGCTCGGAGATGGGTTACACGTTCCAGCGGTGCGGCGAGTACGCCACCGTAGTGATCGCCGCCGCGCTGCGGGAGGGGTTCGAAGGGCCGTTGTTCATCCAGGGGGATCATTACCAGGTCAACGCGAAGAAGTTCGCGCAGGGTGGTGAGGCGCGCGCGACCGAGATCAAGGCGCTCAAGGATCTGATCATGGAAGCAATCGTCGCGGGGTACGGCAACATCGATCTCGACGCTTCGACTATCGTCGATCTCTCGAAGACGACCGTGATCGAGCAGCAGCGCGACAATTTCAGCGTGTCGGCCGAGCTGGCCGCGCACGTGCGTTCGCTGGAGCCGAAGGGAATGACGATTTCGATCGGCGGAGAGATCGGCGAGGTCGGCAAGAAGAACTCGACCCCCGAGGAGTTCACCGCTTACATGGATGGCCTGCTCGAGGATCTCAACAGGCGGTCCCCTTCCACTGGCTCCTGGAAGGGGCCGAGCAAGATCAGCGTGCAGACCGGCACCGAGCATGGCGGCATCCCGCTGCCCGACGGCAGCGTCGCGAAGGTGAAGATCGATTTCAGCGTGCTCAAGGAGATTACGCGGGTTGCCCGCAGCCGGTATCGGATGTCCGGCTCGGTGCAGCATGGGGCTTCCACGCTGCCGCAGGACCTGTTCGACCAGTTCCCGAAATCCGACGCGGCCGAGGTGCACCTCGCGACCGATTTCCAGAACATCGTCTACGAGCACCCGGCGTTCCCGAAGGACCTCAAGGCCGAGATGTACGCGTGGCTGGACCAGAACTGCGCCGACGAGCGCAAGCCGGACATGACCTCCGAGCAGTTCTATTACAAGACCCGCAAGAAGGCCTGGGGCCCGTTCAAACAGCGCTGCTGGGATCTGCCCGAGGCGACCCGCGGCCAGATCCGCGCGACGCTCGAGTCGAAGTTCGACCTTCTCTTCCGGAAGCTCAACGTGGTGGGAACGGTGGAGGTGGTCGGCCGGCACGTCCACGCGGCGGAGTTCGTCAAGACGGTGCCGCGCGCCTGACCCGGCGACTCAGGCGAACCAGTCCGGCGACGCCTCGACCACGGCGTGGAGAAACGCCATCGCCTCGGGGGATTCCACCGAGGCCGCGGCCTTCAGGTCGAGTTTCATCCTCGGATCGCCCGGGCCGCCCTGCGCTGCCTCCTGCATGTGCATGTAGTACGAGGTGGCCACCTCGTGACGCAGGCGCCGGGCGCGCACCGGATCGCCGGCCGCGGCGCGCGTGGCGCCCGGTATCTCGGCCACGGGCAGACCGAGAAGACGGGTCAGCACCGGGGTGAGCCTTTCGGCGGTCTGATCGAGCGTGTCGCGATAATTGAACAGCACCGCGTAGATCTCCGCCGTGCCTGCGGCGCCAACGAACAGGGCGGTCACCGTGGCGAAATTTCCGCCGACGAACGCGGCGCTCAGGCAGGGCACGTGCCAGTTGTCCGAGATGGCCGCCGCCACGAAGGCGCCGTCGGCCGACCCGATCCCGGGCACGAGGTCTTCGATGTCGTACACCCGGTTCGGGTCGAAGCCGCGTGCTCGAAGCTCACGCTCGTCGTCCCCGCTGAAATCGTATCGCTCGTCCCACGTCCTGATCTTCGAGGCGCAGAATCTCGCGGTGGACCGGACGCCGAGATAGTAGCCCCCTGCCGCCGAGGCGATCATCTCGGCCGCGCCGCCGATATTGCCGGCCACGCCGTCGAGCGGACGCAGGTTGTCGGCAAAGACGCCCCAGCCGAGTCCGGAGGCCACCACCGGATAGGCGTCACCGTCCGTGTCGAGTCTCATGTTGGCTCCGCAGGAGAGCAGCCGGTCGATGGGATGACGCGCCCGGTCCAGCGCGAAGAGGTTGATCTCGCGGGTTCCGCGGGACTCCATCACGGCCTGGACAATCCGTTCGAGCGGATCGGCCACCGTGACATCCTGCACGCCGCGAAGCTGGCACTTGTCGAAGTAGACGTCAGGCACCGGGGCGATCTCTGCGCTGGTCGCGTACAGGAGAGTGCCGCAGGAGTGATCGAACATCGTGCTCTTCGTGGTGCCTTCCACCGTGTCCACCGCGATCGAGTAGCGCGTCGGGCCGCTTCCGATCACCTGCCCCGCGTACAGCGTCGGGTTGCCGCCTTTCTCTCCTGGTTTCCTGCGCGCCCCCTCGCCGATCGCGATGCGCAGATTCACCCCGGGTGTCGCGTCGCAAAGGGCGTGGAGCGACTCGGTCATCGCGGCGGTGGAGTTGCGGTCGTTGTTCTCCTTGACCTTCAGCTTGAGCTTGTCGCGCTCCGCCTGCGGGTGGGCGAGCAGGTCGCCGCGTCCGGAAAGCGACACGGACAATGCGCCCATCATCCCGGTGAGGATGAGCCGGTCGCGCAGCTCGCTCTGCAGCGGGCCCGATGCCGCCCCGGCGCCGGCTCTCGGAGCAGCGGCAGACATCGCGGGCGACGTGATGGGCAGCACCATGATCGAGGCCACTTCGAGGCCGTAGAGGCTCAGCAACGCCTGGTTTCGCTGATTCCATCCCCGCACCTCTTCGGGGGGCATGCGCCGGGCTTCGCGGGAGAAGATCCTGCGCGAGTCCAGCCGGCTGGGCGGGATTTCGGTCCTGACACCCGTGCGGCGGCCGGGGCGGGACGACGGGTCCTTCATGGGCATTTCCGTTCCTCCTGATTGCGGCTGACCACGGGGGAGCCTAGATTAGGCCATGCGATGAACGATTTCATGGGATTCCTCAGCGAGGACGGTGTGCGGCTCGCCCTGGCGGTCCTGCTGGGCGGCGCCATCGGTCTGGAGCGCGAGGCCTCCGACAAACCGGCAGGGCTTCGAACCAACATCCTGATCTGCGTGGGCTCCACCCTCATGATGATTCTCTCCATCCAGGTCGCGCATCATTATGCCGTGGTCAGCGCCGATCCGAGCCGCATCGCCCAGGGGGTGATCACCGGCATCGGGTTTCTGGGCGCGGGCACCATCCTGCATTCGCGGGGCGGTGTCACGGGTCTGACCACCGCGGCGACGACCTGGGCGGTGTCCGGCATCGGGCTCGCGCTGGGCAGCGGCTTCTACATGCTGGCGTTCACCACGACGATCCTGATACTCGCCGTGCTCTGGGTGTTCGGGCGGATCTCCCACGTCTGGCCGAACGGCAAGACGCCGCACTGGGCGCTGCGGGTCGTGTCGGAAGAACCGGCGTCGAACCTGGATGGCATCAGGGCATTGCTCGACCGTGAGAAAGTGCCGATGTCCGCGTGGAGCTATCGCAGGCTGCGTGATGGTCACAGCGTGGTGGTGGAGTGTGTCGCGCCGCGCGAGGCCATGGCGAATATCCTGTCGAAGGTGTCCATGCTTCCGGGTATCCGGAGCGCCCGCAGTCTCTAGAAGAGTGCCGGCCCTGTCACTTTTTCCGCGTCAGTCTCAGGCTTCGCCGGCGATCCGCCTCGGCAGCCACCCGGTGTTCGTCCTCCGTCTCCAGAATCAGCGGCGGCGCCGGTGTCGGGCCTCCGTCCGGTCCGAGGCAGACCATCGTGAAGAAGGCCGTGCAGGTTTTCACACGCTGGCCGGTGCGCGGGTCCTCCGACTGGACCTCGACTTCGACCTCCATCGACGAGGAGAAGACCTGCGTGAGCGTCGCCGACAGGCGCACGATGTGCCCGAGCCGCATCGGAGCCAGGAAGTCGATCCGGTCCACCGATGCGGTGGCCACCGGGCCGTGACAGTGGCGCGTGGCGGCCATGGCCGCAGCCTTGTCCATCAACGCCATGACCCAGCCGCCGAACACCGAGCCGAGCGGATTGATCTGCTGTGGCATGACCAGGTCGGTCATCTCGACTCGCGAGTCGGCCACCCGATGACCCGCCGCCGACGGGCGTCCTGCTGACCTGGATGATTCCATCTTTGCCCTCTCCGCTGAATGTGTCGGCGCGGTCCCGAGCCCCGTATGTTAACTCAGGTTAACTCAGGTTGGGTCGGCCCGGTGGCACCGTCTGGTTGCGACGCCCGGAAATCGAGGGCTATAATCCCACGCTGGATGCAGTGACCTGACCAGATCGCCGCAATGCTCTTGCGTGGAGGATACCGTCATGAGTCTCCGGAATGCGTTGAGGAACCTTGGCCTCTGCGCGGTCGTCTGCGCCGGCGTAATGGCCCCCGCGCGACTCGCCCTTGCGCAGGAGGACAACCAGCGTTGCGAGGGGACGATCGTCGACGATCAGGGCGCGCCCCTGGCGGACGTGAAGGTCACCTTCCTGCACATCGCCAAGAACCTCTACTCGCAGCCGGTCAGGACGTCGAAGAAGGGGAAGTACGGCCACAGCACGCTGGCGGCGACCTCGTACGAGCCGAAGGCGGAGCTCGCGGGATACAAGATCGTGCAGATCACGGCGCGCACCACCCGAGGCGATGGCACCACAGTCACCGATGACAGCTATCTCGTCGGCAGCGATCAGAAAGGACTTCACAAAGTGCAGGTGGCCGCCCAGTCCCGAAGCGATGCCACCAGCAAGGGAAAGTGCGTCATTGATTTCGTCCTGGTGCCGGAGGATCGGTTCATGGCGACTTTCCAGAAGCTCGCCGGCGAAAGGCAGGCCAAGGCGGGCGCGGCGCCAGGCGCGACGGCCGGCGGCGACGCTTCCGGAACGCTCGGTGCGCCCGGCGCGCTCACGCCGCAGGCGGCCGGTGCGCCGCCAGCCACCGATCCGCTCGAGAAAGGCAAAGAGTTGATCGCCTCGCGTGACTACGCGGGCGCCCTCGAGCCGCTCCGGAGCGCCGTTGCCTCGAAGCCCGACAGCGCGGAGGCACACCGCTGGCTCGGCGGCGCGCTGCTTCAGGTCGGCAACCTGGCCGAGGCCGAGCCCGAGCTGAAAAAGGCGCTCGAGCTGGACCCGACATTCAGCGGGGCGAACTTCGACATGGGGATGCTCTACGCCAAGAAGGGCCGGCTGATGCAGGCGATACCGCCGTTTGAAAAAGAGCTCGAGATCAACCCCGGCGTGCCGAGCATTCTGCAGAACCTCAGCAAGCTCTACGTCGACACCAAGCAGTACGACAAGGCGATCGGGATCTACAACCAGCTCATCGAGCAGACACCCGACAACATGGAGAACTACGCCCTGCTTGCCGATTGCTACAAGCAGATGGGTGACGCCGCCAAGGAGCAGGAGGTCTACCAGAAGATGGGGGCGGCAGACTCCAGCGGGATGGCCTTCTACAACCTCGGCAACATCATGTTCAACAAGGACGAGAAAGAGAAGGCGGCCGAGGCCTACAAGAAAGCCATCGAGCAGAACCCCCAGCACGCGGACGCCCATTTCCAGCTGGGGATGACCTACGTGGGTCTTGCCCGATTCAAGGACGCCGTGTCTGAGCTCGAGACGTTCGTCAAGCTCAAGCCATCCGATCCGAAGGCGACGGAGGCAAAGAGCATGGTGGCCGACCTGAGGAAGATGGGCGGCTAATCCACCAGCATCCCCAGCGCCCACATCCTGCCAGCCGACAGGCCCTGCCTCCGATAGGAGTGAGTCTCCTCCGGGTGGCAGACCGTGCACAGGTCGAGCGACTCGAAGCGAGCGAGGTCGACACCCGCATCCTGTGCCTGCAGGCGATTGGCTTCCAGTAGATCGAGATGCGTGACGCCCGGCGCCGGCCTGCGGGCTATCATATTTATGTGGGCCGGGTAGGCGCGTTCGAACGCTTCGATCACCTCGGCTCCGACGCGATAGCAGCAGGCGCCCACGGCCGGGCCGGCCCCGATCACCATGCGCCCGGGGCGGGCGTCCAGCTTCTCGCGCATCAAGTCGAGCGCCGAGGTCAGCACGCCGGCCACCGTCCCTCTCCACCCGGCGTGAACGACCCCCAGCGCGCGCGACACGGGGTCGACGAGTATCAGCGGCAGGCAGTCAGCCGTGGCGACTCCGAGGGCGATTCCGCCGCTCGAGGTGGCCAGGGCATCCCCGTCGCCGACGATCCCTTCCGGCATCGCCGTTTGCCCATCGACCAGCAGGCATCGGTTCGAGTGGACCTGTCGCGCCCGGGCCAGGGTCACCGGGCGGTGGTCGGCACCTCCCAGGAGCTCCCGTGTGAGCGCCGGCGGCTCGGGTCGCGGGGCCGGCCCCCGTCCGACGAAGACATGCCGGAGCGATTCGACACCGGAAAGCAGCGGCAGGCGGAAGGCGTGCATGACGGTCACCCTACTGCGCGGGGTCGGGATCGGTCAACTCTCTTGACTTTTCATACAGGCTGCGGCACTCTTTGCGGTCCTCAAACGAGAGCTTCTCAGGGTGATTCACCAGCATGATGCATGAGACCAGTCTGGGCGTGCGTGGAGTTGCGCTCCTGATGCAGGCGGCACCGGCGGGAGACCAGCCGGCGCAGTCCATCTTCAGCCTGCTGGTGCCGATGGCTCTCATCCTGGTGATCTTCTACTTTCTGCTGATAAGGCCCGCCAACAAGAAGCAGAAAGCCATCCAGCTGATGATCGACAACCTCAAGAACGGCGACAGGATCATCACCACCGGCGGCATCCACGGGGTGGTGGCCGGCATCAGCGACGACATCATCCAGATCAAGGTGGCTCAGAACGTCAAGATAGACATCTCCCGCAACGCCGTGTCGGCGCTGCAGAGCGATCAGAGCCGGGCCGGAGAGGAGTAGGTCTCATGCGAAAAGACCTCAGATGGAAGGTGATCCTCGTGCTGGTCCTGACCGGCATCTGCGCGTGGGGAGTCATCCCGCCCAAGGACAAGGTGCGTCTCGGTCTCGATCTCAAGGGGGGTATCCACCTCGCGATGAGAGTGGAATCAAACGACGCAGTCAAGGCCGTGCTCGATACCCGCGCGGCCGCGCTGATGGCCGAGTACAAGAAGCGCAGCCTCGGGACCTCCGGTGTCCGACCCGACCTGACCACCGCGTCGGTCGTGGTGGAGAACTTCGACAAGGTGGCGCGTGACGAGTTCATCAAGGTCATCGAGTCGGACCTGCCGGGATACAAGGTCACCGAAGAGGGCAACAACCTGCGCGTCGCGCTGCCGCAGCTCGAGGTGGATCGAATCAAGGAAGACGCCGTCGTCGATACGCTGGAGAGGATCCGGACCAGGGTCGACGCTTTCGGTGTCGCGGAAGCCGTGGTGCAGCGGCAGGGGATGAAGAGCGACCGGATCCTGATACAGCTGCCCGGCGTGGACGATCCGGCGCGCGTCAAGGAACTCGTCGCCAAGCCGGCGTTTCTCGAGTTCAAGAAGGTCGTGGCGCCCCCGGCGCTTGCCGGCACGAGATACACGGGAGCGGAAAGCCGCGAGCAGGTGGTCGAGCAGTACGGCGGCCAGTTGCCCGCCGATGTTGAAGTCTATGAAACCGACCCCAACGCGTTCGGCGGGCGCAAGGCGTTCTATCCGCTTACGCTGAACTCCCCGGTGAGCGGCAACGACCTGATCACCGCGCGAACGGGACGCGGAGAGCTCGGCTCGGCGGAAGTGCAGTTCACGCTGACACCCGACGCGGGCGCGCGGTTCGAGAAGTTCACGGGCGAAAGCATCGGCCAGCCGTTGGCCGCGCTTCTCGACAAGAAGATCATCCAGGTCGCGACGATCCAGGCCCGGATACGCGAAAGCGGCCGGATCACCGGGATCGCTTCGCTGCAGGAAGCCGACGATCTCGGACTGAAGCTGCGGTCGGGCGCGCTGCCCGCGGGCACCACCGTGCTCGAGGAGCGCACCGTCGGTCCATCCCTCGGGGCCGATTCGATCCGGCAGGGGGTGTTCTCCGCGCTGGCCGGCCTGGTCTGCTGCGTCGCCTTCATGCTTTTCTACTACAAGGGCGCCGGAATCAACGCCGTGCTGGCGCTGATGCTCAACGTCCTGATGCTTCTGGGCATCATGTCCTATCTTGGCGCCACGCTGACCTTGCCCGGCATCGCCGGTGTCATCCTCACGTTCGGCATGGCGCTTGACGCCAATATCCTGGTGTTCGAGAGAATCCGCGAAGAGATTCGAAATGGAAAGACTGTGCGTTCCGCGATCGATGCGGGGTTCGGCAAGGTCTTCTGGACCCTCGTGGACACGCACCTCACCACGGTCATCGCCGCTGTGCTGCTGTTCCAGTTCGGCACCGGGCCGGTCAAGGGGTTCGCCCTGTCGCTCGTCATCGGGCTGGCCGCGAGCATGTTCACGGCCATCTTCGTTTCCCGTCTCATCTTCGAGCTGGTCCTGGGTGAAGGCAAGCGCGTCGAGCACCTGAGCATCTGAGGGGAGAGCGTCTTGGAGTTTTTTCATAATCCCAACTTCGACTTCCTGGGCAAGAAGGCGTATTTCGTCGGGTTGTCGCTGGTCCTGACCACCCTCAGCATCGTTTCGCTCGCAACGCGGGGGCTGCAGTACGGCATCGACTTCCGGGGCGGCGCCGACGTGGTGCTGACCTTTGCCCAGGATACCGGGGTGGATCAGATCCGGAAGGTCCTGACGGAGCGTGGCTTCGAAGGCGCCCAGATCCAGACGGCCAGGCGTGCCGAGGACCCGTCGGCACACGACATCCTCATCCGGGTGCCGCCGCAGCCGGGAACTTCGGAAGAAGCCGCGGAGGCCGGCGATGTCTCCGGGAAGGTCCTCTCCGCGTTGAGGGCGGGGCTGCTGGGCGGGGAGGAAGCCACCGGCAGGATCGACCTCAATCTTGCCGGAGCGACGGAGCTCAGAAAGGCACTGGAGGTCGCCCTCCCTCACCAGGATTCGATGATCAACGCGGCCGTGGACGCCATCACGGCCTACCGCGCCTCGCACGGAGGACTCATCAAATCGATGGATGAGGCGCGCGGGATAACGGGGGTGGCACCCGAGGTCTCGGCCTGGATGAAGGACCATGCGGTGGTGGGCGGCTTTGCCATTCGCAGCGTCGATTACGTCGGACCAAGCGTCGGCAAGGAGCTCAAGACCAAGGCCACGTACGCGATCCTCGGGTCGCTGCTGGCGATGCTGGCCTACATCTGGTTTCGATTCGACAAGCTCGCCTACGGGATCAGTGCGGCCGTCACCCTCGCGCACGACGCCATCGTCGCTCTGGGCGCAGTGAGCCTCAGCGGGAAGGAGTTCGACCTGACGGTGCTCGCCGCGATCCTGACGATCGTCGGCTACTCGATCAACGACACGATCGTCACCTTCGATCGGGTCAGGGAGAACGTCAAGCACCGTCGCGGAATTGGCCTGGAACGCCTGTTCAACGACAGCATCAACCAGACCCTCGGACGCACCATCCTCACATCCGGTCTGGTCATCATGATGGTGCTGGTGCTCTGGCTCTTCGGGGGCAGCCGCCTCAATCCGTTCTCGTTCACGCTGCTCGTCGGCGTCATCACGGGAACCTACTCCACGATTTACATTTCCAGCCCCGTCGTCATCTGGTGGCGGACGCTGGTCGAGAAGAAGACGACCGCGTAGCGCCGGGGACTCGCGGGTTCGAGACCCTCCCTCGGGCACGGCTGCGCGCGAGCCCGGCTCGCTGCTCGCCTCGACTCCGCTCGGCCGCACGCGCCCGGCGCGTGCGTCGGCCTCGCGTCGTACGGCCCTCGGGCAGGGTTATCTGCCAGCGCCGCATCACACTCATCATGCTGCACTCGATGGGAGGCCTGCTAATCTCGCCGCCGTGGCAACCCCGGCTGTTTTCAAGGTCAACTGAGAGCCGCGGGCAGGGGCATCAGCGTGGTCGCCTTGTCGGGCGCGCCATCCCCCTGATATATTCAAAGCTTGCAGACAGAGCGTTTACTCGCATAGGGGCGTCATGCCGACCGCAGGAGCCGAGGCCCGCCACAAGATCCGCTTCGAGGACATCACCGAGAAGGTGGAGTCCTACCAGCCGGACGCCGATTTCGACCTGCTGCGGCGCGCCTACATCTTCTCGGCCATGGAACACCGCGGGCAGGTGCGCATGTCGGGCGAACCCTACCTGAGCCATCCGCTGGAGGTCGCGTTCATCCTGGCCGACCTGAAGCTCGACGCCACGAGCGTGGCTGTCGGGCTCCTGCACGATGTGATCGAAGACACGCTGACGACCCGCGAGGTAATCGAGGACTACTTCGGCAAGGAGGTCGCCGGGCTGGTCGACGGCCTGAGCAAGATCAGCCGCATCCCGTTCACCAGCGAGGCGGAAAAACAGGCCGAGAATTTCCGCAAGATGCTGCTCGCGATGGTCGACGACATCCGGATCATCCTGGTGAAGCTGGCCGATCGCCTGCACAACATGCGAACCCTCGGCGCGCTGTCGCAGGACAAACAGGAGAGAATCGCGAGGGAGACCCTCGAGATCTACGCGCCGCTGGCCAATCGGCTTGGCATGGGCAAGATCAAGCAGGAGCTGGAGGACCTCGCTCTCGCGCATCTGGACGCCGCCGGATACGAGCAGCTCCGCACCGTGCTCGAGGAAAAACGCCGGGTCAGCGAAGGGGTGATCCAGGAGACCCGGGGGATTCTCGAGAAAAAGCTCGCAGACGCGGGCGTCCCGGCGGAGATCACTGGCCGGATGAAGCACCTCTACAGCATCTACAAGAAGATGAAGAAGCAGAACATCGAGGTGGAAGAGGTCTACGACTACGTCGCCTTCCGCGTGATTACCGATACCGTCCCTCACTGTTACGGGGCGCTCGGGATTATCCACGGGATGTGGCGTCCGGTGCCGGGCCGCTTCAAGGATTTCATCGCGATGCCGAAGCCCAACCTCTACCAGTCGCTGCATACCTCGGTGATGAGCGAGAAGGGGCAGCCGTTCGAAGTCCAGATACGCACGCGCGAAATGCACGAAGTGGCGGAGAAGGGCATCGCCGCCCACTGGAAATACAAGGAAAGCGGGCCCTTCGACAAACAGGAAGAGATGAACATCCAGTGGCTTCAGAAAATTGTCGAGTGGCACAAGGAGGTCAAGGACCCGCGGGAGTTCCTCGAAGCGGTCAAGATCGACCTGTATCCCGAGGACGTCTACGCGTTCACGCCCAAGGGGGAAGTGAGGTCGTTTCCGCGCGGGGCCACGGTGGTCGATTTCGCCTACGCGATCCACAGCGAGCTGGGACATCATTGCGCCCGCGCTCGCGTGAACGGCAAGCTGGTGCCTCTGAAGACCGAGCTGCACAGCGGCGATGTCGTCGAGATCGTCCGATCGGCCAATCAGCATCCAAGCCGCGACTGGCTCAATTTCGTCAAGACTTCCCATGCCCGGCACAAAGTACGCCACTGGCTCAACGCGTACGAGCGACGCCATTCCGTGGACCTGGGACGTTCCCTCGTCGAAAAGGAGTTCCGACGCTACAAGGTCAGCCTCAAATCGTTCAAGCCCGAGGAAATGCAGGCAGGGCTCGTCTCGTTGAAGCTGGACACGCTGGAGGACTTCTACGCGCAGATCGGGTACGGCAAGATGACGCCATCCCAGCTGCTGCATGCGCTGCTGCCGCACGAGGAGCTCAGGCCGCGCGAGGAGTCGGCGCTCACCAAGGCCGTCAAGCGGACGCTGGGCATCTCGCAGGGCGTGAAGGTCACGGTGAAAGGGCTCGACGATGTGCTGGTCTACCTGGCGAAATGCTGCAAGCCGATCCGGGGAGAGGAAATCGTCGGCTACATCACGCGCGGCAAGGGCGTTTCGGTGCATCGAACCGAATGCCCCAACGTCCAGCGGCTGATGTTCGACCCGGAGAGGCGTATCGAGGTCGCCTGGGAAAAGGACAGCACCACCATGTACGAAGCGACGCTCCTGGTGGACAGCGAGGACCAGCAGGGAGTGCTCGCCCGCGTCACCAGCGTGATCGCGGATGAAAAAACCAACATCAAGAATGTCGATGCGCGCGTATCCGAGAACAACAAGGGCTTGATCAGCATCACGATGGACGTCCGTGACAGCGCGCAGCTCGAGCGTGTCATCGCCCGGCTGCGGAAGCTCAAGGACATCAAACGGGTTGAACGGGTGCTCAACTAGGGAGTCGCGAAGATGAAGAGAGAGCGGATTGCCACCTCCAGCGGGCCATCGGCCATCGGCCCGTATTCGCAGGCCATCGTCGCCGGTGAGATGGTGTTCGTGTCGGGACAGATTCCCATCGACCCGGCGCGTGGCGCGATCGTCGACGGCGACATCGCCGCGCAGACCGACAGGGTGATGAAAAACCTGGCGGCCATCCTGGAGGCGGCCGGGTCGTCGCTCGACAAGGTGGTGAAGACCACCGTCTATCTTGCCGACCTGGGCGACTTCGAGGTCATGAACAAGACCTATGGCAAGTATTTCACGGGCGATCCCCCCGCGCGGGCCACGGTCCAGGTCGCGAAGCTGCCCAAGGGCGCGGCGCTGGAGATTGACGCCATCGCGGTCCGCTGAGAGGGAGGATCGTCAAGAAAACACGCGGGTTCCGGTCGGCGCCGGTGTGCAATTCCTGCGGGGTCCGGAAGAAAGGCCTTGCATTCCCCGGACCGATCGTATAAGTTTTCGCGAGTTACTTCCCGCAGTTTCCATCCCGCCGTGAAAATCACTTCACATGCGCCGATGCAAACGAGGTAGTAAACACTCTCATGGGTCTCTGGATCCGGGAGGAAGGGGCAATGTCGCCCCAGAATATTAGAAGGTGTTGAGTACCATGGCGAAGGGCACTGTGAAGTGGTTCAACGATTCGAAGGGTTTCGGCTTCATCAGCGTTGATGGCGAGGCGAAGGATGTCTTCGTGCACCACAGCGCGATCCAGGCGAGCGGTTTCAAATCGCTGAGCGAGGGACAGAAGGTCGAATTCGAAATCGTCCAGGGCCAGAAGGGTCCGGCGGCGGAGAACGTCCGCACAATCTGACCTGAAGAACCGGATCCGGGAGGTCCCTGTGTGATTCTTGCAGGGGACCTCCCGACTCATCCCCTGACCCGCCGAGTCGGATTCTCCCTTCCGGCGGATGTGCTGATTGGAGCTGCCCGAAGTGGCAATCAAGCTGTTCATCGGCAATCTCCCCTTCGAAGTCAAGGACGACGATCTCAAACAACTGTTCGCCAAGGCGGGGACCTGCGTGTCCGCCGCTGTGGTGATGGACCGTGAGACCGGTCGCCCGCGCGGGTTCGGGTTCGTTCAGATGTCGAACGATGACGAAGCGCGCCGAGCCATCGCCGAGCTCAACGGAGCCGAGTTGGGTGGCCGCGCCATCAGCGTGAGCGAGGCGCGTGAGCGCTCCGCCGGTCCGAGGCCGCCCTCCAGCGGCCCGAGACCGTCCGGTTTTTCGAGCCCGGCGAGCCGGTTTGGCGCCGACCTTCCGCCGGCCGGGCGCGGTTTCCGCAAGGACGGCAAGAGCCGTCGCGGCGTGCGCGGCAAGAAGCGCAGCCTCTGATTCCCAGGAGAAGCCTGAACCATGGCGAGACGATCCAGGCCCAGCTTTACAAAGCGTCAGAAGGAAATGGCGCGGCAGCAGAAGCAGCAGGAAAAGGACGCTCGCAGGCTCGAGCTCAAGCAGCAGAAAGCTGCGCAGCCGGCTTCGGAAACCAGCGGCGAGGACGACCCTGAAATCGCCGGGATCCGTCCAGGCCCTCAGCCGCCCCCCGCGTGGATGGAACCGCCCCTAAGAAAGCCCTGAACCCCGCGTACAATTCGAGCAGCGCGCCGCCTCATCTGACGTGCTATCGTGTTCTGTCGTGACGCAACCGGGCTACCCGGGCCGTAAGGTTGGTGGGCGATGCGCCGTGGCGTTCGCAAACGCACTTGATTCTCGGGGATCTGCGTGCCAACCGTCGGAAACCTGATTTGCCTCACACCCCGCGACTCCTACATGGTCGATGATGCGGCAGGCAAGAACGGCCTGCTGGCCCGACTGGAACGTCTCACCGGCCCGTTCGTCCGCAGTCCCGGTATCGCGTTTCCATATCTCGTCGGGTACATGCGGCGCAACGGCGCCCTGAGGGAATCCACCCGTGTCGTGGTTCAACACGACAAGATCGAAGGGCCGACCTCGTTCGAGGAGATTCTCCGGGAAAAGGCGGATCTGAATCAAGGCGATCACGACGTTCTTTTCGTCACCGCCTACACGAATTCTGTCCGCGAGGCCTACAGGCGTTCGCGCGAGGCTCGCGCGGTGTATGCCGCCGCGGGCAGGAAGCTCACGGTGGTCCTCGGCGGCCCGCACGCCTCGGCCATGCCGCAGGAAGCCACGCGACACGGGCACCTCGACGCCACCGTCCCCGGGGAAGGGGAGTGGGCGGCCTCCTCGTTGCTCGCCGACATCGAGCAAGGCAGGCCCGTCCAGAAGATCTACCAGGCGCCATTCGCCCGGATTCGCGACCGGGGGACGCTGTCGCTCGACATGGGGATCTGGAAGGGACTGAAGCGTCCACCTCAGCAGATCGTCGCCTCCACTCACTCCGCCCGTGGATGCAAGCTCGATTGCCATTTCTGCGCCGTGTTCCTGACCAACGGCCCGACGGTGCGCAATCGTGACGCGGCCGACGTCGCCGACGAGCTGCGGGCGCAATCCCCCGCCTACACCCGTCAGACCATCGGCGAGGCCGGACCCGGGTTCTACAACGGGCTCGTCCGGGCGCTTGTCCGCTTGCCCGTGATCGGCCCGCGCTATGGAAACCGCATGATCGCGAACATGGGCCCCGGGTTCACCAACAGGTTTTTCTTCTGGGATGACAATCTCTATAACGCGGCCGGCTCGTTCGAGCACCTGTGCGAGGCGGTTCGCCCGCTCGGCCGACCCTGGTCTGCGGAATTGACCATCGACATCGCGGAGAAACCCGAGCTGCTGAAGCTTGCCTACGAAAGCGGATGCCGCGATCTGTTCCTGGGGATCGAATCCGTCAACCAGGAAGCCATCGACGGTCTGGACAAGTGGTCAAACGACACCGAGGCGATGAAAGAACGGGTCCAGCGCGTCCACGATGCAGGGATCAAGGTCATGGGAGCTTTCGTTTTCGGGCTGGAAGGAGACGATCCTTCGAGCTTCGACAGAACGCTGGAATTCATCTACGAGACCGGGATCGACTACGTCGTAGCGAACATCATCCAACCCTATCCGGGCACCGGGACCTTCCGGGACGCGGTGGATGCGGACGCCTTCCTCCCGGAGGCGCGCTGCCCCTCCGATTCCGACGTGACGATGGACTACAACTGGGCCCTGTTCGACGGCGCCCACGTCCTGATACGTCCGAAGGGGATGACGGTGGAACAGCTGCAGGAGGGGTACTACTACTTCCTGCGCGAGGCCTACTCCCTTTCGGGAATCATGCGCCGCTTCAAGCCTGGGACAAGAAGTGTCGGAGCCGCCGCCAGTCACATGACGCGCAACTACCTGTTGAGCCGTTACGGGATGAACAAGACCCACCACGCCATCAAGCGCAGGTCGAGGCAGAAGCCCGACATGCCGGCCCCGATCCTCGAAGAGCTCCAACCCCGGGAAGATCTGGCTCCCTGAATTCAAGCCAGCAAGCCAGCGTCCCAGCAGGCATGGGAGCATGGAAGCCTGGAAGCCCACTCATACTGAAATGACGCGCAGGCGGAAGAGGGGAACTGTCCGGCCTAGGATGCGACCTTTTGCACCCGATTCGACCGGATACAACGCGTGCAGACCTTCAGGCGTTTGACCGACCCACCAACCTGGGCCCGGACTTTCTGAAGGTTTGGGTACCACACCTTCTTTGTGAGGTTGTGGGCGTGGCTCACGTTATTGCCCCGCTGGGGCCCTTTGCCGCAAATATCGCATAGCCTCGCCATCTCTACGTCCTCACAGGTAAAAAGCCGCAAGCGCATGAGGCGCCACGGGTCACTGATTACCCCTGGCGACGACCGGGCGTGAGGCTCAATTCGCCGGATCCCCGCAGCCGCCAAGGCATTGCCCGAATCGCCCTGTCCGTTGGGTGAAAAGGGGCAAGAAGGGGCAAAAAGAGGCCATACCCTAGCACGGTGCCCCGCAAGGGGTCAAGCAGGACTAAAGATTTGACAAGGGGCTGCTGAACTTGCACGAAGAGAGTGCCGACATATATTAGGCCCCCGCGCAAGGAAATCGGAATAAATGGAACCTCCGGTTTCTCGATTTGAGCAGCCGCGACGGGATGGAGTTCAAACGGCAGGCGGGTCACCCCCGAGCGGGGGCAGGCGGTTGGCCGAACGCGATCCGTTGCAAGGTCTTGGAAGAAAACGATTTCGAATCGAGGGTGATGCCGGTGCTCTTCTCACGAAGCAAGAACCTCGTCGGTCTGGACATCGGGACGAGCTCAATCAAGGCAGTCGAGCTCAAGGAGCTGGGCAAGGGCCGGGGGTACCAGCTGGTGAACATCGGAATGGAGCCCCTCTCGCCCGAGGCGATCGTCGACGGAGCGATCATGGATTCGGGTCTCGTCATCGACGCCATCCAGAAAGTCTTCACGAACAATCGCATCAAGAACTCGGATGTGGCGATCTCGCTGTCGGGCCATGCGGTCATCATCAAGAAGATCAGCCTGCCCGTGATGAATCCCGATGAGCTCGCCGAGTCGATCCAGTGGGAAGCGGAGCAGTACATCCCCTTCGACGTGGACGACGTCAACATCGACTACCAGGTGCTCGAGGGCTCTGCCACGGCGGGCGAGGGGAACATGGATGTCCTGCTCGTGGCGGTGAAGAAGGACAAGATCAATGACTACACGAGCGTGATCACCCAGGCGGGCCGCAACGCGATGCTTGCCGACGTGGACGTCTTCGCTCTGCAGAACGCCTACGAGACCAATTACGACGCGGTGCCGAACAAGCTCATCGCCCTGGTCAACATCGGCGCGAGTGTCACCAACATCGCAATCATGAAGGATGGCTCGTCGATCTTCTGGCGCGACATCTCGGTGGGAGGCAACCAGTACACCGACGCCCTGCAGAAGGAGCTGAATCTGAGCTTCGAGCAGGCCGAAGGCGCGAAACGCGGCGAAGAGGTCGGCGTGCCGCACGAGCGCGTCACGGCGATCCTCGACGCGGTGAGCGAGCAGGTCGGCACGGAGATCCAGAAGACGCTCGACTTCTTCAAGGCCACCTCCGCCTCGGACCCGGTCTCCTTGATTCAGATCACGGGCGGCGCGGCGCGCACTCCGAACCTCATGTCCTACCTCAGCCGCAGGTTCGGCACGCAGGTGGAGATGATGAATCCGTTCCGAAGCATCCAGGTCAACGAGCGGGCCTTTCCGCCCGACAAGCTCGAGCCCATGACGGCGGCGGCCGCCGTCGCGGTGGGTCTCGCGCTGAGAAAGGTGGGCGACAAATGATCAAGGTAAACCTGCTCACGGGGGCGAAAAGGGAATCGGTCCGAAAGCAGCCAGCCCTCAAGGTCGAGGGCGGCGGGGGCAGTCAGAACATCCTGCTGGTGGTGATCCTGGGTCTCTGCCTCGCCTTCGCCGGCTGGCGATACTACAGCCTGAGCGCGGAAGGCGTGCGGCTCGACCAGGATCTCGACACCGCGCACGAGCAGCTCAAGAAGGTGGAGGACGATCGCAAGGCGATCGAGGTCCTCAAGGTGAAGAAGGCCGCCTTCCAGAAGCAGATCGACATCATCACCACCCTCAAGAACAACCAGCAGGTGCCCGTCCGGTTGCTGGATGAAGTGTCCCGCAACCTGCCGGACTTCCTGTGGCTCGTGTCGATGCAGGAGACGGGCAACCAGCTCACCTTCAGCGGCAAAGCGACGACGCCGAACGCCTACGCGAACTTCTACAACAATCTGGACGCCTCGCCCTTCTTCCAGGAGGTCGGCAAGATCAGCTACACGGCGGACAGGGACAACGTGACCTTTTCTCTCTCGGCGAAGTTCGTGCCCGGCGGCAAGCAGACGAAACCACCCGCAGCAGGCCAGCAAGGTGAGTAGGCCGACGGGATCGAGGAGACACCTGAGATGCTGAACAAGCTTCCATTCTGGGGACAATTGGTGGTCTTCGCTGCTCTGGGCGTCGGCATCGTGGCGGGCGGCCAGTATTTCTACCCGAACTTCGCGGCGATGTCGGCGAAGAACTCGGGCAAGCAGACGGAGCTGGACGAACTCAACGTGAAGATACAGGAAGGCCAGCAGGCAGCCAAGATGCGGGCCGAGCTGCAGGCCGAGACCGATCGGCTCAATGTGCAGCTCGCGAGCCTGAGGCGGATACTTCCGACCGAGCCCGAAGCGGGCGCGCTGATCAAGTGGCTCGAGAGCCAGGCCGGCCGGTTCAACCTGAATATCAAGGCGCTGTCCGAAGCGAGCATCAAGCGCGAGGACTTCTTCAAAGAGTACGCCTACAACATGGAAATCGTCGGCAACTACCACGACCTGGGCCGGTTCCTCGACGTGATTGGAAAACATGACCGGATTCTCAATGTCCGGAGCATGGGCATCCACGCGAACAGCGGCCCGGATCGGTTGCAGAAGTCGATCGGGGCATCGTTCACCGCGGCGACCTTCGTCTATGTCGAGCAGCCGGCGGAGGAGGGCGGCGCGTCATGAGAGCAACCTTCACGAGGCGGGGCGCCGTCGTTGCGACGGCTTTGATCATGGCAGGCCTCGCGACGGCCCCGGCCGGCGCGCAGAGCGGCACGGTCGTGGGC
>DASROJ010000248.1:0-3551 GCA_035646975.1 Patescibacteria group bacterium
TCCCCCACGGTAGCCAGCCTCGCGCTTGAGCACCGCTGCCTTGAACTGGGAAATCCCTAAGAGGGCCATGCTCCCCGGATTCGCGCGCCACGTCTCCTCAGACACGATGGGGATGCCGGTCGCGCCGACATACCTGCCCACCTTCTGCGACTGCCGCTCCACGGCCCAGCGCAGGGACGAGCGGTCCAGCCCACACAGCTGCAGCAGGAGCGTCGCCTTGGTGCTCGCGCCGTAGAGATCCACCGTCAGCCCGGCATCGAGCGCCGCCTGCACCGTTGCAGGCACCGCGGCCCTGATCAGATCCACCTTCCGCTTGAACTCAGGCCAGCAGCTCGCCGGCGACTCCGGGGGCGAGACCAGCCCGGCATCGCCCTCGGCGAACAGGTAGTCGCGCACGCGGTCGCTCGGGACTCTGGCAGGGGCGACCCGCTGCACGTAGCACCGCAGGCTCCCCCCGTTGATCGCGCGCGGCTCCACGTCCATCACCTGCAGCCCGTGATCGGCGAGCACCTGGATGAGGCTGTAGAGACTGAACCACATGAGGTGCTCATGCACCAGGTAGTCGACTGCGGCCGTGCGCATCCCCGAGAGGAGGTCTTGGAACTGCACGATCCAGACGCCGTCATCCTTCAGCACGCGGGCGATCGCGCCGATGAAGGCCCCGAGGTCATCCGCCCCGTAGGCCATGGCGATCGAGGTGACGACACTCACGGAGTGGCACGGCAGGTAGGCCACCGCGCTGGTCGGCCAGCACTCCTGATGCACCTGCTCGGCATGGGGGGCGAGGGCTTCGTAGAGGTTGGTCGCCGGCTCCACGGCGATGCGATAGGGTCCCTTCCCCCACGCGGCGAGGAGCGTGCCATCGTTGGCGCCGATGTCGAGCACGATCGAGCGCGGGGTGACGGCCGTGAGCTGGCGCGCCTTGTCGACGATGTCGTGGAGCTCGGCGACCATCAGCTCGTTGATGCCACTCCTGTACCAGTACGTACTGTACCGATCCGCTTGGGGGACGGTGTGCAGGAGCTGGACCAGCGTGCAGGCGCGGCAGCGGACGACCACGACCGGCGAGGCGGGCTTGGTGATCCCGTCGGGGGTCGCGGGGAAGTCCACGGGGTGCTGCGGCCCGAGGTCGAGCAGGAGATCCAGTTGAGCGGCGGCGCAGCTGCGGCAGGTGGTGCGAGTGTCCATGGGATCTCCTAGGCGCGATACGTGAGACGCTTGCGGGCGACGAGGCTGGCGAACGAATAGTCATGCACGAGCGGTTCGAAGGGACCGTCGTACTCGTCGAAATCGGGATCACACTGGAGGCGCGTCAGCAGATGGTGCTGCACCCGAATCAGGTCCGCGGGTGTGTAGATCCGCTCCCGCATCCAGTGGAAGTGATAGGCATCCGGCTGCGTCGCGGCAAAGTCCATCGTCAGCACCAGCCACCCGCCCGGCGCGAGCAGGCTGGTGAGCTCATAGAGGAACTGCGCCTCATCCTGCACGTGCTCGATCACGCTGATGCAGAGGATGAGATTCGCCAGCGGCGGGTTGCGCTGCAGGTAGGCGCCGAGATCACAGTTCGCAATATCGTCGGCCGGGTCGATGACCAGGGGGCGAATGCCGGTGATCTCCTTCACCATGTCGGGCAGAGGCGAGCCGGCGCCGCCCACATCCACGATGACCTTGGAGGGGGAGTCGAAGGTGATCTGCTCCACCGCCTCCAACACCGCGGTGTACTCCACCTTGCGCGCGTTGTGCTGCGGGGCGCGGGTGTCGAACTTCCAATCGACGATGCGGGCGAGGTCGCCGGACATCTGGGCGACGTCAGAGGGCTGGAGGATGCGGGAGCGGGGGAGCTTAGCCACAGAGGTCCTTGTACAGTTTCGCGTAACGGTGTCCGAGCTTCATCCATGAATCCTGCGCGGCGAGCGCGACCATACCGGCATCCAGTGGGGCGATGCGCACGCGGCTCAGGGCCCCGACGAGCGCTTGGTAGTTCGGCTCCACCCACGTGATGGCGCGTCGGCCCAATTCGTTGAGCCAGAGGTCGCGGTTCTGGCGGCAGAAGGGATACTCCGACGCAATGAGGGGCTTGCGTGCGGCGATGCCTTGACGAATCGCGCCCGAGGTCCCGGTGTTGTGACAGTGGTAGACGAAAGCCGTCGCATCGCACCCGGAGAGCTGAGATACGACGGCGTCGCGCGGCAGGAACCCCGCCTCGACTGAGAGTCTCGGATTGCGCGCGATCCACCCCGTGATCTGCTCGTGTGTCGCATTGGGCGCGATCAGGTGCAACGACCACCCCGTCGTCGCCGTCGCCTCGGCGAGCAGATCGAAGTTCTTCCAGCCGAACGGAAAGCCCACCGAGCCGAGCACCGGCCAGCGTTGCCACTCGTACTGCCAACAGCCCTTGCGCGCAGGCACTCCCTGTCGCCAGTAGATCGCCCCCGGCAGATCCTCTGCGGGCTCATGCACCACGAAGGCATCGGCGACGGCGTGGATCGATGTGCAGTGGTCGGAGTTGGGGACGCCGGTGTCGTGCCACGTGACGCCGACCGGGACCTTGGTACGTACAGTACGGATGTACTCCGGGGTCCACTGCGAGTGCAGCGCCGCATGGTAGTTCAGCCAGACCAGATCCGCCGCGGGGCCGCTGCTCGCGAGGCGGTTGGTGATCGCGTGCGGGTGCAGCACGGGGATGAGCTCGACCTCGATCGAGGGATCGGCAGCTTCGACGGCTTCCTTGAGATAGGCGCTGTGCTCGGCTATACCGCAAGCCCCTTCAGAGGTCACCAGCAGCACTCTCATGGCCACGCCACCCAATCTCCTAAATCTGCTCTCACCCGCTCCAGCCGATAGCCCAGCGCGCTGAAGAACCCCTCGTAGTCGCACCACTCATCGCCGTGCCACGCCGAGGCGCCCTCCTCGAACTCGAAGACGATCAGGGGACGGCAGCGACGGATGGTGCTGCGCAACCCTCGCAGCGCGCGGAGGTCCGCCCCTTGCACGTCACACTTGATCAGGGAGACGTGGGCGTCCTTGGGCACCGCGAGGTCGATCGGCCCCGCGAGGATCTCCCCGCGGTCGCCCACGATCCCCGCGACGAAGGCCAGCGAGGCGGCGTTCGGGACGAGATCGAGGTTCACCAGATCCGCAATCGGCCAGCCGAGCCACGCTTCAGGCGCGATGCGCAGCAGGGTCAGGACATCGTAGGCGGCGCCCCCGACCACATGGACCACGCCCTCCGCGGTGTTCGCGCGCACATTGTGCTGCAGGCGCTCGCGCGTGGTGGGATGCGCTTCCACCGCGATCACATGCGGGTGGCGCTGCGCGAGGTACACGGTGAACCAGCCGATGTTCGCGCCCAGGTCAATCGCCCAGCCTGCGGGGTCGGCCTGATCGAGGTAGGGGCGAATCTGCGCATCCCAGAACTGCCCGGTCGAGAGGATCTGCGTGACGAGATCCTGGTCGAAGCCGGTGAAGGGGCCGTAGGCGGTCTCGACGGTGCGCATCAGAGCTTCTCTCGGCCGTCTGCTTCGCCACAGAGCTCGTTGATGGTTTGGATC
>DASROJ010000249.1:0-2454 GCA_035646975.1 Patescibacteria group bacterium
CGCTCGGCCACCGTCGACACATCGAACCCCTCGCGTCCGAGCGCGGTTTCCAGCACGCGGGTGAGACCGGCGGCCTGTTTCCCGGGGGCCTCGATCAGGAAGAACGAATAGCCGTCGCGGCTGCCGAAATGCCGCTCGAGGGACTTTTCCGGGATCAGGATCTCGCTCTGGAACAGGCTTCCTTCCAGCAGGGCGACGAAACGCAGCTTCAACGGTTCTCCGCGCTCGTCCTCGATCGACAGAACCTGTCCGAGCCCCTTGTGAAGGATCCAGAGCACCGAGTTCTCGTCGCCGATGGCGGGCACGACTTCCGGTTCGGCCGGGCCATTGGAAGCATCGGAGCCATCGGAGCCATCCCTTTCAACGGGTTGATCGAGAAGCCTCCAGGGATTGTCCGTCTTTCCTGCGGCGCTCTTGAAACGAAACCCGCCGCGCCGGATCTGCTCTTCCGGCACGCCGAGGAGCCGTGGCCGGCCCGGACGGTAGAGGTTGGCGCACGAGGTGTCGTCACCCGGCACCGTCCGAAACGGCATGATGACGACACCGTTGAACAGACCGGCCGTCTCCGGTGCGATGCCGAGCGCTTCTCTTCCCTGCGCGGTGTCGAGGTCCTGGTGCAACGGGATGTCGGATTCGGCCATCAGCCGGTAGCCACCCTGCGCGGACCCGATGCTGTCGTCCTCGGGGGCCTCCTCGCGCCCCGCGGCGGCCACCGTGAGGATCACGAAGCAGGCCGAACCGATCAGCGCCACGCTGAGCAGGCTTCTTGCCGGATTCCAGGCGCTGTTGCGCGCGGCCATTCGGGCAAGAAGCGTCCGGCCCGGCAGCAGCGCGGGGTGCCGTGACGACCCACCGCACCAGGAGGCAAAGAACGCCAGACCGCTCACCAGCAGACAGGCTCCCACGCCGAACGAGAGCGCCGGCGATGACGACTCCGCCGTGGCGAGCGCATATACAAGCAGAGCAACCCCCGCCACCAGAGCGCCGGATGCCAGCCAGCGCGAGAGCCGGCCCGGGCGTGACACGGCGCGCGAGCCAAACCGTCCCGCGATGAGCGCGGGGACTGGATGGCGTCCGAGTCGCCACACCGAGACGAGTATCGACAGGACGACGATGCCGATCGCGATGGCTCCGCCCAGCACGAGGCTCTGCCAGGTCACGTGCAATGACAGCCGTGATGTGCCCACGGCCCCGCGCCAGGCCGTGCGCAGCCCGGCCATCAGCAGGCCGGCGTAGACGGCGCCCCCCGCCAGTCCGGGTATCACACCGGCGGCGGCCAGGACGACTCCTTCGGCCAGAAATCTCCGCTGAACCCTTCTCACCGTGTAGCCGACGGCGAGCAGGACGCCGATTTCGCGGGCCCGCTGCTCCACTCCGAGCCTGAACAGCAGACCTGACAGCAGAGCGGAAGAGACGATCAGAAAAGAGCTGAAGGCAAGAAAGAGCATCCCGAAATCGGTGGCGCCATCCGAAGCCGCGTCTCCCTCGCCTCTCAGATCGCGGACCTGAATCCCGGTGGAGGCCAGCGGGATTTTCGCCCTGAGCTGCGTGCTGAAGCGTTGCGCGAACTCCCCGGCCGGTTCTGCCGCCGGCGAAGCGATCCTCACGCTCGTGACGCTGCCGTACCGGCTCGCCCAGAGACGCTCGCCCGCGGCTCGCGCGACGAAAGCCTTCGGCGTCGGCCCGTACCGATCCCAGTAGGCCTCATCACGCGGTCGGATCTTCCTGAAATCCACGGGAAAGGGGGGATCCCATGAAGCGATGTGCCGGGCGGACTTGATGCCCGGATAGTCCGGCGTGAGCGTCGGGTCGATGGCCAGCCCGCTCATGGCCACGATTCCCTTGACGCGCAACGTCGCGGTTCGTTCGCGAACCTGTTCCCTCTCGCCGATGACGTACCAGGTCATGTCGACTGAATTGCCGGGCGCCGCCGCGAGATCCTCCGCCGCCCAGGCGTCCAGCAGGATCTCGTCGGCGGCAAGCGATGGGGCCGGCCCGCCGCCGGCCAGCTGCAGCCCGTCGAACGGCGTCGGGCCCGGGTCGATCGCCGTGACGGTCGAATAGGGCACCGAGCGGCCGCCCACGCGCAGCTCGTTGGCCAGGTAGGTCGAGACTTCCTGCGTCCGGGCTCCGAGGGCGGCCGCGGTCTGATCGATGGCGGCCACCTGCGCGGCAGAGAGCACGAAATCGCGGCTCGTCACCGCGAGCGGCGTCGAATCGGCGGAAACGATCAGACCGGCGTCGGCCAGACCGACTGCGTCGTCCAGCCGCTTTTCCAGGACCTGGGGGGAGATCGCGTCGCGCGGCAGCAGTATCGTGTTTATCTTTCCCGGCGCACCCATGGCCCGCTGCAGGTCGTCGAGCCGCACGAAGGCGTTGAGCGGAAGCGACTGGCGGGCCGACAAGCCGAAGAGGCCGGGACCCCGATCGGCGAGCACCGCGGCGATCTCGCAC